>NZ_JBIBXY010000014.1:0-165829 GCF_043082785.1 Streptomyces sp. NPDC014764 | reverse complement strand
GCAAGACGCTCGACTGGGATACCCCAGCCGAGCGTCTACGTGATCTACTCACCACCTGAAACCAGGCGGTGTTGCGACGACCCCTTGAACCCAAGCGGAGACGGGGGCCTTCCGCGTGCTCGTTCACTCCGGCTCGCGTCCGGTGCGAGGGTCGGTTCGGAGGTGGGTGCGGACGCCCTGGAGGCCGAAGAGGACGAGGAGTTCGACGGCCTTGCCGTCGGCGGTGCCCAGCCAGTGCGGCAAGGAGGTGTCGAACTCGGCCGCCTCGCCGGGTGACAGGGTCAGGTCGCGCTCACCGACGAGGAGCCGCAGACGGCCGGTGAGGACGTAGAGCCACTCGAAGCCCTCGTGGGTCTGCGGCGTCGGCGCCGCGGGCGCGGACCGGGCGGGGATCATGAGCTTGAAGGCGTGCACGCCGCCCGGGCGGCGGGACAGCGGTACGAAGGTCATCCCGAACCGGGTGACGGGCTTCAGGTGGATCCGCGGGTCGCCGGTGCGGGGCGCCCCCACCAGGTCGTCCAGCGGCACGTCGTAGACGCGGGACAGCGGCAGCAGCAGTTCGAGCGTCGCCCGGCGCCGGCCGCTCTCCAGCCGGGACAGGGTGCTCTCGGAGACGCCGGTGACGGCCGCCACGTCGGCCAGTGTGAGTCCGCGGTCACGGCGCAGCGCGCGCAGCCTCGGGCCCACGGCGTCCAGTACCTCGTCGTCCGTCGTGCCGTCCATCGCGCCAGCTTGCCACAACGGCAAGATTCCGTGCCGTTGCGGTGGTCGGCTGCCGAGACTGGGCGCATCGACGACGACCTGAGGGAGTTCCCGATGAGCAGCACCAGCGCGGTCACGTTCTGGGACGGCGTCCACGCCGCCCGCCCCGCGACGGACAGCCCGTCCCCCAACGTCCGGCTGACGGAGACGGTGACGGGTCTGCCGCCCGGCGAGGCCCTGGACCTCGGGTGCGGCAACGGCGGTGACGCGCTGTGGCTGGCCCGTGCCGGGTGGCGGGTCACCGCGGCCGACATCTCGGCCGTCGCGGTCGACCGGCTCACCGCGCTCGCCCGCACGCACGGCGTCCACGACCGGGTCACCGCCGTACGGACCGACCTGCGGACGTCGTTCCCGGCCGGTGCGTTCGAGCTGGTGAGCGCCCACTATCTGCACACCCCGTACGACCTGGACCGGTCGGCCGTGCTGCGCGCGGCGGCACACGCGCTGCGGCCGGGCGGGCGCCTGCTGGTCGTGGATCACGGCTCGACGGCGCCCTGGTCGTGGAACCAGGATCCGGGCGCTCGCCATCCGTCCCCGCGGGAGGTCGCCGCGGGGATCGGGCTCGACCCGGCGGTCTGGACGGTGGAGCGGGCCGACGCGTCCCGCCGGACCGCGACGGGCCCGGACGGCGTCACGGCCGAGGTGACCGACCATGTCCTGCTCGTCCGCCGGGCCGGGTGAGGGTCAGGACACGGGTGTCGCGGCCAGGAAGTCACGGATCTCGCGGACGACGCGGTCGGGCGCGTCCTCCATGAGGAAGTGGCCGGCGTGGGGCACGACGACGAGTTCGGCGCCGGGGATGTCGTCGCGCAGGCGCTCCGCGTAGTGGACGGGCTGCCACTGGTCCTCCGCGCCCCAGAGGATGCGCACGGGCATCGTGAGCTCCCCGAGCCGGCCGGCGATCTCCTGGGTGTAGCGCGCGTCGTAGTGGCGCACCTGGTGCTCGAAGAAGGAGGTGCGGCCGAGCCGTGACGTGTGGGGCGCGAGGTACGCGCGCAGGACGTCGCCGCTCATCCGCGACGTGTCGGCCACCGTCATGGAGAGCTGACGGGTCAGCAGGGCGTCGAACTCCTCCTGCGGCAGGGCCGCGTGCGAGTCCAGCTCCTCGTCGATGATCCGGCGCCAGGTGGGCGAGGGCCAGGAGTCGTAGCTCACCGAATCCATGATCATCAGGCGGCGCACCCGTCCGGGGTGGGCGAGGGCGAAGCGTAGGGCGACGGCTCCGCCGATGTCGTGCGCCACCAGGGTCGCCTCCTCGACGCCGAGGGCGTCGAGGAGGTGTCCGAGCAGGTCGGTCTGGCCGGCGACGGAGGTGTCCCGGTGGACGGGTCGTTCGGAGAGGCCGTACCCCAGCAGGTCGTACGCGACGACGCGGTGGCCGGCCGCCTCGATGCGGGGGACGACGTCGCGCCACTCGTAGGAGTGGGAGGGCGTGCCGTGGAGGAAGACGACCGGCTCTCCGCTTCCGCTGTCGCGGTAGGCCAGGCGTACTCCGTCGACGACGACGTTGTCGGTCAGGAACGACATGGTGCCCTCCTCGGGGCCGGGGGCGGTGGAGCCATCGGAGTGACACCGACGGTAGACTAGGTAGACCAGTCTACCCAGAGAGGGGTGCGTCATGTCGAGGGAGCAGGACCCGGCGGCAGCGGTCCGGCCGGAGAGGAGACGCCCGGCGCGGGAGCGGATCCTGCGGGCGGCGGCGCGGCGCTTCTACCAGGAGGGCGTGACGGCCACGGGCATCGACACCATCACCGCCGAGGCCGGCGTGGCGAAAATGAGTCTCTACAACAACTTCTCCTCCAAGGCGGACCTCGTCAGGGCGTACCTGGACGACCGGCACGAGGACTGGCTGGTGCGGTACCGGGAGCGCGTGGGGACGGAACCGGACCCCCGCGACGGCGTGCTGGGCGTCTTCGACACCTACATCGACGGCGCGGACGCCCCTCCCACGGGCGACTTCCGGGGGTGCGGACTGCTCAACGCGGCCTCGGAGATGCCCGCCGGGCACGAGGGGCGGGCGCAGGTGCGCCGGCAGAAGGAAGAGGTGGAGCGGATGATCGAGGAGCATGTCACGGCACTGCTTCCCGGCTCTCCCGCCGCCGCCCGGGCCACGGCACGGCAGATCGCCTTCCTGCTGGAGGGCGCGATGGTGCGGGCGGGCCTGGAGGGCGACAGCCGCTGCCTGCGGGACGCGCGGGCGATGGCGGAGCGGCTGCTGGACCGGGGGTGACCGTTCGGTGAACAGGACGCGGCCGGTGTCCGGCGGGGCAGCCGCTGGGCGCGGTGGTGGGTGCGCAGCACCTTCCGGGGTGCCGGCGCGGTGACCATGCGGGCGAATCCCGGGTCGTCCGCGTTGCCGCCGGGACGCCGGGTGGTACATCGCTGGAGATGTCCACGCCCCCGGATCCGGCCGCCTCACCCCCGCCCGGCCCGCGCACGCGACCCACTGCCGCGCGGGTGCCGGGTGCTCTGCGCACGGCCGCCGCGTACGCATGGCGGCTGATCGCGGTCGGGGTCGTCGTACGGGCCGCGTTCTCGGTGCTGGGGCAGTTCCACCGCATCGCGGTCGCCGTCTTCCTGGGCCTGGTCTTCACGGCGGTGCTGCGGCCGGTGGCGGACCTGTTCGCGCGGTTCGTGCCGCGCGCGCTCGCCGTGGCGGGCGCGGTCGTCGGCGGTGTGCTGCTGGTGGTGGGCGGGCTGGCCCTGGTCGGCGAGGCGATCGCGGGTCAACGCACCACGCTGGAGCGGGAGTTCGTCTCGGGGGTGGAACGGATCGAACGCCGGCTGGAGCAGCCGCCGTTCCGGTTGTCGCCGACCGTGTTCGACGACCTTCAGTCCCGCGCCGGCGAGCTGCTGTCCAGTCACCGTGCCACGGTGCTCAGCACGGCGCTGAGCGGGGTGGGACGCGTGGTGGAGGTCCTCACCGTGCTCGCCCTGGCGCTGTTCTGCGCGGTCTTCTTCGTCCACTCCGGGGACCGGTACTGGCGGTGGTTCTGCGAGCAGGTGCCCACGCCGGCACGACGGACGTGGTCGGTGGCGGGCGACACCGCGTGGCGGACGTTCACCGGGTACACGCACGGCATCCTGCTGGTCGCCGTGACCAACGCGGTCCTCGTCGGTCTGGCCCTGTTCGCGCTGGGCGTCCCGCTCGCCGTGCCGCTGGCGGTGCTGGAGTTCGTCGCCGCCTTCGTACCGCTGATCGGCTCCCCCGTCGCCCTGGCGGTCGCCGCGGTCGTCGCCCTCGCCACGAAAGGGCCGGTGACCGCCTTGGTCGTGGTGGCGCTCATCGTGGTCATCGCACAACTGGAGGGCCATCTCCTGCACCCGCTGGTCCTGAGCTGGGCCGTCCGTCTCCACCCCGTCGTGGTCGCATTGTCGGTGGTGGCGGGCGCGGTGGCGGCGGGCGTCGTGGGCGCGGTGGTGGCCGTACCGCTGGTGGCGACGGTGTGGTCGGTCGGGAAGGCGCTGCGGGAGAAGGGGGCGGCGGGGACCTGAGGTCGGGGCGGAGTGCCGGCACCGGTCGCCGGAGCACGGGACCACCGGGCGTTTGCAGGCGTTCCGTACCCTGGTGGGCATGCGCGTGCGCCCCACTTTGAGATGGACCCCGGCGGAGGACCTGCCGCCGGCCACCACGGACCTGGAACCCGTTGTCGACGCGCTGCGTGCCGGTGGGGTGCTGGTGCTCAGCGGGGCCGGGATCTCCACGGAGTCCGGGATCCCCGACTACCGCGGCGAGGGCGGGAGTCTGAGCCGGCACACCCCGATGACGTTCCAGGAGTTCGTGGGCGGGGGCGCCGCCCGGCGCCGGTACTGGGCGCGGAGCCATATGGGGTGGCGGACCTTCGGCCATGCCCTGCCCAACGCCGGGCACCGGGCGGTGGCCGCGTTCGGCCGCGACGGCCTGGTGTCGGGTGTGATCACCCAGAACGTGGACGGGCTGCACCAGGCCGCCGGCAGCCAGGGTGTGGTGGAGCTGCACGGGAGCCTGGACCGGGTGGTCTGCCTCTCGTGCGGGCGCATGAGCCCGCGCAGTGAACTCGCGGAGCGGCTGGAGGCGGCGAACCCCGGCTTCTCGCCGGTGGCCGCCGGGATCAACCCCGACGGCGACGCCGACCTCACCGACGACCAGGTCGTCGGCTTCCGTGTGGTGCCGTGCGCGGTGTGCGGCGGCGTCCTCAAGCCGGACGTGGTCTTCTTCGGGGAGACGGTGCCGCCGCAGCGGGTCGAGCTGTGCCGGCAGATGGTGCGGGAGTCGGAGTCCCTGCTGGTCCTGGGTTCCTCGCTGACCGTGATGTCGGGGCTGCGGTTCGTGCGGCTGGCGGCGGAGAGCGGCAAGCCCGTGCTGATCGTCAACCGGGATCCGACCCGCGGCGACCGGCACGCCCGGGCTCGGGTGGGGCTGCCGCTGGGCGCGGCGCTCACCACCGTGGCCGGGCGTCTGGGCGTCACCGTCGAGGAGGCGGCCGCCTGAGCGGCGGGCGCGCCCCCCGTGGTCACGGGGCGGCGGCCGCCAGGCGTCGCCTGATTTCGTCCTCGCTCACGTCCTCGAGGTGGGTCAGGAACACCCACAGGTGCCCCGACGGGTCCCGCAGGATCACCGTGCGGTCGCCGTGGAACATGTCCGTCGGCGGCTGGAGGATCTCCGCTCCCTCCGCTTCCGCCCGCGCGGCCAGCGCGTCGACGTCCGGCACGAAAACGTGCAGCGTGACGGAGGTGCCGCCGCCGAGGAAGGCGGGCGCCGTGAAGGACGCGTCCTCCGCCTCCTTCACGCTCGCGTCCCCCAGCATCAGCGCCGACCGCCCGATGGTGATCTCGGCGTGCAGCACTCCCCCGCCCGGCGCCTCCAGCCGGAAGTCTTCCCGCGCGCCGAACGCCCGCCGGTAGAAGTCGATCGCGGCCGCGGCGTCGTCGACCATGATGTGCGGGACCACCGCGTATTGGTAGCGCGCGGGAATCTCCGCATCGACCGTACGCTCGTCCATGACAGGGCTCCTCGTGGGGCGCCGCGGCCCGTCGCCGCGGCTCTCGAGGACGAACGTAGGAACTCAAGCGGGGTTGAGGTCAACTCCCCCGGACGGACCGGCCGGCCGGCCGGTCCCTGACGGGACCCGACGGGCCGCGCGGCCCGCAGAGGCGACAGAGGCAGCAGAGGCGGCAGGCGTTCCCGTACCGCACCACCTCGCCGACGGGTTCCGCGCCGTGGCGGCGCAGTCGGGCGACCGTGTCGTCCAGGTCGTCGACGACAACGGCCACGTCGTCCGTCACGTCGGATCGCCACGTATCGCTCCCTGTCGCGTCGCGCGGTGCGTTCCGGCCCCTCGGTACACCCGGGGCGCGGCCCGTGCTCCGCTGTCGCGCGAACGGCGCGTGCGTCAGTCGAGGGCGGCGTCGAAGGCGTCGCGGGCCCGCTCGATGTCGGGCATGTGGGCCGTGGCCCACTCCAGCAGCACGTCGACCGGGCGTCGCATGGTCTTGCCGAGCGGCGTGATGCGGTACTCCACGGCGACGGGGCGCGAGCTGACGACCTCGCGCTCGACGATGCCGTTGCGTTCGAGTCTGCGCAGGGTCGCGGTGAGCGACTTCTGGGTGACCGTGGGGATGGCACGGCGCAGGTCGTTGAAACGGCAGGGCCGCTCGCAGAGTTCGTTGAGGACGCTGAGCGACCACTTGTCCAGCACCTGGTCGAGCAGCTCGCGGTGCGCGTTGTCGATACGCAGCTCGCCGCTCGCGCGGCCGCCTTCGGTTTCCGGCACGATACCTGGTCTCCTTGAAGTGTCCTTCGGCCACCAAGTATCAAGGGTATACCTACTGCTTCGACACGAGGAGACCCCCGTGACCGTCCGCCGTTTCACGCCCGAAGGCATGCTGCAGCCCACCCCGTACGAGCACGTCGCCGTGGGGACGGGCACCCGCCACGTGCACGTCAGCGGGCAGGTCGCCCGCGCCGCCGACGGCACTCCGCTCGCGCCGGGGGATCTCGCCGGGCAGGTCGCCCACGCGCTCCGGGCCACGGCGCGGGGCCTGCACGGCGCCGGCGCCTCCTTCGACGACGTCCTGCGCCTCACCTTCTACGTCACCGGCTGGGCGCCCGAGAAGATCGGCCCGTTCATGGCGGGCGTGGAGGAGGTCGCCGAAGAGATCGGACTGCGCCTGCCGCTCCCGCCGTCGTCCCTCATCGGCGTCGACCATCTCTTCGAGCCGGACGTGCTGGTCGAGGTGGAGGCGACGGCGATCCTCGACTGAGCCCGCAGCACCGCCGTTCACGGCTTTACCTTCTCTTTGCAACCTGGGCCCCCGCTCCCCCGTCTCTCCGCACGATCCATCCCCCAGCCCGCCGGACGACCGTGCGGGCGGACCCAGGAAAGAGAGCATTCCATGCGCCGAAACGTCCTGAGCGCGGCGGCACTCGCGTGCACCGCCGTGCTGGCCACCGCGATGCCGGCGTTCGCCGACGATCCCTCCCCGGTCCCCGACACGACGGCGGCGCCCACCGACTCCGGCGAGCAGGCGGCCGAGACCGGCCCGAGCCCGGTCCCGTCCGACCGCGGTGCCGCCGAGGCCACTCCGGCTCCGGCGGAGGACACCGACGGGGTCACCGTGGTGCCGCGCGGTGCGCCGGACACCGGTGACGCGCCGGCCGGACAGTCCGGCGGCGACGGCCTGCTGATCGGCGGGGGCGCCGCCGCGGTGCTCGCCGCGGGCGGCGCGGCGGTCTTCGTCGTACGCCGCCGGGCGTCCGGGGCATGACCCCGTTCTCCAGGCGCGCCGTCGCCGCCATGGCCGTGGCCTGCCTGGTCACGGGATGTGGCGGTGGCGGTTCCGCCGACGACGGGCCTGCCGCGACGGCGACGCCGGGCGACCGGCCGCCCGCCGCGGCGGGGTCACCCGTCCCCGGGCCGCGTCCCCTGGCGCGTTCGGTGCCGGTCGGTCTGGAGATCCCCGCCGTCGGGGTCGACACCCCGGTCGTACGGCTGGGTCTGGCCCCGGACCGCACGGTGGAGGTCCCCCCGATCACGGCGGACGACCCGGCCGGCTGGTACCGGTACTCACCCACGCCCGGCCGGCCGGGTCCCTCGGTGATCCTCGGCCATGTCACGGTCGGCGCCCACGGCGACGGAGTCTTCCGTCACCTGGCGGAGCTGCGGAGGGACGACGGGATCACGGTGCGTCTGGAGAACGGCAGGGCGGCGCGGTTCGCCGTCACCTCGGTCCGCACGGTCGCCAAGGCCGACTTCCCCACGGAGGACGTCTACGGCGACACCGCACAGCCCGAGCTGCGGCTCATCACGTGCGGCGGGCCGCTGGAGGACGGCGAGTACCGCGACAACGTGATCGTCTTCGCGGCGCTCCGCGCCACCGCCCCCTGATCCGGCGTCCGGGTGCCGGGCCGTCGTAGCGACGGCCCGGCACGCACGCCGTCCCCGCGTCCACGAGCGGTGCCCCGTCACCGGGGCCGCCCCGACCATGGAGAGCATTGAAACGGTCCCGCGAGCAGGCAGCGTCCGAGCTCTTCGCCGCCCTCTACCCGCGCCTCGCCGGCTGGTGCCGCCGTCTGGTCGACGACGACGAGACGGCCCACGAGATCGCCTCCGAGGCGTTCACCCGTCTGTGGTCGCGCTGGACGTCCGTGTCGGAACCACGGGCCTTCCTGTACGTCACCGCGGCCAATCTGGTGCGCGACCACTGGCGACGGCTCGACCGCGAGCGCAGAACCGTGCGCCGGGTCGGCACCGAGGCCGCCGTACGCCCGCACACGGAACCCTCCGACCCGTCGGTGCGGATGCTGGTGCAGGCGCTGCCGGAGCGGCTGCGGGTGCCGATCCTGCTGCACTACTACGCTGACCTGCCGGTCCGCGAGGTGTCCGCGGTGACCGGACGCAAGGAAGGAACCATCAAGGCCGATCTTCACGCGGCCAGGGAGCTGCTCCGTGCCCACCTGAGGAGAAACCTTGATCACTCACGCTGACGAGGACCCCGAGTTCGAGCCGGGCGATCCGCTCGCCGAACTCCTGCGGCCCACGGCCGAGCGTCTCGGCCCGCCGCCAGGCGGATTCGAGGCGATCCGCCGCCGTGCCGCGCGGCGACGGCTGGTCCGCACGACGGTCGGCGCCGGTCTCACATGCGCCATGGCCCTGCTCGTCGCGCTGCCGCTGCAGAACGCGACGACCTCCGACCGGCCCGTCACCCCGACCGTCCCGCTGGCCCCGCCGCCGGTGACCACCACGCCCTCCCCCACGACAGGGCCCACGGTGTCGCCCCGGCCCGCCGAGTCCCCCGTCGACGACCACCCCGGCACGAGCGGCCCGCGGTCACGCGCCTCGGAGCCACGGGCCCGTGATCTCGTCGTGCCCACACCAGGGCCGGTGGTGTCGGACACGGCCCCGGAGGACCGGCGGAGGCGCTGACGCGAGGTCGAGGGGTGGTACTCGCGGGCGGAGTGCGGCTCGGGCCGCCCGGGAGGCCGGCGGGCGGATCGGGTCGGGAGGCCGGCGGGCCGTTCGGGGTCAGCCCAGCTTCAGGACGTAGCCCGCGTGGTGCAGTTCGTCGCCCTTGAACTCGCCGTAGGCCCAGAAGCCGAGGTCGTCGAGGTAGTCGATGCGGTCGCCGTCGATCCAGAACCGGCCCTGGTAGGCGTGCGGCCGGCCGCCACGGGTCTCGTCGTAGCGGCCGTCGGCGCCGAGCTCCTGGTGCAGGAAGTCGTTGACGTCGATCCAGACACCGACGCGCGGGCTGCCGGTCAGGTCCGGAGCGGCGGGGACGCCCGCCCCGGGCGCTGCGGCCCGGCCCGGGACGTCCGCTCCCGACCACAGGACGGGACGGCCTGCCGCGATCAGGGCGCGGACCTCGTCCCGCCGGGACAGGAGGGTGGCCACCGCGCCGGGTACGTCCGCGGCGAGCGCGTCGGGCACCACCAGGAAGTCGGCGGTGTTGCCCGGGGTGAGCGTCGCGACGTACTCCGAGCGGTGGCCGCGTCCGCCGGCCAGCGCCACGGCGTCCACGACGGCGGGGACGACGGTCATGCCCGTGCAGTCGACGACCACGGCGCCGTCGTCCTCCGCCGCGGTGACGATGCCGGGGCCGACGCCCACGATCAGGTCGCCGACGAGCAGGATGTCGGCGCCGGTCATGGTTCCGATCAGCGGGTCCGCCGTCACGATGCGGGCGTGGGTGAACAGGACGGGACGGCCGCCGTCGTTCGCGACGATCTCGTCCAGAGCCGAACGGTTCCAGCTCACGGTGTCGGTGAGGGTCATGGTGGGCGTTCCTCGGGTAGGTCCGGTTCTTCGGTGGGCGGCGACGCACGGGCGAGCGGGGGCGGCTGCGGAGGTGGCAGCGGCTCGACGGTCGCGGAGTGCCGCGTGACTCCCAGGTTCGTCGCGGTGCGGCACCGGAACCAGGCCGCCGTCTGCCCGGGTGTGCGACCCCCACCCACCCCGTGCCCGGGTGTGCGGCACCCAGGGAAACGGCGACCTGGTGGCCCTCCGCACGCCGGGCCGACCATGGCGTCATGACCAGCAACGACACACCCCGCGCCCCGCACCCGCACGTCGGAATGTGGGTGACCGCGGACGGACACATCCGCCAGGAGCTGCTGCCGAACGGCCGCTACGACGAGGCCCGCGGGGACCGCCGGAGCGCCTACACCGGCCGCTACACCGTCACCGGTGATCACATCGACTACGTGGACGACACCGGTTTCACCGCCACCGGCGACGTCCGCGACGGCATCCTGTACCACGAACATCTGGTCCTCCACCGCGAGGACGACCGGCGCGCCCGGGAGGGAAGACGCGCGTCGCGCGGCTGACCGGTCACGTACAAGCGCCGGCTCCGGGAGCACCGTTCGGTGCTCCCGGAGCCGGCGCTGCCGTGAGCTCGGGGTGATCGCCCCTGTGCACGCCCGGTATGTGTTCAGTCGCGGGTGGCGTCCGACGCGGTGTCCGGTGCGGGCACGGAAGCGTCGCCGGGCACGGCGCTGAGGGAGCCGAGCAGGGCGAGGGCGTCGGCGGAGGGTGTTCCTGGTTCGGCCTGGTAGACGACGAGCTGTTGGGCGGGGGCGCTGTTGACGGTGAACGTCTCGTAGTGCAGGTCCAGGTCGCCGACCTGGGTGTGATGGAGCAGCTTGGCGTCGTGGGTCTTGCCGCGTACGTCGTGTCGGGCCCACAGCACGCGGAAGTCCGGGCTCTTCATGGACAGTTCACCCACGAGCAGGCACAGCCGCTCGTTGTCGGGGTCGATGCCGGCCGCTTGCCGCAGGGTCGCGACGGTCGACTCGGCGGCCCGCTCCCAGTCGCGGTAGAAGTGCGCTGCCGCCCGGTCCAGGAACGCCATACGCAGCAGGTTGTCGGCGTGGGTGAAGTCGGCGAACAGGGCGTGCGCGAGCCGGTTGCGGGCCAGGATGTCCAGGGCGGGGCCGAGGACGAAGGCGGGTGTGTCGTTCCACGTGTCCAGGAGCCGTCGCAGGGGCGGCGCGACGCGTTCGGTGCGCTGCGCCCGGCGCACCCGGCGGGGGGCCGGGCCGGCGACGCGGTGGAGGTGGGCCATCGCCTCGTCGTCCAGCCGCAGGACCCGCGCGACGGCCTCGAGTATCTGCCGCGAGGGGTGGCGTTCACGGCCCTGTTCCAGGCGCGTGTAGTAGTCGGTGCTCACTCCGGCGAGCATGGCGACCTCCTCGCGGCGCAGACCGGGCACCCTGCGGCGGCCGGTCGAGGCGACGCCCACGTCCTCGGGGCGCAGCCGTGCGCGCCGTGCGCGGAGGAAGTCTCCCGTCGCGTTCTCGGCGGTGGGGTCCCTGTCTGAGTCCATGTGTCGAGGCTAGAGCTTCGAAGTGCCAGGTTGGAGGGCTGAAGGGGGGTGCGCTTCACCCAGGGTCCGCGCACCCCCGGGACGGGGGGTGAGGTGCTCAGGCGGCCGGCGTGTTGAGCACGTGCGCCCGGGAGGCGTGGACCTCGTCGCGCAGGGCGGTGAGGTCGACGCCGAGGACCCTGCCGTCCCACTTGCGGGGCTCGCCGTCGACGAGGACGGCGGTGATGTTGCGTGCGTCGGAGCCCAGGACGACGGTGCCGATCGGATCGTTGAGCGGCATGTTGTTGATGTCCTCGGCCCCGATCACCAGCAGGTCGGCCTTCTTGCCCGGGGTGAGTGAGCCGGTGACGCCGGCGAGACCGTTGGTGCGGGCGCCCTGGAGAGTGGCGAAGTCCAGGACGTCACGGGTGGTGATGCGGCGGGGCGCCTCGTCGGTGCCGTACGTGGCGTTGACGGCGCGCATCCGCTGGAGGGTGTGCAGGGCCCGCATCTGCGTGAACATGTCGCCGGCCAGGGCGACCTCGACGTCGATGCTCAGTCCGGGGCGGATGCCGGCGGCCAGTGCCTCGTCGACGGCGGGAACCGCGGTCTCCAGGCCGATCTGGGCGTCGGAGGTGGGGGCGAGTGCCACGGTGGTGCCGGTCTCCCCCATCGCCTTCCACGCCTCCGGGGTCAGCCCGGTCGCGTGGATCAGGGTCACGTCGGGGCCGAGGAGGCCGCCCTCGGTCCAGCGCGCGATCGCCTCGGAGGAGGTGGCGCCGAAGACGGCGTCCACGCTGACCCCGATGCCCAGGTCGTCCGCGACGCGCGCGAGTCGGGGACCGAAGGCGAGGGCCGGTCCGGCGACCTCGTCGGTGGCCAGGGCCGCCAGTCGGAGGGTCAGCAGCTGGTCGTCGCTGCTGAAGTACTGGTCCCTGAGGCGCGCGAGGTCGCCGGGCCACTGCCCGTCCCAGTCCCCGAAGTGCGGGCCCATGGAGGCGTGCACGCCCCGGATGCCGGTGTCACGGAGCGCCTCGACGGCGGCGTCGGAGTGCGCGCGGGAACGGGAGTTGTGGGAGAAGTCGAGCATGGTGGTGATGCCGCTGTCGATCGCGGTGAGGGCGGCGAGCTTGGTGCCGGTGTACATGTCCTCGGGCCGGTAGACGGTGGCGTAGCCGGCCAGCGTGGACATCACGTAGCCGCCGAGGTCGTCGACGTCCGGCATGATCCGCCGCAACTGGGCCTCCCAGGCATGCCGGTGGGTGTCTACGAACCCGGGGCTGAGGATGCTGCCGGTGACGTCGACGACGACGGCGTCCCCGGCGCTGAGGTCCGTCCCGACGGCGGTGACGGTGTCGCCCTCGACGAGGAGGTCTCCGTGGTCGATGACGCCGAGGTCAGGGTCCATGGTGACGAGGGTCGCGCCCCGGAACAGCACCCGGCGTTCCGCGGTGGGGCGACGCCGGAGCTGTTCGAGGACGGCGGCGCTGGTGGTGTCGTTGACGTGCATGGCGGATCCTTGTCAGGTGGGCTGCGGCGTGGTCACCGCTCGGCACTCAGCCTCGATCGCCCCGGCCACGACAACCAGACCGCCGTCATCCCAGGTGCCGGGCACCCTGGGTGAGGGCGGTGCGGCTCGGTCCTTCGAGCGGGCCCGCGGCGGGCCCGGCCTGCCGACCGTCCCGGTGGTGCACCGGCACGGTCAGCGCGGGTCCCTTCGTCCCGGGGCCCGGTCCCGCGCGGCCCCCAGATCGGCCGAGATGTCGGCAGCCGCCTTGGTGACGCACTCCCCCAGCCGCTCCGTGCGGTCCCCGTCGAACATCGCCTTCGTCCCGCACACCGAGACCGAGCCGACGACCTGCCCGGTCGCGCCGTACACGGCGGCCGCGATACTTCCCGTCTCCGCCTGCCGTTCCCCGTAGCTCGCCGCGTAGCCGAGCCCGCGGATCCTGGTGATCTCCTCGTGGAGCGTGGCCGCCGAGGTGATCGTGGCGTCGGTGACGCCGTCCAGCCGGTGGTGGGCGATGTAGGCGTCCACCTCGGAGTCGGGCAGCGCGGCCAGGATGGCCTTCGACGACGACCCTGCGTGCAGCGGATGGCTGGTGCCCAGCGCCACGGAGATGCGGATCTCCTGGTGGGACAGGACCTGGTCCACGTATGTCCGGGACCAGCCCTGCCGTACCGAGAGCGTTGCCGTGTGGCCGGTGCGCTCGGACAGCGTCACCAGGTGGCGGTGCGCGACGGCGGGCAGGTCCAGCTCACGCATGGCGGCGAGCCCAACGTTCAGGGCGCCGGAGCCGAGCCGGTAGACCTTGGTCTCCTCGTCGAACCGCAAGAACTGCCCTGCGACCAGTTCCCGCAGGATGCGGTGTGCCACGGCCTTCGGCAGACCCGTCTCGCGTGCGATCACCGAGACACCCTGGCTCTGGGGTGATCGGCTGATGGCGTCGATCACGGCCAGGACACGGGCGATGCCGGAGCGGGTACGCCCCTGCTGCTCGTCGCTGTCGTCGATGGTCATGAGAACCTCGGGTTGCTCGGACGGCTGCCCTTGCGGGCGCCGCATGGACTGGGTCACGCCATAAGGTCTAGGCGCCCGCCGGCCCGGCCGCTGCCGATCACGTCGGTTGTGACCTCGATGTTGCCGTGCACCGCGGTGGCGCGCGGGCAGACGGCATCCGCGAGGGACGCCAACCGGTCCAGCCGCGCCGGCGGACGGCCAGGAGCGCTCACCTTCAGCCGGACGGCAAGAGCCTACCCCCCGCCGGGGGTTGTACCAGGGTTGACCGACGCGGTGACGGTGACCGGACCGGCCGCGGTCCGCTCCCCGCGCCCGGCCGCACCGAGAGCCCCGCGGAAACGCGCGGCGAAGCCGGCCGCGGACAACTCCTCTCGAACGGTTCCGGCAGCCTGCTCATTGCGCCCCGCCGGCCGCGTCCGGCCCTGCGAGCGAACCGGTCCGCGAGCGGCCCGTGCCCCCGCGTCCGCCGGCGGCGTCGGCCGTCGCCGTGTACACGGGCGTGAACGGGGGCGGGCTTGCGAGGGCGGGCGCGTGTGCCAGCACGTGCTCGGCGACCGCGGCCGCGAACACCTCGGGCTGCTCTTCGGCGACGAAGTCGGTTCCGCCCGGGATCGTGACCAGCGGCGCGTGGGGGAACGCCGCGGTGACCACGTCGTTCATCCGGTCGAGGACATCCTCGGTGCCGTGCAGGAGGAGAGTGGGGATACCGGCCAGCGCCGCGGGGTCCACCTGATACCGGAACACCGCCGGATAGGCCACCCCGTAGCGGGGGCCGACGCTCAGGTACTCGGCGACCTGCCGGCTCGCGGAGTCGGCCGAGATCGTCGGGTACAGGCCGCGGATACGGTCCCAGATCACCTTCAGGTGGCCGCCGTCCGCGTCCGTGGTGTAACTCGGGGCGTAGGTTTCGGCCTTCTCGGCCCGTTCCTCGTCCGTGTACAGCGGGATCCCCTGGAAGATCAGGCCGCTGACCCGCTCCCGGCCGGAAAGGGCCGCCTCCGCCGCGATCAGGGCGCCGGTGTGCTGGCCGAGCAGATGCACGGTGCCCAGGCCCAGCGCGTCGACGGCCTGCCAGACGGACGCGGCGTACTCGGACATGCTCCACTGCCCGGGCGTGGCGTCGGACATCCCGAACCCGGGGGTGTCCAGGGCTACGACCTGGATCCCGTGCCCGGCGAGCAGTTCCATCACGGGCTCGTACGTCGCGGACGACAGTGGCGACTGGTGCAGGACGACCAGCGCGGGGGCTCCGCTGCGGCCTGCCTCGCGGTAGTGGACCTGACCGTGCGGAAGGTCGAGGTAGCCGCGTCGCGAAGTGCCCTTCATGTGCGTGGTCATCGGGCCACCGCCGGCGGGGCCGTGATCTCGACGACGTGTTTGATGCCCATGCGGTAGTCCTCCAAGCGGTACGGCGGTCAGGACGGGTGGGCGGCTCGATCGGACGAGCCGGATCTCGACTTCGGCGGACGCCGTCGCGGGCAGGCCGGGGGTGACGTCGTCGCGGTCGCGGTCGCCGGTGAAACCGTGACGGGTCGGACGGGTGCGGACGGCCTCCACGACGGTGGCGTCGTGGTCACTCTTCTCCAGGTGAAGCCGGACCACACGACGAGCGACGGCGCGGGACCCGCCTGCCCGGTGTTCCCATGGGCATGAGGGCCCGCCCCTCCTTACCGCTCGTCGCGTGCCCATGGCTACTTGGCGGCCTTCGCTGCGGTGATCACAGCGGTGGAGTCGAAGTCGTTCGCTTCCTTCAGCAGGCTGCCGTCCCACACCTCGGAGAGCTTGATGTCCCTGGTGATCTGGCCCGACGCCTTGGTGTAGGCCGCCGTCTTGTTCCAGACCTCCTCGCTCATCGCACCCCAGTCCTTGAAGCTCTCCGGCTCACCGGTGGCGGGAATCGCCGTCGCGACCCACGCGTAGAGGTTCTTGCTGTCGTCGGCGATACGGTCCTCGGGCTTCTTGCCGGCCAGCAGCTGCGGGAACACCTTGTAACCGTCACGCATGGCGGCCTCGGGGCTCACCGAGGAGAACAGCAGGGCCTTGTAGGAGGCGCGCAGGTAGCGGGCCAGCACGTCCTTGTTGTCCTTGAGGGTCTTCTCGGTCACCGCGAAGGTCAGGGAACGGATGCCCTCGAAGGCATCGGAGTTGTCCAGGTAGCGGAACTCCTTGCCGGTGTTCTCGATCGTCGTGTACGCCTGGGTGTACAGCGCCAACACGTCGACCTTGCCGTCCTCCAGCGCGGAGAGGGCCTGGGCGCCGACGCCGACCGGCAGCAGCTCGACATCCTTGGCCGGGTCGAGGCCGGCGTCCTGGGCGTACGCCCGGGCGTAGATGGCCGAGCCCGAGGCGAGGCTGATGACCCCGACCTTCTTGCCCTTGAGGTCCGCCGGGTTCTTGATCTCGCTGCCCGGCTGAACGGCCATGCGCCAGGGCCAGTTCTGCACGAGGCCGCCGATGGCCACGACCGGGACGCCCTTCTCCCGTGCGGCGAGGATGGCGCCCGCGTCGGCGGGGGCGATGTCGGCGCTGCCCGAGGCGACGGCCTGGACCGCGGCGACCGAACCGTCGGTGCTGATCATGTTGACCTTGAGCTTCTCCTCGGAGAAGTACCCCTCGGCCTCGGCCACGGCATAGGTGGCGACCTCTTCCTTGGGGCCGATGATGGCCGAGGCGACGGCGAGGTCGAGCGTGGCCTGACCCGCGGCCTTGTCCTTGGACGACGAGGTGGTGGCGGAGCCGCCGCAGGCGGAGAGCGCCGCGAGCGCGGCAAGGGTGACGGCGCTGACGCCGAGTCTCAGGGAGCGCTTCATGTTCGGTACCTCGATTGCTCTGGTGGGAAAGGGTTTTGTCGACTGCTCGGGATGTAAGTCCCGGCCTCGGTCAGGTCGTTGTGGGCGCGCTGCCCCGGCGAGGGGACTGCCGCGGAGCGCGAAAGCGTGGGCGTACCGGACGACGCCCTCCGAGGTTTTTCGCCGGGCGGGTCCTCGCCGTACGGGATGCCGGGCGAGGTGGAGGGTGCGGGCGCCGTCCGGGGACAACGCCCTTGAAGCAGAGGTCACGGGGTGTGCGAACCCACCGGCAGCGCCCGCGCTGGGCAGCCGCCGTCCCGGTGGGCGAGCCGTGGGTCTCTCTACGGGGTGGGACGGTCCGTGTCGCGGGTGCGAGCGGTTCCGCCGCCCGGCAGGACCACCTCGCCACCGCGGTTCACGACCGCGTCGCGGGTGATCTTCCACGGCGCGGGGCAGAGCGTGTCGGACGAGCGCATGCGCTGCGCCAGGATGCAGTCGGCCGCCGGGCGTTCGTCGAGGGTCATCCGGTCCTCGATGTCGATCATCTTGCCTCTCCTGTCCGGGGGTGGAACGGCCGTTGCACTTCCGCCCCGGGGCAGGGGCGGCGGGGGAACGGCACGGCGCGGCGGGGGGAAAGACGTGCGGTGGGAGCCGGTCCGGGCCTGGTCGGGCGGCGGGCCGTGCGCTGCCGGTGGATCGGGTCCGGGCGCGGGGTTCAGCTGGTCCTGGCGAGTAGGTCGAGGCCGGTCACGGCGTCGGTGAGGAAGGTGCCGACGTGCCGTCCCTCGTGGGGAGTGCTTCCGGCGTGACGCGCGGGGCGTCGGTGTCGTCGGCGGCATGTGCGTGAGGTTCTGCGGACAGGCGCCGGGCGCCCGGCGGGCCTCGTTCGCGGCGACGGGATTCCCGGCGCCGGCCACGGCGGTCGTCCCGTCCGGATGTTCGGTGTCCCCGCAGAGGGTGTCGCGGGGATTCGGTCGCCGTCCACCGGGCCGAGCGAGCGCAGCTGGTGTGTGTGCCCGGCCCTCGGCTCACTCAGGTGGTGGGGTGGTGCGCCGTGCCGGCCTGGACCGCGTGGAGCCTGGCGAGGCCGGTGGCGCGGTGGGCGACGCCAGGTGGACCCGGGCGCCGCTCCTGGTGAGGAACGGATGTGTGTCCCGGCCGTCCGGACGGTGACGCCCGGGTCCCTGGCGGCCGTTCGGGTCGGGACGCCGCCGGCCTGGCGGCCCGTGTGCGGGAGTTGCGCGAAGGTCCGGGCACCGGGACGCGGGGATGGCACCGGCCGTGCCCGCATGCGCCGGGATGGAGGAGTCGCCGAAGCCGCCGAGCCCGGTCTTCCGTCCCGCACGGGTCGAGTGGCCCCGGGTCCCCTCGGTGGTGATCAGCCCTCCCCCTCCGCGGGCGCCTTCTCCGTGGTGGGCGGGGTGGCGGCCGGCCGGTCGGATTCCCTGGCCGAAACACGTGGTACATCCGGGCGCGGACGCCCGGTGACCCAGGAGCACCGGGCCAGGACCGACAGGCGACAGCGGCAGTGCCACATCAGGAATTGCCATCTGCACCCTCCCCATTTATCCGTTACTGCCCATATCATTGTTCGACTGGGCCGTACGGCGTTCACTGTGGCGGGACACTAGGGGGCACATGTGACGCCGTCAACGAATACCCATCAGTAACTTCCAAGGGCAATAATCCGCCACCAGCACACACCCCGACCGAGTAGCCACGTCACCCGGTAGCCCCCGCTCCTCAGGGCCCCCAAGGAGCTCCCCCCGCCGCCGCGCACCGCCCGGTTCCACACAAGAAGCACCACCGGCCACACAGTTGACCCGGGCCTCACACCCCCGGAGTGACGACACCGGCGACGTCGACGCCTGTCCCTGCCTGTACGTCGGCAAAGACGAACGCGACGCCACCGTGCCCACTCCGGCCGAAGAGAAGACCTCCGACCGCAGACCGCCCGACAGCGAGCCCGAACTCCGCACCGATCCGGCAGTTCGAGCACGGCCGGGTGCTGCATGCGACGGCCCAGGACCCGTTCCAGTTGCGGGTGGATCGGATCTGAACGAACAGGCCCCGCCGCCGGTTCGGCCGACGAGTCGCTTCCGTGGCGAGGCCGTCGACACCCGACACCCGACACCCGACAGAAGGGATGCACGGCATGGCATCGAACGTGGACAACACACCGATCGTCCCCACGACGTTCGCCGAACTCCGTACCGAGACGTACGAGGACCACGACGAACCGTGGCAGTGGAACTGGCAGCCCGGCACCGAGCGGACGGTCATCTCGACGGACGCCGCCACGGGCGCGAGCACCTACCTGCTGCGGTTCCCCCCGGGGTACGACCGCGGTATGCGCCACCGGCCCGACGGCGTCGCCGAGCAGTTCGAGTGGCACAACGTCCACGAGGAAGTCTTCTGCGTAGAAGGCCGGCTCACCTTCGGCGAGTGGTTCGAACTGCCCTCGCCCGGCTACCTCAACCACCCACCGCGCTGGCTGCACCCCGCCAACCAGTACAGCGACGAGGGCTGCGTGCTGCTGATCAAGAACTCGTCGCCGTTCGACTTCTGCTATACCGACGTGCCGCAGGACTGGAACGGGGTCGAGCACCTCGTGGACCGCGATCCTGACCAGCCCGCGGCCCCCGGTGACCTCCCCGCGGTCACGGCCCTCGCGGTGAATGACCTGCCCCGCCGCCCGGTGCGGACCTGCGCAGGCAAGGACACCGGGCTCACGGCAGCCGCCGTGTACCACAACCCCGTCAGCGGCTGGACCACGTGGACGGCCGAGGTCCCCGCCGGCTGGACCGGAGCGGCGTTCGACGGTGGGACGGACGCGGAAAGCACCTTCGTCCTCGACGGTGAGATCGACCTCGACGGCCGTCGCATCGGCAAATGGGGATACGGCTCCGCGGAGCACGGCCTGCTCACGTCACCCTCAGCGGCCTCACCCACCGGCGCGACAGTCCTCTGCTGGACACGCTCGCTCGGCAGCGTGGTGACCGGCCTCACGGAGGACCCGGTGGACCGCCTGACGAACGGCCAAGGCGGCCACACTCCGGCCGCCGACACTTCGAGGTAACCTCCGCGGCCGGGACCTCCGGGTCCCTCCGGTCTTCATCAGAGAGCGCACCACCAACGGGCTCCTCCCCCCGCGCCCGAACCCGCGGGTCCGAAGCCACGGCACCCGGCCCGGCCCGGCTCGGCTCGGACAGCCGTCGGACGGTGTCGGTTCCCGGGGGCCGTGTGCGTCCGCCAGGCGGCAACTCCCACTCTGCGGAGTCACGTTGCCGTGGGCCAGGATCAACCTCAGCCGACGACGGCACCGTTCCACCGGACTCGTCGGCACTCGTCGGCGTTCCCTGCTGTGAAAGGGCCCCGGTGAAGAGGGCAGTGGCGTCCGCCCGCGCGGAGCCCGGGAACGCCTGAGCGCCCGGTGTCCGTGGTCGGACACCGGGCGCTCGGCCGGGCGTGTCCTCCGCACCGGACACGCCCGGGGTGGCCAGGCAGGCACCGCCCGCCGCACCGGGACACGCCGGCCACCCTCTTCCCGGGGCCTCGCCGCCCCGGGAGCTGCAGGGCGGGCACAAGGCGGCAGGCGTCCCGACCCGCACCGGCGGCGGTCCCGGCGCGCCGGGACCGCCGGCCGTCCGCCGACGGCGCCGCCGAACGGGCCGACACCTGCGACGCCCTCCGCCGGTCCCGGGCCGAGCCCGGCAGGTGCAGGGCTTCCCGATGCGGGCCCGGACCCGGCCCGCGCGTCCAGGGCCCGTAGCTGCGGGCACCTCTCGGACGTACGGGCCGGACCGGGTGGACCAGGTGGCCGCCGGCCCTACCACCGGCCGCCACCCGGCCGCACCGACACCCGTCAGCGCCCCGACGGCACCGCCGCCAGGATGCGGCGTGCTCCGCGTATCACGGCCTCGTCGATCATGCGGCCGGAGTCGTCCCGGGTCACGCCCGAGCCGGCCTCCTCGAAGCGCCTGACCAGGGCGCGGGCCCCCTCCACCTCCTCCGGACTCGGGGTGAACACCTCGTTCACCACGGGAATCTGCGCCGGGTGGATGCACGAACGGCCGCCGAAACCGAGACGCTTGAGTGCCCGGGTCGACTCCCTCAGCGCGTCGAGGTTGCGGAAGTCGGTGCTGACCGGGGCCAGCGGGGCGGCCAGCCCGGCCGCCGCGCACGCCAGAACCAACTGAGTGCGCGGCCACAGCAGTTCGCGCTCGTCCGGCCCGGGCTCGATGCCCGCGTCGGCGCACAGATCCGCCTCCCCCAACTGCATGCGCGTGACCCGCGGGCCGCGGGCGACGAGCGGCGCCGACAGCAGCGCCGACGCGCTCTCCAGCAGGGGGCACAGGCTGATCCAGGGGGCCGCCTCCAGCTCACCGGCGACGGCCACGAGGTCACCCACCCGCTCGGTCTTGGCCACGATCAGCCCGGTGACGGCCGGTGAGGCCACGGCGCGCGCGTCGTCGCGGCCCAGGGCCCCCGGGTTGACGCGGACCCAGATCTCCGGGCCGCCCGGCCGCTCGTCCGCCGGCGGCAGCCCTTCCAGCCACGCGGCACAGATGCCGCGGGCCGTCTCCTTGGCGTCGGGCGCGACGGCGTCCTCCAGGTCCACGATCAGGCTGTCGGCTCCCCTGTCGAGGGCCTTGGCCAGCATGTCCGGGCGGTCGGCCGGCACGTAGAGGGCGGATCTCACGGGTCTCCTCCTTCGCGGGTGCCGGTGTGTCAGTTGCCGGTCGGGCGGTGCAGGTAGGTGCCGACCGGCTCGCCCGTCACCTTGCCGTCGGCGAAGACGCGGTTGCCCCGCAGGAAGGTGTCGGTGACGCGGGCGCTCAGCTCGAAGCCCTCGAACGGCGTGTACTCCTGGGTGGACTCGGAGTCGGCGGCGCGCACCGTCCAGGTCTCGCTGGGGTCGACGAGCGCGATGTCCGCGTCGAAGCCCTCCGCGATGCGGCCCTTGGTGGGCAGGCCGTAGCGGCGCGAGGGGTTGTAGGAGGTGAGGGCGGCGATGCGGCCCAGCGGCAGACCGCGGCGGGTGCCCTCGGTGACCATGCCGGCGAGCAGGTACTCGGCGCCGCCGAAGCCCGACTTGGCGAGGAAGATGTCGTCCTTCGGGTCGCCGAACTTGGCCTCCTCGCGGCAGCAGGCGTGGTCCGAGACGACCCAGTCGATGGTGCCGTCGAGCACGTACTCCCACAGCGCCTCGACGTCCTCGCGCGGGCGCAGCGGAGGGTTGACCTTGCCGCCGAGGCCGTGCGCGGTGTCGATGTCGGCGAGGAGGTGGCCGACCGTGACCTCGCGGCGGAAGTCGATGTGCGGGAACGCCTTGCTCATCCGGACGGCGGCGTCGACGGCCTTGCGGGACGTCAGGTGCAGCAGGTTGATGGTGGGCAGGCCGGTCTCGTGGGCCAGGTAGGAGGCGATGGAGACGGCCAGGCCCTCGGAGTGCTGCGGGCGGGAGGCACTGTAGGCGGCGAGGCCCGTCAGGTCGCCGGCCTCCTCGACCAGCTTGGTGTAGGCGGTCATGATCTCGGCGGTCTCGCAGTGCAGCGAGAGGGAGATCTGGTCGGCGATGTCCGGGTACTGCTCGCGGGCGGCCTGGATGCCGCGCATGACGAACTCGAAGTGGGCGTAGTCGTAGCGCTCGCCCTCCGGGGTCATCAGGAAGGAGCTCTGGTCGGCGGAGCGGCCGTGCAGGCCGTGGCTGCCGTAGAACATGAACACCTTGAAGGAGGTGACGCCGTGCTCGCCGATGAGGGCGGGGATCTCGGAGATGTGCTCCTTGGACATGGGCGCCAGGTGGTAGGCGTAGTCCACGTGGGCGCGGTTCTCGGTCAGGCCGAGGACGTCCGGGAAGAAGTCGGCGTAGGAGCCGCCCTTGTTGAGGTAGTAGCGGCCGGTGCGCATGTAGCTGAGGGCGGTGGTGACGCCGCCCTGGGCGCAGGCCTTGCTCTCGCTGACGGCGTCCTCGTCGAGCGGGTTGTAGATGCCCCAGTGCTGGTGGGCGTCGACGACGCCGGGGAAGGCGAGCTTGCCGCCGCCGTCGACGACCTGGGCGGCGCGGGCGGGGTCGATGCCGGGCTCGACGGCGATTATCTTTCCGTCGCGGACGGCGATGTCGGCGTTCTTCGGGTCGTCCTGCTCGTCGGTCACGACGCGGACGTTGGTCAGGACGAGGTCGAAGTCAGTCACGGGGGCCTCCAGCCAGGTTGGTCAGCTCGGCGAGGGGGGCGAGCAGATCGTGGATACGGTCGAGTTCGCCGAGGCGTCTGCCTCGGTCCATCACCAGGTCGATGTCGGGTTCCGACAGCCGGCCCCGGGCGTTGTCGCGGAACTTCAGCTCCAGCTCGTCGTCGGAGAGCGGGCGGAGCGAGCCGCCGCGGTTGCTGAGCACCTCTTCGCGCCAGACACGTCCGTCGGTGTCGTGGGCGGTGAGGACGGCGGGGAACTGCGCGGGGAAGATCGCGGTGGCCGTGTCGTCCTCCACCACCTCCACCTTCGCCATCAGCTCCCGGCGGACCGGGTCGCGGGCGAGGTCGTCGGTGAAGTCGTCCAGGCCGAGGCCCAGTCCGCCGCCTCCGCCGAGGAGTCCCGCGGCGACCATGTACGGGCCGGAGAACTGCGCCTGGTAGCCGGTCTCGGGGGCGCGCTTGCCCTCGATGGGCTGGCCGATGGTGCGGATCACCGGGCCGGGCACGCCGAGGACGAGGCGTTCGACGCGGGCCGGGTCCAGGCCTCTGTCCCGCAGCGCCATGGCGGCGTCGGCGGCGGTGTGGGTGAAGTGGTTGGCCGGGTACGGCTTGAAGAAGATGCCGGGGACGGCCCACTCGGTGCCCAGGCCCTCGGTGACGGCGGTGGGGTCGTAGACGCCGTGGAGCCACGCCTCGAAGAACCCGAAGCGCCCTTCGAGGACGGTGGGCGGGCCGGTGAAGCCCCGCCGGACGAGCTGGGCGGCGGTGACGGCGGACTGGGCGGCCAGCCCGCAGTGCAGCCGCTTGACGGTGCCACCGGTGCGGTTGGCCTCGATGATGCCGCCGGCCATGGAGGCGGCGATGCCGAGCACGCTCTCCAGTCCGTCCTCGTCGAGGCCCAGGAGCAGTCCGGCGGCGACGGCACCGCCGAGGGCTCCGCAGATGGAGGTGGCGTGCTGTCCGTGCTCGAAGAAGGTCGAGTTGCCGGCCTCGCGGTCGTAGCCCGCCATGCCGAGCCGGACGCAGACCTCCAGGCCGACGGCGATGGCGTGGACGGTGCCGCGGCCGTCGGCGCCGGACGATTCCGCCGCGGCGAGGGCGGCGGGCACGACCGAGGCGCTGGGGTGCAGCACGGACGGCAGGTGGGTGTCGTCGTAGTCCAGCGAGTGCGCGAGGACACCGTTGGCGAGGGCGGCGAGCGGTGCGGGCAGCGGGGTGGCGCCGCCGATGACCGTGGCCTGGGGCCGGCCGCCCTGTTCGCGGACGTGCTCGACGATGGCGGTGGAGGTGGGCAGCCGGTGGGCGGCCACGCACAGTCCGAGGACGTCGACGACCCGCTTGCGGACGCTGTCGACGACGTCGGCCGGCAGGGTCTCGTAGGAGGTCTGGGTGGCGAACTCGGCAAGCCGGCGGGCGAGGGTGTGCTCAGCCACGGTCCTCGTCCTCCTGCGCGGTGCCGACCACGGCGAGCGGGCGCACCGGGGAGCCGGTGGCGCCGAACAGCGGCAGCGGGGAGAGCACGAAGGTGAACTCGTGGACCTGCTGTGCGGCGATCTCCTCCAGGTCGAGGGTCTCGATGATGTAGATGCCGGCTTCGACGAGGAGGACGCGGTGGGCGGGGAGGCTGGCGTGTCCGGCGCCGGGGGCGAGGTGTTCGAAGGCGATGGTGTCGGCGCCTGCGGCGTGCACCTGGCGGGCGGCGAGCCACTGGGCGCCGGCCTCGCCGATGCCGGGGACGCCGGAGTCGTGGCCGATGTAGGTGTCGCGGTCGGGTGCGTCGAACTGGCGGCCCCAGCCGCTGCGGACGAGGACGACGTCGCCGCTGCCGACGGGGGTGCCCTGGCGCTGTTCGGTGGCCTCCAGGTCGGCGACGGTGATCTCGTAGCCGGGCTCGCAGACCTCGGCGCCGAGCGCCCGGGGGACGTCGAGGAGGACGCCGCGGCGGACCATGGGGGCGATGGTGTGCGCGCCGTGGTCGGGGTAGACGCCGTTCTGGTTGGCCTCCTGCGCGTCGGCGCCGCCGAAGAGTTTGCCGTTGTGGGAGACGTGGGCGAAGGCGTCGATGTGGGTGCCGACGTGGGTGCCCATGACGAGCATGTCGTTGGCCGCGGAGCCGCCGTCGGCGCGGGTGCGGTCGCCGTGGCGGCGCGGCAGGGTGTGCCAGTAGGCGGGGTGGTTCGGCGACTGCGGCATCCCGATGTAGAGCCTGCGGCCGAGGTCGAGCACGCGCACACCCCGGGTGACCGCCGCGAGCAGCGGGTCCGGTGTTCTGGTCTGCGTGGGGGTGATGGAAGCGGGGCCAGTCATGTGCGGGCCGTCCTTCTTTCTGAATAGGAGCGCTCGTGCCGGTCCTGAGGGGTCAGGAGACGGCCTTGCGCTGACGGAGTTCGGCGACCTTGCCGGGGTCGATACCGAGTTCGCCGACGAGGACGTCGTCGGTGTCGGCTCCCAGGGCGCGCCCGGTGAAGCGGATCCGGCCGGGGGTGTCGGACATGCGCCACATGACGTTGTGCATGAGGAGCGGGCCGAAGTCCTCGTCCTCGACGGTGGTGAGCATGTCGGTGGCGCGGATGTGGGGATCGTTGACTAGGTCGTGTGCGTCGTACACCGGTGCCACGGCGGCGCCGGCATCGGTGAACTCGTTGATGACCTTCTCCCGGGTGCGTTCGGCGATCCAGCCGCCGACGAGGTCGTCGAGGAGGTCGGCGTGTGCGGCACGGCCGTGTCCGGTGGCGAACCAGTCCTCTTCGACGATCTCGGGGTGCCCCACCAGTTCCATGACGCGTTCGGCGATGCGCTGCGCGCTGGTGGAGACGGCCACCCAGTGGCCGTCGCTGGTGCGGTAGGTGTTGCGGGGTGCGTTGTTGGTGGAGCGGTTGCCGTGCCGCTGCTTGACGATGCCGAGCTGGTCGTAGACGGTCGGCGAGGGTCCCACGGCGGTCATGATCGGTTCGATGAGGCTCATGTCGACGACCTGGCCGCGGTGTTCGGGGTCGCGGTCGCGGTGGTACAGGGCCATGGTGGTGGCCGAGGAGGCGGCGATACCGCAGATGGTGTCGGCGAGGCCGAACGCCGGGAGGGTCGGCGGGCCGTCGGATTCACCGGTGAGGTGGGCGAAGCCGCTCATGGCCTCGGCGAGGGTGCCGAAGCCGGCCCGGGCGGCATAGGGGCCCTGCTGGCCGAAGCCGGTGATACGCACGATCACCAGTCCCGGGTTGAGCTCGTGCAGGACGTCGGGACCGAGGCCCCAGCGCTCCAGGGTGCCGGGGCGGAAGTTCTCGACCAGGACGTCGGCGGTGGCCGCGAGCCGGCGGAAGATCTCGGCGCCGTCGGCGTCGGACAGGCTCAGGCCGATGGTGCGCTTGTTGCGGGAAAGTTCCTTCCACCACAGCGGGATGCCGTTCTTGGACTCGCCGTGGCCGCGCATCCCGTCCCCGGCGACGGGATGCTCGATCTTGATGACCTCGGCGCCGTAGTCGCCGAGCAGTTGGGCGCACAGCGGTCCGGCGAGGATGGTGGAGGCGTCGATGACCCGGATCCCCTCCAGGGGACCCGAGGCGGGGCCGGGAGCCTGCTCGGTGCGTGCCTTCATGGGGTGTCCTTTCGTTCCTCGGCGGTGTCCCGTACGGCACCGAGGTCGGCGGAGATGTCGGAGGCCGCCCGGGCGACGTGCTCCCCGAGGCGGGAGCTGCTGGTCTCGCCGAACATGCCCTTGGTCCCGCAGATGGAGACCGAGCCCACGACCTGGCCTATCGGCCCGTACACACAGGCCGCCACGCTGGCCGCCTCGACCTGCCGTTCGCCGACGCTGACCGCGTAGCCGACCGCCCTGATGGCCTTGATCTCGTCGCGCAGGGTGGTCGCCGAGGTGATGGTGGCGTCGGTGACGCCGTCGAGGCGGTGGTGGGCGATGTAGTCCTCCACCTCGATGTCGGGCAGGGCGGCGAGGATCGCCTTCGAGGACGAGCCGGCGTGCAGCGGGTGGCTGGTGCCGAGCGCGACCGACATGCGGATCTCCTGGCGGGAGAGGACCTGGTCGACGTAGACGCGCGACCAGCCCTGCCGCAGGGAGAGGGTGGTGGTCTGGCCGGTCCGCTCGGCGAGGGCCACCAGGTGTCGGTGGGCGATGGAGGGCACGTCCAGTTCGCGCATCGCGGCGAGTCCGATGTTCAACGCGCCGGGGCCCATCCGGTAGGCCTTGGTGGTCTCCTCGAAGGAGAGGAAGTTCTCCGCGACGAGTTCCCGCAGGATGCGGTGGGCGACCGCCTTGGGCAGTCCCGTTTCGCGTGCGATCACCGAGACGCCCTGGCCGTGCGGGGCACGGGCGATGGCGTCGATCACGGCGAGCGCCCGGGAGATCCCCGAACGGCTGCGGGTCGTGGAGTCGGCGGCGTCGTCGATGATCATCGGAACCTCGATCGGTCGGCCGGCCCGCGGGTGCGGGCCGGCGTGAATGGGTCGCTCACGCGAAGGGCCTATGGCGTCAACTGGTGCCGTTGGCCTCGGTGATGACCGCGATGTTGCCCCGGACCGCGTTGGAGTAGGGGCAGACCGTGTGCGTGATGGCCACCAGTTCCTCCAGGACCTCCTGGGGGCACTCCGGGGCGCTGACCACCAGACGGGCCGCGATGCCGTAGGTCCCGCCCGGCCTGGTGCCGAGGGTGACGGAGGCGGTGACGGTGACCGGTCCCGCGGTGACCCTCTTGCGGCGCTCGGCGACGCCGAGGGCGCTGGCGAAGCAGGCGGCGTAGCCGGCGGCGAACAGCTCCTCGGGGTCGGTGCCGGTGTCGCCCTCGGTGCGCTCGGCGGGACGCGTCAGCTTCACGTCGAGGGCGCCGGTGGTGGAGCGGGCGCGGCCGGCACGGCCGCCCGTCACCTCGACGGTGGCGGTGTAGACGGGCGTGAACTTCGGCTTGGGCGCGGCGGCGTGGGCGAGGACGTGGGCGGCGACGGAGTCGGCGAACACCTCCGGCTGCTCCTCGGCGACGAAGTCCGTGCCGCCCGGGATGCGGACCAGGGGTGCGTGCGGGAACGCGGCCGTGACGACGTCGTTCATCCGGTCCAGGACGTCCTCGCTGCCGTGCAGCAGCAGGGTGGGGACGTCGGCTACGGCGGCGATGTCCGGCTTGTGCGCGAAGACCGCGCGGTAGGCGACGCCGTAGTCGGGGCCGACGCTGAGGTACTCGGCGACCTGGCGGCTCGCGGACTCCGCCGAGATGGTCGGGTAGAGCCAGCGGACGCGGTCCCAGATGACCTTCAGGTGGCTGCCGTCGATGGCGGGGGTGTAGCCGGGCGCGTAACCCTCGGCCTTCTTCACCCGCTCCTCGTCGCTGTAGAGCGGGATGCCCTGGAAGATCAGACTGAGGACGCGGTCGCGCTTCTGGCGGGTGGCCTCGGCGGAGATGATCGCGCCGGTGTGCTGGCCGAGGAGGTGCACCTTCTGCAGGCCGAGGGCGTCGACGATCTCCCACAGGGCGCCGGCGTAGTCGGGGATCGACCACTGCTCGGGTGTGGCGTCGGACATTCCGAAGCCGGGGATGTCGATGGCGACGACGTTCAGGCCGTGGGCGCCGAGGGCAGCCATGGCCGGCTCGTACGTGGCGGACGACAGGGGCGACTGGTGGACGATCACCAGGGCGGGGCCGTCGGGGTCGCCGGCGCGGCGGTGGTGGACCTGACCCCAGGGCAGTTCCAGGTACGCGCGGTGCGAGGACCCCCTCATGTGGGTGGCGTGCGTGGTCACTTGTTCACCGCCAGCGCGGCCATGATCTGCACCACGTGCTTGATGCCCATGCGGTAGTCCTCCAGTCGGATGTGCTCGTTGGGCCCGTCGATGCCGGCGTCGGCACGGGAGACGCCCACGCCCACGATCGGTACGTCCTTCAGGGAGCCCTGGTTGCCGATCCACTGCGTGTAGGGCTCGATGAGGGGTTCGGCGCCGTAGGCGGTGCGGGCGGTCTCGGCGACGAGGGCGACGAACGGGTCGTTGTGGTCGGTGTGGTGAGGGCTGCTGGTGGCCATGACCTCGACGTCGACGTCGTCGAAGCCCTTCTTGGTGAGGTGGGCGCGGACGGCCTCCAGCACGCGCTCCGGGCTCTGGCCGGGGACCAGGCGGATCTCGACCTTGGCGGAGGCGGTGGCGGGGATGCCGAGGGTGACGTCGTCGCGGACGTCGCCGCCCTCGATGCCGGCGAGGGTGATGGTGGGCACCGTGCGGATGGCGACGGCCGCCTCGGTGTCGGAGAGGCCGCCGAGGAAGGCGTCGACTCCGGCGCGGTTCTTGAGGAAGTCGCCGTCGAAGGGCATCTGCTCCAGCAGGGTGCGCTCGGCGTCGGTGGGGACGCGGGCGTCGTCGGCGAAGCCCTCGACGGCGGGGGTGCCGTCGAGGTTGACCAGGGAGGCCAGCGCCTGGGTCAGGCGGGTGGTGGCGGACGGCAGAAGTACCGTGTTCTGGCTGGTCAGTTCGCGGGTGAGGGTGGTGGAGGTGAGGCGCAGGTACAGGATGCCCTTCTCGCCCAGCTTGAGCAGCGGGCGGCCCTCACCGTCGGACCAGGAGTTCTCCCAGAGGGCGGCGTCGGCGGCGAGCCGCTCGGCGTGCGCCTCGATGAATGTGCCCAGGCCGGGGCTGTGCAGCCACTGCTTGCCCTCCATGATGTAGCGGCTGGTGACCGGGGGCTCCTGGCCGGACAGGCGCCAGGCGGCCGCGGCATGCAGACGGGACATCAGCGCGCCCTTGTCGTCGGCGACACCGCGGGCGTAGAGGCGGCCGTCGTGGATCTCGGCGGCGTAGGGCGGGCTGATCCAGGCGTCGTCGTCTCCGGTGGGCTCGACCTCGACGTCGTAGTGGTTGAAGTGCAGCAGGCGCTTGTCGCCGCCGGCGATCTCGGCGAGGACGTAGGGGTGGGACTTCTCCCACTCGATGATCTCGGCGGTACCGCCCCAGCGCTCGGTGGACGTCTTGAGGAACTCGGCGGTGGCGACCATCTGGTCGGGCTCCTGGCGGCGGCTGCGGATGCGGCACAGCTCCTGGAGCTCGGCGACGAAGGTGTCGAAGTGTTCGTCGACCGCGTCGAGAGCGGCCTGGAGGTCGAACTCGGGCATGTGGTGCTCCAAATCTCCGGGGGGTGCGGGGGCCGGGACGTCTGCCCGGCGGCCGGCGGGGCGAGGGGACGGACCCCGCCGGCCGCGGGCGGACTAGTGGATGACGACTCCGCCGTCGACGAAGATCGTCTGACCGGTCGTCATGGCGGCGGCGGGGCTGAGGAGGTGGGTGACGGTGAGGGCCACGTCGCGCGGGCCGGCCATGCGGCCGAGGGGGATGCTCGCCATCTTGTCCTCCATGTAGGCACCGTCGGCGCGGACGTCCTCGGTCATGGCGGTGGGCACGATGGTCGGTCCGACGGCGTTGACGCGGATGTTGTCCGGGGCCCACTCGAGTGCCAGGACGCGGGCCATGTGCATGACGCCGGCCTTGCTGACGCAGTAGGCGAGGGTGTTGAGGACGGCGATGTGACCGTTGGTGGAGCCGATGTTGACGACGCTGGCGTGCTCCCCCTCCTTCAGGGCGGGGTAGGCGGCCTGCGACATCCGGAAGGTGCCGGTGAGGTTGACGTCGAGGACGTGGGTGAAGTCCTCCTCGGTGGTGGTGGCCGCCGGGCCTCGCCGGACGACGCCGGCGTTGTTCACCAGGTGGTCGAGCCTGCCGTGGGCCTGGAGGACCTCGTCGACCGTGGACGTGCAGGAGGTCGCGGAGGTGATGTCCACGTGGTGCCGGGTGTGCGGGCCGCCTGCGGGGAGGGCGTCCTCCCACCGGTCCTGGGGCAGGATGTCGGCGGCGGCGACGGTGGCGCCGAGTTCGGCGAGCCGGGCGGCGATGGCGGCGCCGATCCCGCGGGCGGCCCCGGTCACCAGGGCCACCCTCCCGTCGAACCGTACGGGGTCGCCGGCGGGCAGTGCGTCGGTGTTCACGCGCCGATCACCGTGTTGTCCTCGGCCCAGAAGGCGAAGCGCTTCTGGGCGGTGCGGATGATGAAGTGCGCGATCAGACCGAGCACCGACAGAACCACGAGCACCGCGAACATGCCGGCGATGTCGAAGTTGTAGTTGGTCTGCAGCAGGAGGTAGCCCAGGCCCTCCTTGGCACCGATGAACTCGCCGACGACCGCGCCGAGGATGGCGAAGACGATGCCGATGTCGAGGCCGGCGAAGATGAACGGCAGTGCGCTGGGCAGCCGCACGCGGCGGAAGATGTCGAACTTGCTGGCCCCGAACACGGTCATCATCTGGACCTTGTCGTTGTCGGCGGAGCGCAGGCCCTCGACGACGTTGACGAGCATCGGGAAGAAGGAGATGACCGCGGCCATCACGACCTTGCTGGTCATACCGAAGCCGAACCAGACCACGAACAGCGGCGCGAGGGCCACCTTCGGGACCGTCTGGAAGGCCACGATGTACGGCATCAGGGTCTTCTCGATGAGCCTCACCTGGGAGATCGCCGTGCCGAGCAGCAGCGCGGTGCCGACGCCCAGGACGAAGCCGTACAGCGACTCCAGCAGGGTCACCTTCATGTGTGTCCAGAACATGCTGTCGGACAGCTGTGTCCCGAGCGCGTCGACGATCTGGGACGGGACCGGAAGGATGTACTCGTCGATGCCGAGGGCGGGGACGAGGAACTCCCACAGGAGCACGACCGTCACGAAGACGGCGGGAACCAGGATCCACTCGGGGTGATCGCGCAGGTCGCCGCGCTTGCGGGCGGGCTTGGCCGCAGGGGTCGCGGGAGCGGCGGGCGCTGCCTCCCCGGAGGTGGACGCGGCGCCGGGCGCGGTGCCGCCGGTCTCCTGGTCTTTGTCGGTAGTCGTCATGAGCGGCCTCATCAGTCGATCACGCCTTGGGCGTTGAAGTAGGTGCGGATGCGCTCGACGTAGACGCCGGCGCGGTCGGAAGCCATGACGCTCAGGTCGCGCGGCCGTTCCAGGTCGATGTCGATGACCTCGGCGATACGGCCCGGGCGGGGGCTGAGGACGACGACCCGGTCGGAGAGGAACACCGCCTCCGGGATGGAGTGGGTGACCAGGACGACGGTCTTGCCGCTCTCCCGCCAGATCCGCAGGAGTTCGACGTTCATGTACTCGCGGGTCATGGCGTCCAGCGCGCCGAACGGCTCGTCCATGAGCAGGACCGCCGGGTCGTGCACCAGGGCCCGGCAGATGCCGGCCCGCTGCTGCATGCCGCCGCTCAGTTCGTCGGGGTACTTGTTCTCGAACCCGCCGAGCCCGACCATCTCCAGCAGCTGGTCGGCGCGCCTGCCGTACTCCGCCCGGTCCAGACGCTGGATCTCGACCGGGATCATCACGTTCTGCAGGATGGTGCGCCAGGGCAGGAGGGTGGCGGCCTGGAAGACCATGCCGACCTCGGGCAGCGGCCCGTCCACGTCTCGCCCAGCGACCCGGACGACGCCCTCGGTCCGGGGGATCAGCCCGGCGAGGATCTTCAGCAGTGTCGTCTTGCCGCAACCGGAGGGTCCGACGATCGAGATGAACTCGCCTCGCTTGACCTTCAGGTTGATGTCCGACAGGGCGTGTGTCGGTTCGGACTTGCGGGGCCGGTAGATCTTGTGCAGCCCGTCCAGCTCGATCCAGCTGTCGTCGTCGGCTTCCGCGGCGGCCGCTGCCGCTCGCGTGCGGCGGCCGAGGGTCTTGATGGCCATCCTGGGCTCCTGCCTTCCTGCTCCTGGCGTCGCCGCCGGCTACTTGGTGGCGCTCTGGGCCTTGCTGATCACTGCCGACGGGTCGAAGTCGTTGGCACCCTTCAGCAGGCTGTCGTTCCACAGGGCCTTGAGGTCGGGGTCCTTGGTGATCTGACCGGCGGACTTCATGTACTCGGCGGTCTTGGTCCAGGCCTCGTCGCTGATGACGCCCCAGTCCTTGAAGGAGGCGGGCTCACCTTCGGCGGGCGTGGCGGTGGCCACCCAGGTCTTGAGGATCTCCGCGTCGTTCTTGATGCGGTCGTCCGCCTTCTGGCCGGAGAGGATCGCCGGGAAGACGGCGTACCCGTCGCGCATGGCCGCCTCGGGGTTCACCGCGGAGAAGAGCATGCCCTTGTAGGACGCCCGCAGGAAACGCTCGATGGCGTCGCCCTTCTTCTTGAGCGTGTCCTCGCGCACCGCGTAGGTCAGCGAGCGGATGCCGTCGAACCGCTCGCCGTTCTCCAGGTAGGCGAACTTCTTCCCGGTGAGCTCGATGGTCGTGTACGCCTGCGTGTACAGGGCGAGCGCGTCCACCTTGCCGCTCTCCAGCGCCGACAGCGCCTGGGTGCCGACACCGACCGGCACCAGGTCGACGTCCTTCTCCGGGTTCAGGCCGGCGTCCTCGACGAAGGCCCGGGCGTACGGGGCGGAGCCGGACGCCAGGCTGATGACGCCGATCTTCTTGCCCTTGAGGTCCTCGGCGCTCTTGACCTTGCTGTCCGGGGTCGTGGCGATCCGCCACGGCCAGTTCTGCACCAGGCCGCCGACCGCGACGACCGGGACGCCCTTCTCGCGGGCGGCGAGAATGGCGCCGGCGTCGGAGGGGGTGATGTCGGCGCTGCCGGAGGCGACCGCCTGCACAGCGGCGACCGACCCGTCGGCGTTGATGGTGTTGACGGTGAGGTTCTCCTCCTTGAGAAACCCCTCCTCCTTGGCCACCGCGTAGGTGGCGACCTCTTCCTTCGGGCCGGTGACCGCGGAGGCGACAGCCAACTGGATCGTCGCGGCCTTGTTGCCCGAGGCGTCCGTGGATCCGCTGTCGGAGTCGGAGTCACTGCCGCAGGCAGTGAGGGCGAGGAGGGCTGACAGCGTCACCGCGCCGGCCCCGACTCTGAGGGTCTGCTTCATGGTGCCTACCTCTTGCTGTTCGTTCGGTGGAGAAGTTCAGCCGCGGACCGGGGCGCTTACCCCGGAGTCGGCGAGGTCGTTGTAGACGTGCTGTTCGGCGATGAGTCCGTCGCGCAGGACGAACACGTCGACGTAGCGCACCCCCTCGAAGGGGCGTCCTTCCATGTCCTGGCCGTAGAGGGTGCCGAGCGAGGTGACGGTCACCAGACCGTCGGGGGTCCGGCCCTCGTGGTAGAGGTCCCGGTGCTTGCGGACCCACTGGTAGCGCCCGCGCTGGTCGGCGACCATCTCGGCGAGCGAGCCGTACGCGGCGCCGCCGGGGAAGACGATCCGCGGGGACTCCGCGAGCATCTCCTGCGCCTTGTCCAGCTCGCGGTCCTCGCAGAACTGCAGGTACCGGTCGACGGTCTCCGCCGGCGGGAGCGGTGCGGCGGCCATCAGCCGGTCTTCCGGAGAGTCGATTCCCACTGGTCGCGCAGCGGGTGCTCGGCCGGGCCGCTCTCGGTGACGATCCGCATAAGGCGGGCGATCACACGGTCGCGCTGCTCGTCGAGTATGCGCTGCTCCTCCTCCGTGGGCTCCAGCGCGGAGAGTTCGCCTGCGGAGAGCACTCCGTGGCGGACCAGCAGCGCCTCCATGGCGTGCAGTCGCTGGTGGGTGACGTGGAGTTCGTTGCTCACCTGGAGGACCAGGTCGAACAGCTTGCCGATGTTGCGGTCGCGGAAGTAGTTGAACTCTTCGGACATGGTTCGCCTCAGTTCTCCGGCTTGGTGGCGGTCAGGACGGCCCAGGGGAAGTGCCACTCGCGGCGGTCTCCCCAGCCCTCGGGGCGCTTGCCCTCGCGGCGCTCGTCGAACGGGGTCCACGTGGCGCCGGTCAGGCCGGCCTCGGCGCAGACCTTCAGCAGGTCCGAGCCGAACAGGTCGCGGAAGAAGGGCTCGTTGTTGCGCTCGGCGTGCTCGTACACCGTGGCGTCGCGGAAGATGTCCCCGGTGGGGTGGAACTCCAGGAAGGCCATCGTGCCGCCGGGCTTGAGCAGCCGGGCCGCCTCCAGGACGGTCTCGCGGATGGCGTCGCCGGGCATCTCGTGCAGCACCATCGTGCCGGTGACGACGTCGCAGGACGCCTCCTCCAGGCCGGTCTTGCGGCCGTCGCCCTGGCGGTAGCTGATGGCGGCGCCGTCGGCCTCGGCCTCGGCGTGGGCCAGGCGCAGACCGGGGGCGGCGAGGTCGATGCCGATGACCTCGGCCGTCGGGTACTTGTTGACGAGCGGGCGGGTGCTCTTGCCGAAGCCGCAGCCGATGTCCACGACGCGGGCGGCGTCGGGGATGTCGGGCAGGGCGGTCTCGGTGAACAGCCGGTGGAACTTGTAGCCGTCGTTGTCGCGGAGCATCACGATCCGCGCGCCCAGCTCGTAGACGTAGGCGCTCAGGTCGTCGGAGTAGAAGCTGCCGGGCTGGATGTGGATGTCGTAGTCCGTGTACCAGTCGGGCAGTTCGAGGTCCGAGGACAGCCGCAGGTCGCCCTGGGGCTCGGCGGGGATCTCGTCGAGCTGCTCGCGCAGCGCCGCCGAGCGGTCGACGACGGCCTCGCCGACGGTCTTCCACAGCATCTTCTGCTGCACCCGCTCCAGGTGGCTGTACCAGGGGTAGAGGCTCAGCTCGTGCAGGCGGTCGGTGGCACCGTCGAGGTCGGCGGCGACGGGGCCGGTGCCCTGGTACTCCTCGGCGAGGGCCGGGTAGAGGGTGTCGGACCAGCGCTTGCGCAGGGCGAGGACGAAGTCCACCGCGGAACGTTCGTCGAGTGTGAGCTGGTTCTCGATGTCGATCATCAGTCTCTCCTTTTGCGATCGGTGCTGCGGTCGTGCGGGAGCGGCTCACCGCGGACGGGGTGCGACCGTCGTCGGGCGTGTGCGGGTGCGGGCCTTCGCCGGCGCGACGCGAGGGTGGACGTCGGCCGTGGGGGGGGGCGGGTGCTGCCGGCTCCGGAACGCGGACGAGATGGAGCCGTCGTGAGGAGTGCGCGCGGTCCGGGGTGCGTCCGGAGGCGGGCGCCGCGAACGGAGCTGCGAGGAGGCGCCGTGTGCGTCGGGCGCCGGTGGAGAGCGGGCCGGGAGGACGGGATGTGCCCTGCGGGCCCGGTGGGGGGATCGGCCGGAGGGCCGTCCCGTCGGCACGCGCGGTGGGGCGTGCTCCGGGAAGTTCGGGGGTGGTGCGGTGGGTGGTGCGGGTCAGACCGTGCGGGCGAGGAGTTCGGCGCCGCTGACGGCGTCGGTCAGGAAGGTTCCGGCGAGCCGGCCTTCGTACACGGCCTCCAGCGCGGTGCGCGGGGCGTTGGCGTCGCCGACGACGTGGACGCGCGGGGCGCCTTCACGGGCGTCGAGTTCTCGGTAGATGCCGTCGTCGGCCACCGGCAGCGCGACGTCCACGACGGCGGTGATGCCGGTGAGTTCCTCGGTGTGTCCGCTCAGGGTGTCGCGCAGGACGAGGGTGGTCCCTTCGGCTCCGTCCACGTCGCGCATGACGTGGGCGCGGATCCCGAGTTCTCCCAAGCGCTTGGTCAGCGCCAGCTTGGAGTAGGTGGTGATCTTCGCGGCGAACGAGGCCGTCGGCGACAGGATGTGCACCTGGGCACCTTCGCGAGCGAGTGCCTCGGCGAGCGAGGCCGCGGTCCAGGTGCCCTGGTCGTCGCGGACGAGGACCGTTCCGCGCAACGGCTCGGAGCCGCCGGCGGTGAGGGCCTCGACGGTTTCCTCCACATCGAGCACCGGGGGTCCGCCGGGGAGTTCGCGCTTGGTGGGGCGGGCCCCGGTGGCGACGACGACGTCGTCGAAACCGTCGAGCCGGCCACCGGGCAGCACGTCGGCCGAGGTCACCTTCTCCCCGAGCCGTATCGTGACGTCGCTGTCGGCGAGTTCGCGGGTCAGGTCGGCGATCATCAGGCCGAGCCGTTCCCTGCCGGGCACGGACGCCGCGGTGGTGACCTGTCCGCCGAGTTCCCGGCCGGCCTCGGCGAGGGTGACCTCGTGGCCGGCACGGCAGGACGCCAGCGCGGCCTCCATGCCGGACGGGCCGCCGCCGACGACGAGCACGCGCCGGGTGGGAGCGGTGCCGGTGGAGCGCACCCGCGCCCACTCACGTTCGGCTCCGACCTCCGGGTTGACCACGCAGGAGATCGGCAGGTTGGCCTCCAACCGGCCGACGCAGCCCTGGTTGCAGGCGAGGCAGGAACGGACCTCGTGGGCGCGTCCTTCCTCGGCGCGACGCACCAGGTAGGGGTCCGCGATGTGCGGGCGAGCGAGTCCGACCAGGTCGGCCTCGCCGGCCGTGACCAGTTCCGCGGCCTCGGGCAGGCTGTCCAGACGGCAGACGGCGAGCACGGGGAGACCCGGGATCTCCTTCTTGAACAGGGCCGCGTGGTGGCGGAACTGCGCGTGCCCGAAGCTCATGTCGGCCATCTGCGTGCCGAGCGAGTAGCTGCCGTGGTAGGCGGCGTGGCTGGCGTGGACGTACAGCAGCGGGAACTCCTGGCGCAGCAGGTCGACGATCTCGACCATGTCGGGGGGCGTGAGCCCGCCGGGCAGGAACTCGTCGGTGCTGACCCGGATCCCCATGGGGAGGTCCGGCGCCTGCTCCTGCACCGCGGCCAGTACCTCGCGGGTGAAGCGGAGGCGCCCGTCGAGGCTGCCGCCGTAGGCGTCGGTGCGGGTGTTGCTGAAGGGCGAGAGGAACTGCTCGATGAGGTGGCCGTGGCCGAGGTGGATCTCGACACCGTCGTAACCGGCCTGCTGCATGCGCCTTGCGGCGGCGCCGAATGCCTGCACGACGATGGCGATGTCGGTGGGTCCCATCGCGTGCGGGATGTGCGTGCCGGCAGCCCACGGCGTGGTGCCGGGCGACCAGGCGGCGGTGCGGGTGGCGTCGCCGTTGGCCTGCCGGCCGGTGTGCAGGAGCTGGGCGAACAGCTTCGTGCCGTGCGCCTGGACCGCTTCGGCGACAGCCGCATAGGCGGGGATCGAGTCGTCGTCGAAACTGCCGAGGCTGATGTGCCGTCCCGCGCTCGTGGGGTGGACGCGGATGCCTTCGGTGATGATCAGGCCGACTCCCCCCTTGGCCCGCTCGCCGTGGTAGGCGACGTGACGGTCCGTCGGGTTGTTGGCGTGACCGAAATTCGTCGTGTGCCCGGGCACGAACACCCGGTTCCTCAGGTGGACAGAGCCAAGACTGAACGGAGAGAGTAGGGACGTTACGTCCGCTTTTATCACTTGCGATCCCCCAATCCGAGGGCCTAAGCGCCTCCAGCGTTCCGATGATCGGTACACCGTTCGATTGATCGGAACAGTAAGGAATTCTTGATTGGGACGTCAATACATTACTAGCGAGTAGCTTTCATTAGTAACATTCGGACGATCCCACCACTTCGGCCAGCAGATCCAGCCAGCCCCGCGACAGGACCCACCGAACTCTTCACTCCTGGCGGACACCGAGTTCGTCGAGGATCACACGATAGAGCCGGGCCCAGACCCGGTCCCGGCTCCACTGGGCAAACCGGCGGTAGTCCGTCTGCCAGGCCGGACCGAACACGGGCGGCAGCTGCCGCCACGTGCAGCCCGACGTCGCCACGAAGATGATCGCCGCCAGGGCCTCCCGGTCACTTGCTCGACGTCGGCCACCGCCCTGCATACGTATCACCTCAGTCGGTGGCACCACCCGCCGGAACAGCACCCACAACTCGTCCGGCACCAATCGCTCAACCAGATACGTCATGCACGGTTCAACGAACGACCACGCCATAAGAAGCGACGTCTCAAGGGCTCCGGCGACCGGACCAACCCGCGGCACAGGACCCCGCACGCGGAAGTGGCTGTGCGCGGCACGCGCCCACGACTCAGGCCCGCTCCGCCCTGACGGCCGGCATGGCCTGCTGCGGCCGCCCGCCGGGCCGTCCCGGTAAATGAGTCGACAGTGTCTCTCCGTACGCGGCAGAGTGGCCGTCCGTGACGACCAGTGAGCTGTGGAGCCGTGCGGCCGCCGAGCGCTATGACGCCGAGGACACCGAGATGTTCTCGGCCGCCGTCCTCGGGCCGACCGTGGACTTCCTCGCGGCGCTGGCCGGGGACGGCCGGGCCCTGGAGTTCGCCATCGGGACCGGGCGCGTGGGGGTACCTCTGCGGGAACGTGGTGTGCCGGTGACGGGCATCGAACTGTCCGAGCCCATGGCGGCCGTACTGCGGCGGAAGGTCGACGAGGACACACTCCCCGTCGTCATCGGGGACATGGCCACCACCGTCGTGCCCGGATCCTTCACCCTCGTCTATCTCGTCTACAACACCGTCTCCAACCTGCTCACGCAGGACGAGCAGGTCGAGTGCTTCCGCAACGCCGCACGTCACCTGGCACCCGGTGGCCGATTCGTCGTCGAGCTGGGCGTGCCTCCGTTGCGTTCGCTGCCGCTCGGGCAGGTCGCCGTGCCGTTCGACGTCAGCGAGCGGCACCTGGGCTTCGACACGTTCGACCTCGTCGAGCAGATGCTCGTCTCGCATCACTTCACCCGCGACGGGGACGACGGCCGCTACCGCCGCGACGCCTCCCGGCACCGCTACGCCTGGCCGGCGGAACTCGACCTCATGGCGCGGATCGCCGGGCTCGGACTGGAACGCCGCGTCGCGGACTGGGACGGGTCACCGTTCGCCCAGGACTCCCCCAAGCACATCTCGGTGTGGCGCAGGCCGGCCTGAGCCGGGCCACCACGTACACGCCCGCTCCCGCACGGCGTGCCACTCCCCTGGTGACCCCAGGCTCCCGTCCGCACGAAGTCCCGGACGACGCCCCACGCCGCTCCGGATGCACGCGCTGACTCTTCCGCCCCGTCGGCGATGACTTTGCTGCGAGGTGAGGGTCTGACCCAAAACGGCACAGCTGACGACGGGAGTGCAGGGGCTTATGAGTCGTTCGGTACCGGCAGCACGGCGGCCACGTGACACCGAGGTGTGGGGCCTGGTTCACGCCGAGCGGGCCGCCTTGGCCGACGATCTCCGTGAGCTCACGGACGATCAGTGGGCGACGCCCTCGCTCTGCGACGGGCTGACCGTACGCGAGGTGCTGGCGCATTTGACCGCGGGGGCGAGTCTCGACACCGTCAGGTGGCTCGCGGGCGTCGTCCGCTGCCGGTTCGACTTCGACCGGCAGGTCGCCATGCGCCTGGCCGGGCAGTTGGGCTCGGGGCCCGCCGACACCCTGGACCGCTTCCGGCGCGTGATACCGAGCACGACCAAGCCTCCCCTGCCCGCCCTCGCCATGCTCGGCGAGACCCTCGTGCACGGGGAGGACATCCGGCGGCCGCTCGGCATACGGCGGACGTACCCGGTGGAAACCGTGACCGCCGTGGCCGAGTACTACCGGGGCACCGACCTCGTGGTCGTCGCGAAGGGGCGGATCGGCGGGCTGCGGCTCGCCGCCGACGACGGACCGTTCGCGACCGGGGACGGGCCCCTCGTCACCGGAACGACCCTGGCCCTCGTCATGGCGATGACAGGGCGCGCCGCCTGCTGCGACGAACTCGACGGCGACGGAGTCGGCACACTCCGCCGCCGCGCCGGTATGCGGTGACGCCCGCGAGCCCGACCCCCTGTCCCCCCACGGGCAGGGAGTCGGGCTCGCGGAGTTCGGGTCAGGCCGCGGGGAGGACGCCCGTGCGGGCGATCTCCGCGTACCAGCGCGCACTGGCCTTCGGGATGCGCTTGCCGGTCGGGTAGTCGACGTACACCGCGCCGAAGCGCTTGCTGTATCCGTGCGCCCACTCGAAGTTGTCGAGCAGGGACCACAGGAAGTAGCCGCGGACGTCCGAGCCGTCGAGGATGGCGCGGTGGACGGCGGCCAGGTGGTCGCGGACGTACGCGATGCGGGCGGGGTCGTTGACGTTGCCCTCGGGGTCGGCGTAGTCGTCGAAGGCGGCGCCGTTCTCGGTGATGACCAGCGGCAGCTTCGGGAAGTCGGACGACAGCCGGCGCAGCAGGTCGTACAGGCCGGTGGCGTCGACGGCCCAGCCCATGGCGGTGCGCTCGCCGGGCGGCTGGTGGAAGGCGACCTTGTCGGCGGCCGGCCAGGGGCTGTGCGAGCTGTTGCCGTGGCCGTCGGAGGTGTGGGTGCCGCTGCCGTCGGTCTCGGAGACGACCGTCGGCGTGTAGTAGTTGACGCCGAGGAAGTCGAGCGGCTGGTTGATCTGCTCCAGGTCGCCGTCCTTCACGAAGGACCAGTCGGTCAGGCCGGCGGTGTCCTTGAGGAGGTCCTCCGGGTAGGCGCCCTCCAGCATCGGGCCCGTGAAGACGCGGTTGGCGAGCGCGTCGATGCGGCGGGCCGCGTCCTCGTCGCCCTCGGTGCCGGTGAGCGGGCGCACATGGTGGATGTTGAGGGTGACCGAGCACTGGGCGGCGGCCGGGAGGCGGTCGCGCAGGGCCTGCACGGCGAGGCCGTGACCGAGGTTGAGGTGGTGGGCGGCGCGCAGGGCGGCGACCGGGTCGGTGCGGCCGGGGGCGTGCACGCCGGAGCCGTAGCCGAGGAAGGCGCTGCACCAGGGCTCGTTCAGCGTGGTCCACGTCTTGACGCGGTCGCCGAGGGCGTCCGCGGCGAGGGCGGCGTACTCGGCGAAGCGTTCGGCGGTGGCGCGCTCGGGCCAGCCGCCGGCGTCCTCCAGCTCCTGGGGCAGGTCCCAGTGGTAGAGGGTGGCGACGGGCTCGATGCCCTTCTCCAGCAGCTCGTCGGTCAGACGGCGGTAGAAGTCGAGGCCCTTCTGGACGGCCGGGCCGCGTCCGGTGGGCTGGATGCGGGGCCAGGCGAGGGAGAACCGGTAGGCGCCGAGGCCGAGTTCGGCCATGAGGGCGACGTCCTCACGCCAGCGGTGGTAGTGGTCGGTGGCGACGTCGCCGGTGTCGCCGTTGCGGACCCGGCCCGGGGTGCGGGCGTAGGTGTCCCAGATGGACGGGGTGCGTCCGTCTTCCGAGGCGGCGCCCTCGATCTGGTAGGAGGCGGTGGCCGAACCCCAGAGGAAGCCCTTGGGGAAGGTGCGGGCGGCGTCCGGGGTGGACGCGGTCTGCTGTGCTGCGGTGACCACGTAAGTCCTTTCGGGGTGGTGGGGCCGGTTCGCGGGGTGTGCGGAGGGCCCGGTGGGGGTGTCGGATCGGGGCCTGCGGGGAGCGGTCAGCCCTTGACGGCGCCGGCCATGATGCCGCTGACGATCTGCCGGCCGAAGACGATGAACATCGCCAGCAGCGGCAGGGTGCCGAGCAGGGCGCCGGCCATGATGAGCGACTGGTCTCGGACGTAGCCCGCGCTGAGCTGGGTGAGCGCCACGGGGACGGTCGGGTTGGTCATGTCGAGCACCACGAACGGCCAGAAGAAGTCGTTCCAGGCGTGCACGAACGTGATCATGAAGATCACGGCCATGGCGGGCCGGGCCACGGGCAGCACGATGCTCCAGAAGATGCGCAGCGAGTGCGCGCCGTCGACCCGTCCGGCCTCGACGAGTTCGTCGGGCAGCGCCTCGGAGAGATACTGCCGCATGAAGAACACGCCGACGGCGCTGACCAGCGTCGGGAAGATGACTGCGGGCAGCTGCTGCGACCAGCCGAGCTCCGACATCATCATGAACAGCGGGACGACGCCGAGCTGCGGCGGCACCATCATGGTGCCGATCACCAGCATGAGCAGGACGTTGCGGCCCTTGAACCGCAGTTTGGCGAAGGCGAATCCGGCGAGCGTCGCGAAGAACACCGTGGACAGGGCGATCACGCCGGCCACGATGGTGCTGTTGATCATCGCCTTGCCCATGGCCGCCTCGTCCCAGGCGCGGGCGAGGTTGCTGAACAGGTTGGGTCCCGGCAGGAACGGCGGCGGGGTCTGACTGACCCGGGTGTTGTCCGTGGAGGCGGCCACCATCGTCCAGTACAGCGGGAAGATGGACAGGACCGCCATGACGACGAGCAGGATGTAGGCGAGCGGTCCCGCGTGGTGGGTGCGCCCGGCGCGTTCGCGCAGCAGGCGGCGGCCGCCGCGGGCCGGCTTCTCGGGTGCGGTCCGGGCCGGGGCGTCCGTCCGGGCCGGGAGGCTTTGAGTGGTCATGGCGTCTCCAGGTCAGGACGTGCGGGAGCGCAGGCGCTTGATCAGTCGCTGTGCCACGAAGGCGAGGACCAGCACCATGAACATCGCCCAGGCGACGGTCGCCGAGCGGCCCATCTGGTAGTTCTTCCAGCCCTCCTCGTACAGCAGCAGGCCCAGCGTCTGGTACTGGTTGTTCGCGCCGCCGGTGACGCCGTTGGGGCCCTGACCGAAGATCAGCGGCTCACCGAACAGCTGGGTGGCGCCGATCGTCGAGAGCACGATGGTGAAGACGATCGTGGAGCGGATGCCGGGCACGGTGACGTGCCGGAACTGCTGCCAGCGGGAGGCGCCGTCCAGGGAGGCGGCCTCGTAGCGGTCGGCGGGGATGGCCTGCATCGCGGCCAGGTAGAGCAGGGCGTTGTAGCCGGTCCAGCGCCAGATGACGATGGTGGAGATGGCCGCCTGCGCGGGCCACTTGTCGGCCTCCCAGTTCACCGGGTCGATGCCGACCAGGCCGAGCCCCCAGTTGATCATGCCGAAGTCACGCTCGAAGATCATGGTGAAGACGAGCGCGGCCGCGCCGACGGACGTGGCGTACGGCACCAGCGACGCGACGCGGAAGAACAGCGAGGCGCGCATGCGGTAGTTGAGCAGGTGCGCGATGCCCAGGGCCATCAGCAGCTGCGGCACCGTGGAGATGATGCCGATGGTGATGGTGTTCTGCAGGGCGTTCCAGAACCGCGAATCACCCCACAGATCGACGTAGTTGTCGAACGCCACCCACTCCATGACGTCGAGCGTGGCCAGTTCCACGTCGTGCAGGGAGATCCACGACGTGTAGATGAGCGGGTAGAAGCTGAACGCGGCGAAGACCACGAAGAACGGGGCGACGAACGCGTACGGCGCGCCCTTGACGTCGAGGCGGTGCAGCCAGGCGCCGCGCCGCCGTGAGGTCTCCTTGCCGTCCCGGGCGGGGGACGGGCCCGGCGGCTCCTCGCCGGCCAGGGCCTTGGTGGTGGAGGTGGCCACCGGACTTCCTTCCTGAGGGCGGATGGGGGAGCCGTCCCGGGCCCGCGTGCCCGAGGTGGGCGGGCGGGCCCGGGACGGCCGCTGGGCCTGCGGTCAGCGGACCGCCTTCTGGATGCGCTCCGAGGTGGTCTTCCATGCCTCGTCACGCGGCGTCCCCTGCTCGACCAGGGCCAGTCCCTGCGAGAAGGTGTCCTTGATGGTGCCGTCCTTGCGGCCGAGGACCTGCTTGTCCGGGATGTCCTGCGCCGCGGCGCCGAAGATCTCACCCAGCGGCGCGCCGCTGAAGTAGTCGTTCTTCACGGCCTTCACGCTCGGGTCCTCGAGGGCCTTCGCCGAGGACGGGATGTTGCCGAGGTCCTTGAAGATGCGGGCCTGCTGCTCGGGCGCGGTCAGCCAGGCGACGAGCTTCTGCGCCTCCTCCTTCACCGGGCTCTCCTCGATCACGCCGAGGAAGGAACCGCCCCAGTTGGCGCCCTTGGGGGCACGGGCGACGTCCCACTTGCCCTTGTTGACCTCGCCGGCCTTCTCGCTGATGTGGCTCAGCATCCAGGCCGGGCAGACCGCGGTCGCGAACGTGCCGTTGGACAGACCGGGGTCCCAGCCGGGCTGGAACTGGCGCAGCTTGGCGGTCAGGTCCTCGTCGGCGGCGTCCGACGCGAGCTCCCATGCCTCCTTGACGGCCGGGTTCTTGTCGTAGATCAGGTCGCCCTGCTCGTTGTAGTACTGCTCGGGGTAGCCGTAGACCATGGCGTTGAACAGGCCGCTGGCGGAGTCGGTGTAGGCGACGTCGCCGCCCTTGAAGTCCTTCTTGAAGGTGCGGCCGACCTCGACGTACTTCTTCCAGTCGCCCTCCCACAGCTTGCCGACCTCTTCGCGGTCGGTGGGCAGTCCGGCCTTCTCGAAGTAGTCCTTGCGGTAACAGACCGCCATGGGGCCGATGTCGGTGCCGAGGCCCAGCACCTTGCCGTCGGTCGTGGTGATCTGGGACTGCTTCCAGGGCAGGAAGTGGTCGGTGCCCTCGACCTTCGAGAAGTCGGCGAACATGTCCGCCCGGGTCTCGGTGATCTCCTTGGCACGGCCGATCTCGATGCCCTGGATGTCCTTCAGGCCCTTGCCGGCGGCGAGCTTGGTCTGCAGCGCGGTGTAGTAGGTCTGCTCGTCACCGGCTATCTCGGCCTTGATCGTGACGCCGGGGTTCTGCTTCTCGTACTCCTCGAGGAGACCGGTCTCCTTGATGCCCATGACGCCGAACAGGCCCATGGTGATGGTCACCTTGTCGCCGTCCTTGCTGCCACCCGTGACCGAGTCGCTGTCACCGCTGCAGCCGACGACGAGCGACAGCGCCCCGACGGCCGCGGCTGTCGCCACTGCCTTTCTGCGCAACGAACCGAGAGTGCCCATGGATCTCCTCCTAGCGACGGCGCTGACACATCGGAGTGACGAGTTCTGCGATGACTACAGCGGCTCTGGATCGAGGTGGGAACGTGCCCAACTCCGGGTGGGCACGTTCCCACCGCTGCACGAAGACTTGTATCAGCGACGCAATCTGTCAATAACTTGAAAGCAACTTCTCTGTGGGAACCGAGCCTTCCGTTCGCCTTCCGGACCCTGGGGGTGCTTCGCCGTCCCCGGCGTCTGCAAGAATTGCCGCAGGTCACCTCCGCGGCAGAGAACGCCGCCGCGGCCGCTGAGGGGGGAGTGCATGACGGGCAACCGCCGTCCCACGATCAAGACCGTCGCCGCCCGCGCCGGCGTGGGCCGCACCACGGTCTCCCGCGTCGTCAACGGCTCCGACCTGGTCAGCGCCGACGCCCGGGCGCGGGTCCTGGCGGCGATCAAAGAACTGAACTACGTCCCCAACTCCGTGGCCCGCGGTCTGGTCACCAACCGCACCAACGCCGTGGCCCTGGTGATCCCGGAGTCGGAGAGCCGGCTGGGCTCGGAGCCGTTCTTCGCCGCGCTGATCCGCGGCGTGAGCGGCGCGCTCGCCGAGAGCGGCACACAGTTGCAGCTGATGCTGGTCCGTGACCAGGCCGAACGCGACCAGCTCACCGAGTCGGTGGCCACCCGCCGGGTGGACGGCGTGCTGCTGGTCTCCGTGCACGCCGAGGACCGGCTGCCCGGCATCCTCGAGGAGATGGGCCTGCCCACGGTGCTCGCCGGCCGCCGCGACGCGGGCGAGCAGCTGAGCTACGTCGACTCCGACAACGCGGGCGGCGCCGCCGAAGCCGTCCGGCATCTGCTGGGCCGCGGGCGTAGGCGGATCGCGACGATCACCGGCCCGCAGGACATGGACGTCGGCCGCGCGCGCCTCGCGGGGTGGCACGCCGCGCACAAGGAAGCGGGCGTTCCGGCGGACGAGTCGCTGATCGAGCCGGGTGACTTCTCCGAGGACAGCGGCGGCCGGGCCATGCGTTTGCTTCTTGAACGCATACCGGATCTGGACGCCGTGTTCGCCGCGTCGGACCTCATGGCGGTCGGCGCGCTGGCCGAATTGCGCCGGCAGAAGCGCCGGGTGCCGGACGACGTGGCCGTGGTCGGCTTCGAGGACTCGGTGCTCGCCCGGCACACCAACCCCCCGCTGACGACGGTGCGTCAGCCGGTGGAGGAGCTGGGCCGTACGATGGCTTGCATCCTCACCGACATCACTCTGAACGACCGGCCCCGGCAGCAGATCACGCTGCCCACGGAACTGGTCGTCCGTGAATCCTCCTAGGGGCGCACGATGGTACGGGGCTGGTTGCTGCCGCTGCTGCTGACGGCAGCCGGGGTGCTGGGGGCGGCGGGCCTGTTCACCGACGGGAACACGATCGCTGCGGCCGCGGTCCTTACAGCGTGCGTCGCGTTCGCGGTGGTGAACTCACCGCTGGTGTTCCCGGCGTCTCTCGGCGCCGAGGAGGCGCGGCGCCGCAGCGCGGCGGACGGGCGCCCGGTGATCTACTGGCGGCCGGGGTGCGCCTACTGCAGGCGGCTGCGATTCCGGCTGGGCCGGGACGCGCGCCGCGCCCACTGGGTCGACATCTGGCGCGACCCGGCCGCCGCGGCGGCGGTGCGGGCGGTGGCGGACGGGAACGAGACGGTGCCGACGGTGGTCCTGCCGGACGGGCGGGCGCGGGTCAATCCCGATGCGGACTGGGTGCGCGAACGGTTGTGAAGGGCGCGGCCGTTCCGCCCTCCTGGTCCTCCACCCCGGTCACATCGCCCGGGACTACGACGGCGTGTCCAGCTGGTGGTCGGCCCAGACGTACGTGTGCGGGAGGAGGGCCGCGACCGGGACCGCGCGGAGGCCGGCGGGGGTGGGGACGACGACCTGGAGGGCGGGGAAGTAGTCCAGGAGCGCCTGGCGGCAGCGGCCGCACGGGGGGACGACTCCGCGGTCGCGGTCGCCCACCGCGACGATGGTCCTCAGGCCGTGAACGCCCTGGGCGGCGGCCGTGCCGACGACGACCAGTTCGGCGCACGGGCCGCCGGTGAAGTGGTAGGCGTTCACCCCGGTGACGATCCGGCCGTCCGTGGCGCGGGCCGCCGCGGCCACGGTGTGGTTGTCGCCCCGGCAGCGGGTGCGGGCAACCTCGGCCGCGGCCGCCACGAGTTCCTCGTCGACGTCGTGCGTGTGCATGGTCCGGTGTGCCTTCCGTGGCGGTGATCCCGTGCGCCACGACGACCGTGGTGCATGACAGCCGCGGCGCGCAAGCCGGTTGCGCGGGTCAGGTGCGGCCGGGGCGGGCGCCATCCGGCCCGGTGGGTCCGGCTCAGGCCCGGTGGGTCCGGCTCGGGCCCGGTGGGTCAAGTGCGGCCGGTGAGGTGCGGCCGGTGGGTCAAGTGCGGCCGGTGAGGTGCGGCCGGTGGGCAGGTGCGGGCCCGGTGGGCGGGGCTCCCGAGGGAGGCTCGAGCGCGTAACCGACGGCCTCTCACTCGGCGCGTCATAGTCATGGACACGTCGTGCGGATCATGGGATAAGGTCCGGAAGTCGATCACTCGTTCGTGATCATCTCGCGGCGTTCCTGGGGAGAGCGCGCCGCATCTCCACCGCACTTCTCAGGGGGGTCCTCATGGCTCATCCGTCCTTGCCCAGGCGCCCGATGCTCGGGCCGCTGCTCGTGCTGCGCTCACCGATCGGTCTCGCGCACGCCGTGACCGCGCTGCTCGCCGTCGTGATCGTCGCCGACGTGCTGAACATCGGGGCGGCGGCCTACATGATGTCGGTGATGGGCGACCTGGCGTCCGGCGGCGAGGACGTCGGCGTCGGTGCGGTGAACCGGGCGGACTGGGCGGTCACCTCGACCACCGGGCTGTACCTGCTCGGCCTGCTCGGCACGGCGACGCTGTTCATCATCTGGTTCCACCGGGTGCGTCACAACGCGGAGGTGTTCGCGCCGGACGTGCAGCGCCGCACGCCGGGCTGGGCGATCGGCGGCTGGTTCATCCCGTTCGCCAACCTGTTCATCCCACGCGGCATCGCCAAGGACGTCCTGCGCGCCAGCCAGCCGGACCCCTACGCGTCCGAGGTGCGGCACCGGGGCCTGCTCGACGCCTGGTGGGGCATGTGGATCGCGTCGGGCATCTTCACCCAGTTCGTCACTGACCGGTACAACGAAGCGAGTGACCCGCAGGCGATCCATGACGCCGCGGGGTGGCTGATGACGGGGTCGGCCGTCGACATCGTTTCCGCGGTACTGGCCCTGCTCTTCGTCCGCAGACTGACGGCGGCTCAGAACGAGAAGGCGATGACGGGGCGACAGCCGCTCCAGCCGCCCGCGCCGCAGTATCCGGCGGCGGGCGGCCCGGTCACGGGCGGCAGCCCGGTCCCGGGCGCGTGACGATCCGTGCCCGGACGTCCCGTGACGGCGCGTTCCGGATCGCCGGTGCGCGCCGGGCGGACCAGGCGCGTCGCGCAGTTGACGCGCGCCGCGCAGGTCTAGCGCCCCGCGTGGGCACACGCCCACGCGGACATTCCCTGGATCCGGGCGAGGCGTTCGGCCACAGCGATCTGTTCCTTGCGCGTCGCGAGGTCGGCCCGTGGCGCGTACGTGAGCCCGCCTGCCGCGACCCAGCTCGACTGCGAGAACTGCAGTCCGCCGTAGTGGCCGTTGCCCGTGTTGGCCTTCCAGTTGCCGCCGGACTCGCACCGGGCGATGGCGTCCCAGTCGGTTCCGGGGCGGGCCGAGGCCGACGCGACCGCCTCGGTGGTGGTCGTGCCCAGGGCTGTTGCGGCGGCCAGGGCCACCAGCGCGGCGCGGACACGCATTCCGGAGGCACGGCGCTCGGTGACCTGAGGGACGGTGTGTCTCGATGTCATAGACCCACTGTTATGCCACCCGGGGCCGTCACGGCATGCCGGCCGCCGAGTCGCTACGCCGGCCGGGGGACCGTGTGTCCGCCACTCGTGAACACGTCATGGTCTAGCCTGCCTGCCATTCCCTCGACCGGAAGGTGAGTTCGTGAGTGCGACACAGAGCGGCATGGCGGGACCGGGCGACGCGGAGGCACCGCGCGGACGGACGCGTTGGGGCGTGGTGACGGCGATCCTGGGACTTCCGCCGCTGGCCGTGGGCGCCTTTCTGCTGATGATGGCGGTCTGGGTGCTCGCCTCCTGAGCCCCGTGCGGCGTCCGGGCAGCCCGGCGTCGCGGGCCCGCGGAGGTCAGGGCGCCGGGGCACGACAAGTCCGGGCAGCCTGTGCCGGGCAGCCTGTGCCGGGCAGCCTGTGCCGGGCAGTCGGCCGGAGCGGCCGACGGCCCGGCGGGTCATGCGGGTGGGTCAGGAGGAGGCCTCGACGGCCTCCTTGATGCGCCGCCCGAAGGCGGGGGCGTCCTTGCGGGACGCGCCCGCCGCGAGCGGGAGCAGCATCTTGCCCACGCCGTGCCCTTCGAGCACGTTGAACAGGCGCACCCTGGTGCCGCCGTCAGGTGTGGGTTCGAGGTCGTACCCGCCGTCCTGGGCGGTGATGGAGTTGTGCGACACCTCGTGCCAGCGCATACGGGTCGGTGCGCTCAACTCGTAGATCTCGAACTCCCGTTCGGAGCGCATTCCGGCGTCCTTCACCGTGCTGTGGAACACCGTGCCCACATGGGTGTCGCCGTCGGGGCTCTTCTCCATCTTCAGGACGCGGGGACTGAACTCGGGATCGTTCCGGCCGTCGGCGAGGTAGGCGAAGACGTCCTCGATGGGCCGGTCGACATCCACGACGACCTCGAACTGAGTACTCATGGTCTCTCTCCCGGATATTCCGGGGCGACACCCCGGACGAAGGGGACATCTCCACCGTAACCGGATGTCTCCGGGCTGCCCAACGCTCAGTCGGCGACGTCGTCGAGTCCCTTGCGCAGGGCCGCCGCCGTGACGGCGGGGTCGTAGCCCTCGGGGACGCCGTCGATCAGGATGACGTCGCCCTCAATGTGCCGGGAGCGCAGCGGTGCGATCTCCCGGTAGGCGGGCGAGTCCCACCAGTCCCGTGCCTCGGTGATCCCGGGGAAGGCGATCATCACCACGTCCCCGGGCCAGGCGCCCTCCTTCACCTCGTGGCGCGTGACGTGCACCAGGAAGCGTCCGCCGAACGGCTCCAGCGTCGCGGGGATGCGCTCCATGTACTCCGCGATGTCGGGGTGCGGTGCCGCCGGCTGCAGACGGGCGATGGCGTACGCGGTCATGGCGTCCTCCACGGTGTGTCGGGCTGGTACGCGGCGATCGTGGCACCGGGCCAGGGGCGGGGTCGATGACCTCGGAGGTAAGGGAACGGGGTACGGCGCAGGGATCGGGCGGCACGGCCGGTCGGCGGTGTCCGTCACCCGTACGAGCGCACCGGGCGGGCCGGCGGCAGGGGAGCCGGACCATGCGACAGGCGCCCTGCCGGGGCCCGTAGCACAGTGGTGACCATGAATCGTCACCGTCGCCCGCCCCGGCGCGCCCCATGGATCGCCGGCGGCGCCGCCGCGCTGGTCCTCGGAGGCGTCGGCGTGTGGGTGTGGGTGGCGCAGGACGACGGCACCCCCAGCCCCAGGCCGTCCGCCTCGAACGACCTGACCCTGCCGACGCTGGGTCCGCTGCCGACGCCGACCACCGGGACGTCGTCGCCGGGGCCCAGCGGCACGGGCGGGACCGGGGGTCCGGTGCCGACGGCGTCCCGTCCCGGCGGGGCGGCCGAGCCGAGCGGCGGTCCGGCGACCCGACCGTCACCGCCCGGGCAGGGACGGACGCAGCCGCCGGGTGTGCCCGACCAGGGTGCCGGGACCGGGCCCGCCGTACCGGACGGCGGGGCAGGCACCGAGCCTCCGCGAGTGGCGGGCACGTCCGGGGTCGCGCCGTCCAGCCGGGCGCCGGGGTTCGTGCCTGCGCCGCCCACCTCGACGGGCGGGGCGGGAACGGGTACCGACACGGGCACGGGCGCACCGGAGGGGCCCACTCCCCCGGCACGGTCGGCAGCACCCGAGGCCCCGCGCCGGTCGGCCGCCCCTGAGCCGGCGCCTTCGATGCACCCGGCTCCGGCCACGGTGACGCCCCCCGGACCGCGTATCCCTCCGCCGCCCGGGACCGGGACACGCGTGCCCACGGCCCACCCGTCGGTCTCCCCCGCACCGCGGCAGCCGGCCGAGACGGCCACGCCCGAGCCCGCGTCGACCGCCCCGACCGCCCCGACCGCGAAGCCCACCGGAGAGGCGACCGGGAAGCCAAGCACGAAGCCCGCCACCGAGCCGAAGCCCTCGGCCACTCCCCCGCCGACCGACGCCCCCACCACCACCTGGTACACCTCCTCCACCGCCACCGACGCCGCCCGCCGCATGTCCGCCGCAGGCACCGTCGGAGACGCCGCCTGCACCCTGTCGGCCGTGGGGCGGCCCGACCCCGCCCTGGTGCCGCACGAGAGCCGGATCGGGATCGGGCACCACGGCACGTACTGGTGCCTCGTCTGGTGAACCCGTTCCGGTGATCCGGAGCGGGCCGTCTCCGCGTAGGCTGCCCTCGGTACGAACACGGCTGCGCGGGGGAGCACATGACGGCTGGGACGGCACCGAGGTGGGACTCGGCACTCGAATCGGTGACGGTCTACGCGCAGGGCGCGCTGTGCCGTCGCGTCGCCCGGGGCGCGGTCCCGGCGGACGGACAGGTACGGGTGCCGGGGCTGCCGCGCTCGCTCGACCCTCACTCGCTGCGCGCCCGCGTCCTCGGTGCGCCGGGTACGCAGGTCACCGAGGCGCGGGCGGAGATCCACGCGGAGCCGGTGGACGAGGACGCCGTCGCCGAGGCGCGGCGTGAGGTCGGCCGGCTGACCGAGGCGTACCACGCCGCCGCCGCCCGGCGGGACCGGCAGTTGAAGCGCATCGAGGAGGTCGGCGCGCTGCGTCCGGTGCCGCCCGGCCGTAAGCGCGAGGACCCGCATCGCCGCACTCCGGTGGACGCCTGGCTGGAGCTGGCCGGCTTCGTCGACGAGCGCCTGACCGTGCTGCACGACGGGCTCCGCGACCTGGAGGACGAACTCCGGCGCCTGGAGCACGAGATGGAGGTGGCGCAGGACCGGCTGGCCCGGGCGAGCACCGACGCCCCGGTGCCCGGGGTGGCCTCCTCGTACACGGCGGTGCTGACCCTGCGCGGCGCGGCCGGTGCGGAGGCGGAGGTCGAGATCGAGTACGGGGTGCCCGGCGCCGTCTGGGTGCCTGCGTACCGCCTCACGCACCGTCAGGGTGAGGACAGCGGACCGCTGCTGCTGCGGGCCTCGGTCGCGCAGCGGTCCGGTGAGGACTGGACGGGCGTGCGGATCGCCTTCGCCACGGCCGATCTGCGGCGCCGTACCGACCTGCCCCGGCTGCGGTCGGTCCGTATCGGGCGCAGCCAGCCCGCGCCGGCCCCGTCCGGCTGGCGGGAGCCTCCGGCCGGGCTGACCGGCCTGTTCGCCGGGTACGACGCGGCGGGTCCGCGGCCGGAATCCGATGTGATCGCGGGGACGCGAGCGGGCGGGTTGGTCGCGGGCGGTCCCGTCGAGGACACCGCGGTCACGGTGGGCGCCGCCTACGGCGCTCCGTCCCCTCCGGCGCCCTCCGCACCGCCCGCCCCCGGTGCCGCGTACGGCGCGCCCGCTCAGGGCTTCGGTGGTCCGGCGGCGCCGGGCTCGGCTCCCGCCCCGGACCGGGGGCGGCCCCGGTCCCGTCCCGGTTCCGGCCCCCGCCCGGCCGCCGCACCGCGCGCGGGCGGCGGGAGCTATGCGGCCGCCCCGGAGTCGGCGGCAGCCGCGCCGTACGCGCCGCCTCCGCCCGTCCCGGGGCCGCCCCGGCCGGACGAGGCGGAACTCGACTACAGGGCCCTCGTGCTGGGCGGACCCGACGAGCCGGGCGATCGCCGGGGCCGGCTCTTCCCGGACACGGGCTTCGACCCGGTGACCGCCGAGTACCGTCGGCGCGCCGAGAGGCCAGCCGCGCTGCCGCTGCCCGGGCACGCCGTGCGGCCCCGGGAGTCGGCGGGCTCGTTCGACCACCGTTACGACGCGGCGGCGCCCGCCGACATCCCGTCGGACGGCACCTGGCACACGGTCACGGTCGGCGAGATCGCGGTGGGTCTGCGCACGGAGTACGTGTGCGTTCCGGCGGTGGAGCAGACCGTGTACGCGACGCTGGTGCTGTCCAACGCGACCGATCAGGCGCTGCTGGCCGGCCCGGTCGAGGTGAGTGTCGACGGGGAGTACCAGCTGACCGCCGCCCTGCCCACCCTCGCGCCGGGCGGTGTGCGCCGCCTCGGGCTGGGGCCGGCGGAGGCCGTCCGTGTCACCCGGCGGGCGCACCTCACCGAGTCGACCGCGGGGCTGCGCAACAACGTCACCGTGCTCGACCACCGTGTCCATGTGGAGCTGGCGAACCGGCTCCCGGCGGCGGTCCGCGTCGAGGTGCGCGAGCGGGTGCCGGTCACCTCGGAGGCGGACGTGCGGATCGAGGAACGGGCCGGCTGGGCCGAGCCCGAGGACACCGCGGACCGGGAGCGGCACGCCCCGGGCACCCGGATCTGGCGGGTCGACCTGCCGGCCGGCGGCACCGTCGCCCTCGACGGCGGCTACGAGATCAGGATCCCGGCCGGCAAGGCCCTGACCGGCGGCAACCGCAGGAGCTGACACAGACATGTCTACGTCACCGTCATCGGAGCCGACCACCCCGGTTCCCCTCCCCGTCACGGCCGTCACCTGCACCGAGGACCGTGCGCACGTCGAGCGCACCGCGACGCTCGAACTGCGCCCCGGGACGCAGCTCCTGCGGCTCGGTCCGGTCAGCGCCCTGGCCGTCGACAGGACCCTGCACGCCGAGCTGACCGCCGGTTTCCCGGCGACCGTGCTCGATGCGCGCATCGTGCGCGCGTGGACGCCGCGCGGGCCTGAGCCTTCCGGTGACGACTCTCCGCTGCGCCGCCGGGTGACCTACCTGGAGGAGGAGCGGCTGGTGCTTGAGCAGCGCCGGGACCGGCTGAAGGCGCGCGGTGAGGCGCTCGGCCGGCTCGCCGCCGATCTGCTCCGGGAGATCGGCGAGGGCGCCGGCCTCGGCGAGGCCGAACGGGACCGCTGGGAGCGGGAGCTGGACCGCGTCGACGAGGAGCGGGAAGGGCAGGCCGAGCGGCTGCGCGAGGTGGAGACGCGGCTGCGGGTGCTCTCCGACGAGCTGCGCGAGACCGAGCAGGCCCTCGCCGACGCGGAGACGGAGCCCGCCGAGTTGGTCGGGCACGTCGAGCTGACCGTGGAGGCGTCCGGTGAGGGAACGGCGGAGCTGCGGCTGAGCCATCTCACGCCGTGCGCGCTGTGGCGGCCCGCGTACCGGGCCACGCTGGTCGGCGACCGGCTCACCCTGGAGACGGAGGCGATGGTCTGGCAGCGCACCGGAGAGGACTGGTCGGGTGCACGGCTGACGCTGTCCACGGCGCGTTCGTCGGCGGCCACGGAGCCGCCGGTGCTCGGCGAGGACCGGCTGACCCTCCAGGACCGCTCCCCCGAGGAGCGCCGCACCGTCCGTGTCGACCTGCGGGAGGAGGAGATCGCGGACCTGGGTCCCGCTCCCGTGCTCGGGCTGCCGGGGGTGGACGACGGTGGCGAGGTCCGCGTCCTGCATGCCCCCGGCCCGGTGTCCGTGCCGTCCGACGGGCGCGCCCACCGGGTGCCGGTGTCGTCGTTCACCACGGCCGCGCGCAGTGAGTACGCCTGCGCGCCGGAGCTGTCGCCGCTGGTGACGCAGGTGGTGCGGGCCGACAACCGGTCCGGGCACGCGCTGCTGGCGGGGCCGGTTGATCTGATCCGCGGCAACGGGTTCGTCGGGCGCGGCACGCTGGAGTTCACCGCTCCGGGGGCCGCCGTCGAGCTGGCCTTCGGCAGCCGGGACGACCACCGGGTGGTACGGGAGACCGAGGAGACCCGGGACACGACGGGGCTGACCCAGCGGACCGTGCTCACGCGGACCGTGCGGCTGCATCTGTCGCGGTTCTCCGCGCCGGACGAGCGGGACGACCGGGTGGTCGTCGTGCGGGAGCGCGTCCCGGTGTCCGAGGTGTCGGCGGTGGAGGTGCGTCTGCGGGAGGAGGCGTGCTCGCCCGCGCCGGACTCCGTGGACGCGGACGGCATCGCCCGCTGGGAGGTGACGCTCCCTCCGGGCGGGCACCGCACGCTCACGCTGGTCCACGAGGTGTCGGCGAGCAGCAAGGTCACCGGCCTCTGAGCCGACGCGCTTCGCGCCCCTTCCCCGGCCCGCACGGTGAACATGCCGTGCGGGCCTTCACATGAGCTTGACGGGCACAGGGGTGGGAACACGCGAAGTCTTGCTATACAGTTCGTCAGCAAGCGGGTTACCCGCGGTAATGGCGTACGGACTCGACTCGAGGAGGCCCCGGCATGGCTCTGACCACCTCCCGGGCACAGCACCCGGATCAGCCGTCGGACGACGGCGTCGACGTGGCCCGTCGGCTGCTCGACTCGTCCGCGCAGCTCTCGTACGACCCGCTCACCGAGGTCGACTGGGACACTCCGCTGGACAAGGACTTCCACGGCGCGAGCCCGGAGTGGAGCACGCTCTACGGCACCGCGTACTGGGAGGAGATGAGCGACGCGCAGCGCAAGGAGCTGACGCGGCAGGAGGCGGCGTCGGTCGCCTGCACCGGCATATGGTTCGAGATGATCCTCCAGCAGATGATCCTGCGGGACATCTACTCCAAGGACCCCACGGACGAGGCGTTCCAGTGGGCGCTGACCGAGATCGCCGACGAGTGCCGGCACTCGATCATGTTCGCCCGTGGCGCGAAGAAGCTCGGCGCACCGGCCTACCGCCCGCGCCGGGTGGCGGTCGAACTGGGCCGGCTGTTCAAGACCACCGCCTTCGGCGAGGCCGCCTACGCGGCGATCCTGGTCGCCGAGGAGGTCCTCGACGTCATGCAGCGCGACTGGATGCGCGACGAGCGGGTGGTGCCGTTCGTCCGCACCATCAACAACATCCATGTCGTCGAGGAGTCTCGGCACATGATGTTCGCGCGCGAGGAGACGAGGAAGCACCTCGCCCGCGCCGGCCGCGTGCGCCGCCGCATCCACGCGGTGATGATCGCGATCGCCGCGTACGTCATCGTCACCAGCATGGTGAACCGCGAGGTGTACGCGAACGCGGGCCTGGACGAGGAGCGTGCGCTGCGCGAGGCCCGCGCCAACGAGCACCACAAGTCCATGGTGCGGGCGAGCTGTTCGGGCCTCATGGAGTTCCTCTCCTCCTGCGGACTGCTCACCCGTCCCGCCCTCTTCTGGTACAAGCGCGCCCACCTCATCTGACCACGTACGACCTGCCCTCACCGGGCCCTCAGCGGAGCGGACGACCATGGCCTTCGCGATCACCCAGACCTGCTGCAGCGACGCCACCTGTGTGTCCGTCTGCCCGGTCAACTGCATTCATCCGACGCCGGAGGAACGCGCCTTCGGCAGCACGGAGATGCTGCACATCGACCCGAAGAGCTGCATCGACTGCGGCGCCTGTGCGGACGCCTGCCCGGTGGACGCGATCTTCCCGGTCGAGCGGCTGACCGGGGGGCAGCGGGAGTACGCCCGCATCAACGCGGCCTACTACGAGGGCGAGGAGCACCGGCCCGAACAGCCGGTCCGTGGGCCGGTGTTCCACGACTGGGGCGCGCCGTCGTTCGACCGGGTGCTGCCGCCTGACTTCGGGCCGCTCAGGGTCGCGGTCGTCGGCACCGGCCCGGCCGGGATGTACGCGGCGCGGGACCTGCTGCTGCACACGCCCGCCGAGGTGACGCTGATCGACCGGCTGCCGGTCGCCGGCGGTCTCGTCAGGTACGGGGTTGCACCCGACCACCCGTCCACGAAGAAGGCCGGCGAGAGCTTCGCCCGCTTCCTCACCCACCCGCGGGTGCGGCTGTGTCTGGGCCTGAAGGTGGGCGACGGCGGTGTGTCGGCGGACGAACTGGCCGCCCACCACGACGCGGTGATCTACGCCGTCGGCGCGCCGGAGGCCCGGCGGCTCGGCGTCCCTGGCGAGGACCGGCCGGGCAGCGTCGCCGCGACCGAGTTCGTCGCCTGGTGCAACGGGCATCCCGACGTCGCCCCGGACGCCTTCGGCCTGTCGGCGGACCGGGTCGTCGTGGTGGGCAACGGCAATGTCGCGCTGGACGCCGCACGCCTGCTGGTGTCCGACCCGGCGACGCTCGCAGGAACCCCGATCGCCGCGCACGCGCTGGCGGAGCTGCGGCGCAGCAAGGTGCGCGAGGTGGTGGTGCTGGGCCGGCGCGGCCCGGAGCACGCGGCGTACACGCGCACGGAGTTGCTCGCGCTGAAGCATCTGTCCGGTGCGGAACTGCTGGTCGACGACCACGACCCGGCCGTGGGCGCGGCCATCGACGGGGCGGCGGCCCCGGACAAGGCCGCGGTGCTCAAGGACGTACGGCGGGAGGCCGTCGACTGGTCCCTGCCGCCGGCGGCGGACGGCCCGCGCCGCATCGTGCTCCGCTTCCGCTCCGCGCCCGCCGAGGTGTGCGGGGAGGGGTCGGTGCGCGCGGTACGGGTCACCGGCGCGGCGGGCGAGACGGAGATGACGGCCGGCCTGGCCCTCCGCGCGGTGGGCCACCGCGGGACGCCGCTCGACGGGCTCCCGTTCGACGAGTCCACGGGCACGGTGCCCAACGACCGGGGCAGGGTGACCGGCCGCCCGGGCGCCTACGTGGTCGGCTGGGTCAAGCGAGGCGCCTCCGGTGGCATCGGCGCCAACCGGGTCTGCGCGACGGAGACGGTCGGCTCGCTGCTCGACGACGCGGTGTCGGACCGCCTGCCCGCACCGACGGGCAGCGCGCGGGCGTTCCGGAGACTGGCCCGGCGGAGGGGGCGCTGAGGTCCCGGCCGGGGCGGGCCCCGTCGCCGAAGTCCGGCGTTCGGCTCAGCCCGCCGTTTCGGGGTCCGGCACGCGCACCCGGCGCGTCGTCCGCCGACGGGTGGCGCACCGCGCCCCCGCCGCCGGCAGGGCGGAGACCACCGCGCAGGTGACGGTGAGCCCGTTGAGCCACCCGTACTCGGAACTGGGGTACGTCGTCCCGTCCTCCAGGACGCAGTCGAAGGCCGGAGGCAGGTACGAGGCGCGATGGCCGACGAGCTGCTCCACGAGGTGAGGGGCGGCGTCGCGGCAGGCGGGCGGGGGGAAGGAGTCCGTCCCGGAACGGGACTCGTGGTCGGACAGCTGCACGGCGCCGAGGGCCATGACCAGAAGCATGACCGCGGCTGCCGCCGCCATGCCGGCGCCCCAGCGCAGCAACCGCACGCCCCCGTCGGGGTGCCGGCCCGGCAGGACGCCGGACAGCAGCCTGATGACCACGACGACGGCCCACACAGGAGTGGCGAAGAGAGCTGCCATGCCGAGCAGGGCGAACACGATCCGGCTCCTCGTATCGACTGCCGTACGGGCGTCCGGCACAGCCTGGCGGTGCTCCAGCTCTCCCGACCGTGGAACGCGGTGAGCGTGTGACGCCGTGCCGGTGATCGGTGGATGTGCGGGGTCCGCGCGTTACGGAGGCCGCGGGAGGGGGCACTGGAGCCGAATCCGTCGTCCGAGAGGGGCGAGGGAGAAGGGAGAGTGCCGGGTGCTGTGGAAGACCTTCCGGTGGGCGTTCGCCGTGACGGCCGTCGGGCTGGTGGGCGGGGTGCTGTACGACGGGTGGGCGGCGCTCGGGATCGTCGCCATCCTCGCCGTACTGGAGATCTCGCTGTCCTTCGACAACGCGGTCATCAACGCCGGCATCCTCAAGAAGCTCAACGCCTTCTGGCAGCGGATCTTCCTCACCATCGGCATCCTCATCGCCGTGTTCGGCATGCGGCTGCTGTTCCCGGTGGTCATCGTGTCCGTCAGCGCGCGGCTGGCGCCGCAGGAGGCCGTGCACCTGGCGCTCACGGACAAGGAGCGCTATCAGGAGCTGGTGACCGACGCACATCCGTCGATCGCGGCGTTCGGCGGCATGTTCCTGCTGATGATCTTCCTGGACTTCATCCTCGAGGACCGCGAGACCAAGTGGATCGGCCGGGTGGAGCGGCCCCTGGCGCGGCTCGGCCGGATCGACATGCTGTCGGTGTGCGTGGCCCTCGTCGTGCTGCTGGTCACCTCGATGACGTTCGCCACCCAGGCCCACCAGCACGGCGGCCACCACGCCGACAAGGCGCAGACCGTGCTGGTCTCGGGAGTCGCGGGACTCATCACCTATCTGGTGGTGCACGGGCTGTCCGGCTTCTTCGAGTCCAGGCTGGCCGGGCAGCAGGGCGACGAGGAGGGCGACGAGGCCGCGGGCGGGCGCTCCGGGCTCGCGCTGGCCGGCCGGGCCGCCTTCTTCACCTTCCTGTACCTCGAGGTGCTGGACGCGTCCTTCTCCTTCGACGGGGTCATCGGCGCCTTCGCCGTCACCAACGACATCGTGCTGATGGCGCTGGGTCTCGGCATCGGCGCCGTCTACGTGCGGTCACTCACCGTCTATCTGGTGCGCCAGGGCACGCTGGACGACTACGTGTACCTGGAGCACGGCGCCCATTATGCGATCGGCGCCCTCGCCGCGGTGCTGCTCGTCAGCATCCGCTACGAGGTGAACGACATCGTGACCGGCCTGATCGGCGTCATCCTCATCGGCGCGGCGTTCTGGTCGTCCGTCCGTCTCAACCGGGCCACGGCGGGCTGACCGGCGGCTTCGGATGTCCCCCGGTCAGGGGCCGGACGGGGTTCCGTCGACGTAGGGGGCAAGGATGTCGGCGACCGTCCTGTTGCGGGGGGCGGGGACGCCGAGTTCACCGGCGAGGTCGGCCACTCCCCCGCTGAGCCAGGGCAGTTCGAGACGGTGGCCGTGTTCGAGGTCGTTGTGCATGGACGACGTCATGTCGGCGGGGAGGGTGTCGCAGAAGGCGAGCTGCCGCTCTGCGAAATCCTCGGCCAGCTCGACGCCCGACGCGCGCGCGACGGCCACGGCCTCCGCCATGACGTCCCGCAGCAGCATCCGCGTCCGCTCGTGGGAGCGGACGACGCCGATGGGCCGGCGGACGGCCGTGGTGGTGGCCGAGTGGCCGACGAGGAAGACGTACTTCTCCCAGATCACCCGGTCGACGTCCGCGCTGACCTCGGCGTCGATGCCCGCCTCGCTGCACGCCTGCAGGAACTGACGCGCCACCGGCTCCTGCTCGGGGTGACGGGCGCCGAAGACCATGCGCTGCAGGGTGCCGTTGTGCCGGACGACGCCCGGTTCCTCGATGAAGGCCGAGATGAAGCACGCGCCGCCGAGCAGGGACTCGGCGGGCAGATGGCGGGCGAGGACGGTGTCCTTGTGCACGCCGTTCTGCAGGGACAGCACGGGCGTGCCGGCCAGCTCGGAGGCGCCCAGCCCACGGGCGACGTCCTCGGTGTCCCACAGCTTCACGGCGACGATCACCAGGTCCGCGCCGTCCACGTCGGCGACGCTCTCCACCACCGAGCCGGACGAGGTGCGCAGGTCCCCCAGCGGGCTGCGTACGAGAAGCCCCGAACGCCGTACGGCCTCCAGGTGGCGGCCCCGGGCCACGAAGGTCACCCCGTGGCCCGCCGCGGCGAGCCGCGCCCCGAAGTAGCCCCCGACCCCGCCCGCTCCGACAATCGCGATCCGCATGGCCACCCGTCTCCCTTGATAACCGTTTCCGAGGTTACTATCACCGTATGGGAGCCGCGCCGCAAGCACCGCGCACCAGGGTCACCGCCCGGGCACGTGATCTCCGGTTCGACGCCGGTTCGCTGTCGCTGAACCTCGTGGCGACAGTGGGGCGCCGGCCTGTCGGCCCGGTGGAGCGGATGGGCGACGCCGAACGGCTGGCCGCTTGGTGCCGTGGCGTGGGGCTGACCCCGGCGCCCGGGTACGACGCGAAGGCGCTGCTGCGGTCGCTGCACGCCTTGCGTGACGCGGCGTACGACATCGCCTCGTCGCTGCTGGACGGGCACCACCCCTCCCCCGCGTCCGTGGAGCTGGTCAACGACCTCGCCGCCTGCGAACCGCCCGTCGCGCGGCTGGAGTTGACGTCGACCGGCGTACGACCGACGCCGGGCAGCGACCTGCTCACCGAGGACGCCCTGCTGTCGGCGGTCTCGCGGGACCTGATCGAGCTCGTCTCCGACGCGTCACGCAGGGAGCGGCTGACGACGTGCGCGTCCGAGGTGTGCCGGATGCTCTACCTCGACCCGCCCTCGGGCCGTACCCGCCAGTGGTGCTCCATGCGGCGCTGCGGCAACAACGCCAAAGCGGCGGCGCACCGGCGGCGCAGGGCGGCGACGGCCGAGGGCTGACCACCGGGGCCGGGCACCGCCTGGAACGAGACGGATCGTCTTGTTAAGGTGGGTCGTATGCGCCACTACTTCTTTCTCTGAGTCCGGGCACGGCCGACGCCGCCGTCATCGCCCGCTGTCACCTCTCTCACCTCAGGGAAAGACCCATGCGCGCACGTGCCCACGCCCTCGCGCCCGCCTCCGCGGCGCAGCTGTCCGTCAAGGACCTCACCAAGTCCTACGGCGCCCGCACGATTCTCGACCAGATCACCTTCACCGTCCGCCCAGGTGAGCGAGCTGTCGTCATCGGGGAGAACGGGGCCGGCAAGTCCACCCTGCTGCGGCTCCTCGCCGGGGCCGAGACACCTGACGACGGCGAGGTCACCGCCGTCTTCCCCGGCGGCACCGGCCACCTCACCCAGACCCCCGAACTGGAGCCCGACCGCAGCGTGCAGGACGCGGTCGACCACGCCCTCGCCCCGCTGCGCGCCCTGGAGCGCAGGCTGCGTACGGCGGAGGAGCGCCTCGGCGAGGCTTCCGAGGCCGAACTCGCCGCCTACGGCAACCTGTTGAACACGTACGAGCAGCGCGACGGCTACCGGGCCGATGCGCGGGTGGACGCCACCATGCACGGCCTGGGGCTGGCCGGTGTGACCCGCGACCGGCTGCTCGGCACGCTCTCCGGAGGCGAGCAGTCCCGGCTGGCGCTCGCCTGCGTCCTGGCCGCGGACCCCGAACTGCTGCTGCTCGACGAACCGACGAACCATCTCGACGCGTCCGCGGTGCACTGGCTGGAGGAACGGCTGCGCGCGCACCGCGGCACCGTCGTGGCCGTCACCCACGACCGGCCGTTCATCGAGCGGATCGCCACCACGATCCTGGAGGTCGACCGGGACACCCGCGCGGTACGCCGGTACGGCGACGGCTGGGCCGGGTACCGGGCGGCGAAAGCGGCCGCTCGGCGCCGCGCCGAGCAGGAACACGCGGAGTGGATCGAGGAGGTGGCCCGCACCGAGGAGTTGCTGGAGGCGGCGGGCCGGCGGCTGTCCGGCACCGGCGGCGACCCCCGGCAGGGGTTCGGCAAGCACCGCCGGTCCCACGAGGCGAAGCTGGGCGGCCAGGTACGGGCGGTGCGCGAGCGGCTGGCCCGGCTGCGGCGCGCACCGGTGCCGGCGCCGCCCGAGCCGCTACGGTTCACGGCGACTCCGGCGGTGGAGGACGCCGAACGGCCCACCGTGGACACGGGTTCGGCACTCGCGACCGTCGAGCTCGAAGACATCGGCGTCGGTGAACGACTGAGGCTGGACGGGCGGTTGGTCGTCCAGCCCGGGCAACGACTGTTGGTCACCGGGGAGAACGGGGCCGGCAAGTCGACCCTGTTGCGGGTGCTGGCCGGGGACCTGGAGCCGGACAAGGGGTCGGTGCACCGCCCCGCCACCGTCGGTCATCTGCCGCAGGAGCTGCCCGCCCGCGTGGGGCGGCTCCCGCTGCTCGCCGCGTTCGCCGCTCGGCTGCCGGGGCCGGTCGAGGAGCACCGTGACACGCTGCTGTCGCTGGGGCTGTTCCGCGAGGAGGACCTGACGGTGCCGGTCGCGGCGCTGTCGGCCGGGCAGCAACGACGGCTGCAGATCGCCCGGTTGGTGACCCGGCCGGCGGACCTGCTGGTCCTCGACGAGCCGACCAACCATGTGGCGCTCGACCTCGTCGAGGACCTGGAGGCGGCGCTGGCCGCGTATCCGGGTGCCGTGGTGGCCGTGTCCCACGACCGCGGCTTCCGGGCACGCTTCCCGGGTGAGCGGCTCCGGTTGAGGGAAGGGCGGCGGGTCTGACCGCGTGTGCTCACCGCTCCCGCGGCTGCACTTGGGTGCGTCCGGCGGCACCGTCCATGCGTGTGCGTGTGCGTGTGCGTGCCGTCGGGCCCGTCGCCCGTGCCCGGCCCTCGTCCGACCGGTACGCCGGCGGACTCCCGCCCCGGCCTGCCGGGCCCGTTCAGCCGGTCCGGAGGGCCGTGCGGAGCGTGCGGACGGCCTGCTCGACGGCCGCAGTGGCCGCCTGGGTGCTCCGTAGGGAGTTCAGCATCATGAAGTCGTGCAGGGTGGCGTTGTAGCGGATGTTCGTCGTCGGGACCCCCGCCTGCAGCAGCTTGCGTGCGTAGGCTTCGCCCTCGTCGCGCAGAACGTCGTTCTCGTCGACGACGACGAGGGCCGGGGGGAGGCCGCGGAGTTCGTCGAGACCGGCTCGCAGCGGTGAGACCGTGATCTCGGCGCGCTGGGCCGGGCCGGTGGTGTAGCAGTCCCAGAACCACGCCATGGCCGTGGCCGTGAGGTGGGGTCCGTCGGCGAATTCCTCGTAGCTGGCGGTGTCCTGGGCCGCGTCGGTCGCGGGGTAGTACAGGGACTGGTGGACGAAGGTGACGTCACCACGCTGCTTGGCCATGAGGGCCAGCGCGGCCGTCATGTTCCCGCCGGCCGAATCGCCCGCGACGGCCATGCGTGTGCTGTCGAGGCCGTACTGCGCTCCGTTGCCGGTGATCCACCGCGCGGTGGCGTAGGCCTGTTCGACGGCGACGGGACAGCGGGCCTCCGGCGAACGGTCGTACTCGACGAACACGACGGCCGCATCGGCTCCGGTCGCCAGCTCCCGCACCAGCCGGTCGTGGGTCATGGCGTCGCCGAGCACCCATCCCCCGCCGTGCATGTAGAGGACGACGGGAAGGGGGCCCGTGGATCCGGGGGGTTCGACGATGCGTACCCGCACGTCACCCACGCCGGCGGCGACGGTCACCCACTCCTCGTCGACGTCCGGCTTGTCGGTCGGGGCGGCCTGCACCTCGTCCAGGACCTTGCGCGCGCCTTCGGGACCCAGGTCGTGGACGAACGGAGGCCGTGAGGCGGTGTCGGCGAACTCCTGCGCCGCCCGCTCGAGGATCGGCTTGCTCATGAGCGATCTCCTTGGTCCCGGGGCCACGCGGCCGTGCGGGTCGCTCGGCAGCCTTCAGGCTCCTCCGAGCCGCGGTGGTGCTCCGCCGCGGCCGGGAACGAGGGACCGCCGACGGTACGGAGTACGCCTTTCCATCGTGCCGACCGGCTCTCGGCGTCGCACCCCGTGGAGACGACGGGCCGCCGGCCGGCCACAGCTGACCGCGCGGCTCACCTGGTCTCTCGACAGCGAACGATCGCGTGGAGGACGAGCCGGCCCGCGCACGCGCCGACCGCGTACCAGAACAGGTCCGGTGCGTTGAAGGTCGAGCCGAGGACCAGACGGGCGGCGGTGCTGCGCGCGGACAGCTCGGCGGGCAGCCCGGTGAGCTGGAGCAGCTCCACGGCCCAGCTCACCGCGAGCGCGATGCCCGACGCCCGCGCGGGCGTAGAGCGCGGAGCCACCAGCACGACCAGGGCGAGGATCAGAAGGGTGTACAGCGCGTCCCCGCCGTACTTGGCGACGTCGCCCGTCGCCACCGCCCGCAGGCCCAGTCCCGCGCCGACGGTCAGCAGCGCCGCGACCGCCGCAAGGAGGCGCGTACGGCCCGTCGTGTCCGGTGCGGGCGGTCCGTTCCCGTCTGCGGGGCGGGCGGGTCCGACAGCTCTGTCACTCATGAGGGGCGAGTGTGCCAGCCGCCGCCCGGAGGACCGTTGCCGACCTGTGTCCTAGGAGGTCCCGGACCACTGAACGGGGCGGACGGCGCGCACGTTAGTGAAGGGCGGACGGCCTCTGCGCCGCCCCTCCCCCTGCCCTGCGCACCGGCCACTGCAAGGAGTCCCACCATGGGCGTCACCGACCGGCTCGACCGTCACCAGCCGCTGGTCCTCGGTCTGTTCCGCATCGTCATCGGCCTGCTGTTCACCAGTGAGGGCGCGGCCACCCTGTTCGGCGTGCTGGACCGGGACGCCACGCCCGCCGGCGACTGGCCCTTCTGGTACGCGGGGGTGATCGAGCTGGTCTGCGGCGTGCTCATCCTGCTCGGGGTCCTCACCCGGGCCGCCGCGTTCCTCAGCTCGGGCGCCATGGCCTTCGCCTACTTCACCGAGCACCAGCCGGACGACCTCTTCCCCCTTCAGAACGGCGGCCTTTCGCCGGCGCTGTTCTGCTGGGCGTTCCTGCTGCTGGTGTTCTTCGGGCCCGGGGCCCTGGCCCTGTCGGGCCTCTTCCGCCGGGACGCCGCGGCCGCGTCCCGAGTCCGCGGCTAGCCGGGCACGGAAGCCGCCCCCGGCAGCTCGCCGGGGGCGGCTTCCGCATGGCCGGGACGACTTCCGCGTTGACAGGCAAGTGAGCACTTGCCTATCGTGATGGCGTGGCCGACGACCTCTTCAAAGCTCTGGCGGACGGGACCCGCCGCACGATCCTCGACGAGCTGACGGAGAAGTCCGGACAGACACTGTTCGAGATCTGTGCGCGCCTGAGCATGAAGCACGGGCTCGGCATCTCACGTCAGGCGGTGTCGCAGCACCTCGCCGTCCTGGAGGCCGCCGGGCTCGTCGAGACCCGGCGGGAGGGCCGGTACAAGTTCCACGACCTGAACGTCGCGCCGCTGCGGCACATCACCGAGCGCTGGCCCCACCCCCCTGCCCACGCACCGGAGAAGGACCCCTCATGAAGATCCACCTGACCAGTGTCTTCGTCGACGACCAGGCGAAGGCCCTGCGCTTCTACACCGACGTCCTCGGCTTCGTGAAGAAGCACGACGTGCCCCTGGGCGAGACGGACCGGTGGCTCACCGTCACCTCACCCGAAGAGCCGGACGGCACCGAGCTGCTGCTCGAGCCGTCCCACCACCCCGCGGTCAAGCCCTACCGGGACGCCCTCGTGGCCGACGGCATCCCCCTCGCGGTGTTCGCGGTGGACGACGTACGGGCGGAGTACGAGCGCCTGCGGGAGCGGGGTGTCCACTTCATCCAGGAGCCGCTGGAGATGGGGCCCGTCACGACCGCCGTCCTCGACGACACGTGCGGGAATCTGATCCAGATCGCGTCGCAGGCGTAGACCCGGCCGCCTTCGGCCGTTCCCGACCTCAGCGCACCCCACAGTTGAACACGTTCAAAACTGCGGGATAGGGTGAGGGACCTGAAGAGGCCGGAGGGGTCCTATGAAGATCGTTCTGCCCGGGGGGACCGGACAGGTGGGCTCGATCCTGGGCCGCGCGCTGAGCGCGGCCGGGCACGAGGTCGTCGTGCTGACCAGGCGGCCTCGCCGCCCCCGGGACGTCGCGTGGGACGGGGTGACCCTGGGCCCCTGGGCCCAGGTGGTCGACGGCGCGGACGTCGTGATCAACCTGGCGGGACGGAGCGTCTCCTGCCGGTACACCCCGGAGAATCTCCGCGCCATGATGGACTCCCGCGTCGACTCGGCACGGGTCGTCGGTGAGGCGATCGCTTCAGCTCGTCGGCCGCCGAAGGTGTGGCTCCAGATGAGCACCGCGACGATCTACGCCCACCGGTTCGACGCGGCCAACGACGAGGCGACCGGCGTCATCGGCGGCGCGGAGAGCGGCGTGCCGGACTACTGGGCGTACAGCGTCGAGATCGCGAAGAACTGGGAGCGGGCGCAGGAGGAAGCGGCGACTCCCGGCACCCGGAAAGTGGCCCTGCGGGCCGCGATGGTGATGAGCCCTGACAGGGGCGGGGTGTTCGACATGCTGTCGTGGCTCGCCCGGCTGGGGCTGGGCGGTCCGGTCGCGGGCGGCGGGCAGTACGTGTCGTGGATCCACGACGAGGACTTCGTCCGGACGGTGGAGTTCCTGATCGCCCGGGAGGACATGGAGGGCGCGGTGAATCTCGCCGCGCCCGGTCCGCTTCCTCAGCGGGAGTTCATGCGGGTGCTGCGGTCGGCCTGGGGGGTCCCGGTGGGGTTGCCGGCGAGCCGGTGGATGGCGGAGGCGGGGGCGTTCGTGCTGCGCTCGGACACGGAGTTGCTGTTGAAGAGCCGGCGGGTGGCGCCGGGGCGGTTGGCAGACGCGGGGTTCGCATTCGCCCGGAGCGGGTGGGAGGGGGCAGCGGGAGATCTCGTGCGGAGGGCGCGGGGTGCGCGGGCGGGGGCCGGTCGTCGTCGGGTGCGGGTGGGTGGGAGTTGATCGCGCAGTTCCCCACGCCCCTGAGAGGCCTCGGGTGTGCGGGTGAGTTGGAGACTGGCCGCGCAGTTCCCCGCGCCCCTGAGGGTGGTCGCGTGCGGGTCGGTGGGGCCTGATCGCGCAGTTCCCCGCGCCCCTGAGAGGCCTCGGGTGCGGGTGGGTGGGGTCGGTCGCGCAGTTTCCCGTGCTCCTCGGGGCGCTTCACGCGAAGCGCCACAGGTGGTCCTCCGTGCCGTTGTCCTCGTACTGGACCACCTGCGCGCTGTCCGCCGTCGACATGCCGTCCACGCCCAGGACCTTGCCGCTGTGGCGGTTACGGATGCGGTACCAGCCGTCTCCGTCGTCGACCAGGGTCCAGAGGTGGTCGGGGGTGCCGTTGTCCTCGTACTGCACCACCCGGGCGCTGTCCGCCTTCGACATGCCGTCCACGCCCAGCACCTTGCCGCTGTGACCGTTGCGGATCAGGTACCAGCCCTCTCCCTGGTCGATCAGCTGCCAGGCGTGGTCGCCGGTCCCGGTGTTCGCGAACTGCACCACACGGGCGCTGTTCTCGGTGGACATCCCGTCCACGGCGAGGACCTTGCCGCTGTGCCGGTTCTCGATCCGGCGGTACGGCGGCTCGGGCGTCCAGGGCCGCCCGTCCGGGGACGCCGTGGGGAACGCGGTGATCCGCAGCCGGGCCGCGCCCATCGGGATCAGCGTGACGCGCTCCACCGGGGCGTCGCTGCGGACGGGACCGTCCTGGAGGGGGGTGACGACGTGCTCGTCGTCGGCGCTCCACTCGGTGATGCGGCGGGCGTCGGCGGTGATGCGGACGGGGGTGGCGGCGTGGGTGAAGGGGTTGTCGGGGACGGGGCCGGGGGTGCGGGTGAACTCCGGCCGGGGCGAGGGGGCGAGGCCGTAGTTCCAGGGTGTGGTGGCGTGCACCTCGTAGGCGGGAAAGGTGTCGTCGCCCGCGTAGCGGTCGTACCGTTCGCCGATCTCGAGGGAGTACGTCAGCGGGCCGTGCTGGACGGTCACGGCGCCGTGCTGATCCGGCAGGGCCCGCACCTCGGTGCGCTGCGGCAGACGCAGGGTGACCACGTCGCCGTCGCGCCAGGTGCGTGTCACGGTCGCCCAGCCCGGACCGTCCGGCGCGCTCACCGTCCGTCCGGCGACCCGGAGTTCGGGTGAGCGGCACCAGCCGGGCACCCGCAGGCGGAGCGGAAAGCGCACCGGGCGCGGGGTGGAGACGGTGAGGCGGACGGTGTCGGTGAAGGGGTAACCGGTGTGCTCGGTGACGGTGACCGTGGTGCCGCCGGCGACCCGGGCGCGGACCGTGCTGGGCGCGTACATCGCGGCGGCGAGGCCCCCGTCGTCGGTGCCGAGCCACAGTTCCTCGGTGAAGTAGGGCCAGCCCATGCCGTAGTTGTGCGGGCAGCAGCGGTACCGGTCGACGCCCGCGTGGTACGCCTGCATGGCGAAGCCGTTCTGGAACTGGCCCTGCGTCTTGGTGCGGTCGTCCAGGTCGACGCTGTTGGCGCTGGTGATGTAGTGGACGGCCCTGCCCAGCGGGTCGAGGGAGGCGGGGAGCATGTTGAACGCCAGGTCCTCGCAGCGGTCCGCCCACACGGGGTCGCCGGTGATGCGGGTGAGGAGTTCGTGGGAGGCCATGAACTCGACGACGCCGCAGGTCTCGAAGCCCTGCCTGGGGTCGGTGAAGCCGGGCCGGTAGTTCTCGTCGCCGGCCATGCCGCCGCCCGGGAACCTGCCGTACTCGGCCATGACGGAGCCGTAGGCGCGGTAGGTGGCGCGGGTCAGCTCGGCGGAGCCGGTCACCTGGGCGTACTGGGCGGGTTCACGGAAGCCCTGGGCGATGTTGACGTTGTGGCGGGAGGGTGTCGGGCCGGTCCAGTCGGCGCCCAGGGTGTGCATCCTGGTCGCCAGGTCGAGGAGGAAGGCCTCCCCCGTGCGGCGGTACAGCCAGACGGCGATGTCCAGGCCGTCGCCCCAGCGGTAGGAGATCCAGCTGGTGTCGAACGCGCCGGGGCCCTGGGCGTTCATGTGGCGGAGGAACCTCAGGAGGAAGGGCACGACTCGTTCGTCGCCCGTGAACTCCTCGTGGGTGCGCAAGGCTTGGAGCAACGGCAGGAACGGCCAGAAATCGGGGCCGCCGCCCAGTGAGGTGCGCAGGGCGCGCGGCCCGAAGAAGCCGTCAGGCTGCTGGGTGGTGAGGATCGCGTCGATCCACCGGCGCGCGTTCACGAGGGCGGCGGTGTCGCCGGTGGTCACGGCGAGCGGGACGTACCCGCGCAGCCAGTACGGAAGTTCCTCCCAGCCGGGGCGGTCGGGGTGGACCCAGCCGGTGGTGCCGAAGTCGAGGAAGTGGGAGATCTCCTCGTAGCGGCCGCACAACCCGTCGAGCTGGAGCCGCAGTTGGCCGGCCAGCCAGCCGCGGGGGGTGACGCTGCCTGAGGGCAGTCTGCGGAAGACGTCCGGCAGGGGCCCCGCGGCGCGCCCCGAAGCCGCGGCACCACCCGAGGCCAAGGCATTCCCCGAGGCCGCGGCGTTCCCCGGGGCCGCGGAGGCAGGGCGGGCGAGGGGCGTACCGAGTGCGGCCGCGCCGAGACCTGCGGCTCCGGCGCCGAGGAGGGTGCGTCTGGTGACGGGCATGCGCGGGCTCCTGTTCATCGTCGTCCGTGGTCCTGCGGAGGGGGTGCGCGGGACGGGCGGGTGGCTCGCCGTTCGGTCTGCACAACGTTGTAAGGCCCAGACGGGATGAGAGCACGGTGCCGGGGGACCTGTCCAGGGTCCGGACACGCCGTTCGCTCCGGGCGGGCGAAGCGAACGACCCGACAGGGACGGCGGGTTGCGGGAACGGTCGATACGGGCATGACTGGGGCCGTAGGATCAAGTGATCTCGTGGGGGTGGTCATGCTCAGGCGGCGTCCGGGCACACCGACGCTCGAGGAGGTGGCCGCGCTCGCCGGTGTGGGGCGGGGCACCGTCTCCCGCGTCATCAACAACGCGGCGGGGGTCAGGGACACCACCCGCCGTGCCGTGCAGCGCGCCATCGCGGAGTTGGGGTACGTCCCCAACCTGGCCGCCCGCACGCTGGCCGGACGGCGCGCCGACGCGGTCGCGCTGGTCATGACGGAGCCGGACTGGCGGCAGTTCGGCGAGCCCTTCTTCTCCGCGATCGTGCGGTCCGTCGGGGACGCCCTGACGCAGACCGAGGTGCAGTTGCTGCTGACCCTGGTGCGCACGGACGCGGAGCGGCAGCGGCTCGTGGAGTACGCACGCGGCGGCCGGGTCGACGGCGTGATGCTGATGTCCGTGCACGCGGCGGACCCGCTGCCCGACATGCTTGCCGAAGTGGGCCTGCCCACCGTGCTGCTGGGGCGGCGCTCGGGGGACGAGAGCGTGACCTACGTCGACGCGGACAACGTCGGAGGGGCGCGCGCCGCCGTGTCGCATCTGCTGGACACCGGCCGCCGCGCGGTGGCGACCATCACGGGACCGCCCGACATGTACGTGGCCCAGTGCAGGCTGCGCGGCTACCGGGAGGCGATGGAGCGGGCGGGGGTCGAGCCCCGGGCGTCGTGGACCGTGCGGGGCGACTTCTCGGCGGACAGCGGGCATCGCGCGATGGCCGAACTGCTCGAGCGGGCACCGGAGATCGACGGGGTGTTCGCCGCGTCGGACACCATGGCCGCGGGCGCGTTGGGAGCGCTCCGGGCGGCGGGCCGGCGGGTGCCGGACGACGTGGCGGTGATCGGGTTCGACGACTTCCCGCTCGCCCAGCACACCGACCCGAAGCTCACGACGGTCCGTCAGCCGCTGGAGGAGATCGGGCACGCGATGGTGCGGCTGCTCCTGGAGGAGATGGAGGAGCCGTCGTCGGCCTGGCGGCACGTCATCCACCGCACGGAACTGGTGCTGCGCGACTCCGCCTGACCGGTGCGGAATCCCGCGCGGTCGGGCGCGCGTCGAAAGTTTCGGGAGCGCTCCCGTCGTCCGAGGTCAAGTGGATCATCGCGCTGACCTGCGACTTCGAAAGGCATTCGACGGATTGGTGCGCACAGGGTTGTCAGGGACATGGACGCCTTCTACAGTCCCGTCCCGGAACACCATTGGGAGCGCTCCCATCAATGGGGAGGCGGGAGCGCTCCCGCCGCATCCCGCACCCCCACCCGAGAGGTCCCCCCATGCCACGGTTACGGCACCAACCCCGCACCCTGCGCGCCCTGTCGGCGGCGCTCCTCACCGCTCTCGCCGCGCTCGCGGCGATGCTGACCGCGACCGCCCCCGCCCAGGCCGACACCACGATCTGCGAGGAGTTCGGCTCGACCGTCATCCAGGGCCGCTACGTCGTCCAGAACAACCGCTGGGGCACCAGCGCCACCCAGTGCGTCACCGCGACCGACTCCGGCTTCCGGGTCACGCAGGCCGACGGCTCGGTGCCGACCGACGGCGCGCCGAAGTCGTACCCCTCGGTCTTCAACGGCTGTCACTACACGAACTGTTCGCCGGGCACCGCGCTCCCCGCGCGCATCAGCGGCATCTCCTCCGCGCCCAGCAACATCTCGTACAGCTATGTCGACAACGCCGTGTACAACGCCTCGTACGACATCTGGCTGGACCCGACGCCCCGCACCGACGGGGTGAACCGGACCGAGATCATGATCTGGTTCAACCGGGTGGGGCCGATCCAGCCCATCGGCTCGCAGGTCGGCACGGCCGGCGTGGCCGGGCGCACCTGGGAGGTGTGGTCCGGCGGCAACGGCACCAACGACGTGCTGTCGTTCGTCGCCCCCTCCGCGATCGGCAGCTGGAGCTTCGACGTGATGGACTTCGTCCGGGAGACCGTCGCCCGCGGGATGGCGGGCAGCGACTGGTACCTGACGAGCATCCAGGCCGGTTTCGAGCCGTGGCAGAACGGCGCGGGGCTCGCGGTGAACTCCTTCTCCTCGACCGTCGACACGGGCGGAACGCAGAACCCGGGCGATCCGGACGGCCCGGGCACGCCGGCCGCCTGCACGGTGTCGTACGCGACGAACGTGTGGCCCGGCGGCTTCACCGCGAACGTCACGGTCACCAACAACGGTTCGGCCCCCGTGGACGGCTGGCGGCTCGGCTTCACCCTGCCCTCCGGGCAGAACGTCGTGCACGCCTGGAACGCGTCCGTCACCCCCTCCTCGGGCGCGGTCACGGCGACCGGACCCGCCGACAGCCCACGGATCGCCGCCGGCGGCAGCCAGACCTTCGGCTTCCAGGGAACCTACAGCGGCAGCTTCACGCAGCCGGACGCCTTCCAGCTGAACGGCACCACCTGCCGCACCGCCTAAGGGTTCACGGCGGCCTCCCTCCGCCGTGCCCCCGCTTCCGGGCCCGCTCTTCCCTCCCTGCACCCACGGGGCGGGCCCCGAAGCGCGTACGTCCCGCCGAGGGGGCGGCCCGTGAGCCGCGACCGCCGCCCCCACCCGTCCGCGCCGCGGACGGCCGTACCGGCGACGGGTGCCGACGCACCCGCCGCCGGGCGGTCCCCATCCGCCGCGGGACGGCCCTCCGATCCCCCCGCCCGTCCGGCTGGCGCCCTCCCCGGCCGGGCGGGGGCCTCCACCCCCCGCTCCCCTACCCCTCTCGCACCGCCCATGAAGAACTCAGCATCGGGACAGGAGACTCCATGGCTCTGAGAAGCAGACTGGTCTCTCTGGCAGCGGTACTGGCGACCCTCCTCGGAGGGCTCGGTCTCAGTTTCCTCTGGCAGAAGGACGCACAGGCGCACGGCGTGGCGATGATGCCCGGCTCGCGCACCTACCTGTGCCAGCTGGACGCCATCACCGGCACCGGCGCGCTCGACCCGACCAACCCCGCCTGCGAGGCCGCGCTCAACCAGAGCGGCGCCACGGCCCTCTACAACTGGTTCGCCGTCCTCGACTCGCAGGCCGGCGGACGCGGTCCCGGTTACGTCCCGGACGGCACGCTGTGCAGCGCGGGCGACCGCTCGCCCTACGACTTCTCCGCGTACAACGCGGCCCGCTCCGACTGGCCGCGCACGCATCTGACGTCGGGCTCGACGATCAAGGTGCAGTACAGCAACTGGGCCGCGCACCCGGGCGACTTCCGGGTGTACATCACCAAGCCCGGCTGGTCGCCCACCTCGCAGCTGAAGTGGAACGACCTGGAGCTGATCCAGACCGTCACCGACCCGCCCCAGCAGGGCTCCCCGGGCGCCAACGGGGGCCACTACTACTGGAACCTGAACCTGCCCTCGGGCCGTTCCGGTGACGCGCTGATCTTCATGCAGTGGGTGCGCTCGGACAGCCAGGAGAACTTCTTCTCCTGCTCCGACGTGGTCTTCGACGGCGGCAACGGCGAGGTCACCGGCATCCGCGGCTCGGGCAGCAACCCGGACCCCGGCACCGACCCCACCCCCGACCCGAGCGACCCGCCGCACACCGGTGAGTGCATGGCCGTCTACAGCGTGACCAACTCCTGGAACGGCGGTTTCCAGGGCTCCGTCGAGGTGATGAACCACGGGACGTCGCCGCTGAACGGCTGGGCCGTGCAGTGGAAACCCGGGCAGGGCACCGCGATCGGCAGCGCCTGGAACGGCACCCTCAGTACCGGTTCGGACGGCACGGTGACGGTGCGGAACGCCTCCCACAACAGAACGATCGCACCGGACGGGAGCGTGTCGTTCGGCTTCACGGCCACATCCACCGGCAACAACTTCCCGGTGGGCACGATCGGTTGCGTCAATCCGTAGCGTCCGCGCGATGAACGGGTGACAGGACCCGGCCCGATGCGCCGTCCGCCCCTCCCCCGCCGGGAGGGCGGACGGCGCTTCGTCGTTCCGGCTCACTCGACCGGGGCGGATTCCGGTACCGGTGCGGCGTCGTGGCGGACGGCCGCGCGGTCGGCCCGGTGCAGAGGCGTCAGCACGGTGAGACCGACGACCGCGACCAGCACGAAGAAGCCTCCGGACACGGCCGCTCCGGTCACCAGCCCGGCCATCAGCCCGTGCGCGGTCACCACGGCGCCGAGCGCGGGCGCCCCGATGCCCTGGGCGGCGTATCCGACGAGGTAGCCGCCCGACACCATGCCCGCCCGGTACGGAGCGGGTGCGAACCGGCTGAGCACCGTCAGCCCGCCCGCGAAGTCGAAGGCGTAGGCGGCCCCGGCGACGGCCGACGCCACGAAGAAGAGCAGCAGCGAGTGGGTGGCGCCGGTCAGGACGAACAGCCACACCGCGGCGAGGGACCCCACCGCTCCGAGCAGCACGAGCACCCGGACGTGCAGGCGCCGGCCCAGGAGCGCGGAGAGCGTGATGCTCCCGGCGAAGACGGACAGCAGGGCGCCGGTGAGAGTGCCCGTCCGGCCAGCAGCCAGGGAACGCCGTCCGCGACCGCGAAGAGCAGTACTTCGGCGAACTGCGCCACGAGGCCGAGCAGCATGGTGACGCGGGCGCCGAGGTGGTCGGCGAGGTGGCCGAGCAGGAGCAGCACGGGGATCAGGGTGAGCGGGTAGGCGGCGAAGACCCAGGTCACGGTGGTCGTGGAGATGCCCCAGTCGGCCTGGTAGAGCGGGTAGGTCATGGTCGGGCAGGCGCTGGTCCACAGCGCGACGGCCACGACGGCGCCGGCAGTCCAGAAGCTGCCGCGGGTGCCGAGGGATGGCACGGGGCCTCCAGGGGGCACATCGATAGGGGTCGGTGAGGGCCGACGCGGGTCGACACGGTGGCGGTGAGGGGAGCGGGGCGCGAGAAGGCGCACACCCAGCTGAGTTGCCTGGGAAAACTTAGACTGTCTGAGTAGCCCTTTGCAACTCATCGGTACACTGGCCGTATGGCCAAGACGCTCGGCAAGGACTCGACCTGCTCCATCGAACGAAGCCTCCAGGTGCTCGGGGACGCCTGGACGCTGCTGATCGTGCGCGAGGCGATGCTGGCGGGCTCGACGCGCTTCCAGGAGTTCCGGGACGCGCTGGGCATCGCGCCGAACATCCTCACCAAGCGCCTGGCGTTCCTGGTCGACGAAGGGCTGATGGAGCGGCGCAGCTACCGGGAGCCGGGCGAGCGGGCCCGCGAGGAGTACGTGCTGACCGAGGCCGGGCAGGGCCTGAGCACGGTGATCGCCGCGCTGGCGACCTGGGGGCGGTCCCACCGCCCGCACCCCGAGGGGACGTCACCCGAGTTCGCCCTGCCGGACTCGGGTACCACGGCCCGGCTGGCGTTCGTCACCGATGACGGGGAGCGGGTGCGGCCGGAGCGGCTGACGGCACACCGCCGGCCCGACGCGGCACTGGACTCCGGGAGGGTGTGACCGGCGCGGGGCCCGCGCCGCCGGTCGGCCGTGAACAGGCCTGCCCCCAGCCGGTTCGGCCGCCCGCCGCGAGCGGCGGCCCGCCACCACTCCGTCCGCGGCATCGGCCGGACGGCCGACCCGGCCGACACCGGACTGGCCGGCGGCCGACCGGGCGGTTCGCCCGACCGGGCCGCCGACGTGGTCATCTGCGCACACCGAGCGGGCAGTGGGAGACGGGCTCCTCGTTCCACGAGGGGCCCGTCGGTTTTTGGCCGGGTGCGGTCCGTGCGTCCCCCCGGGCCGCACCGGCCGTTTCCGCCGGCGGACCTCGCGCAGGTCAACGGAAGATCACCTGCCGGTCTCGGCGGGACACCGCTGTTCCCGCTTCGAGACGCACCTGCGACACCCCGTACCGCACGTTTCCGCCTGCCGCGCCGTCACAGTCACTGAAGCGGCGTCGACCGACACAGGGGGTACACAGGATGAAGCGGCACGGGACACGACGACCGGCCGGGGTGCTGCTGGCACTCACCGCGGCCTGCGGGCTGCTGCTCACCGGATGCAGCGGGGACGAGGACAGCGGGGCGCGGAGGAGCGACGCCTCCTACGGGGGCGGCAGCCACGACATGCAGCCCCCGCCCGCCCCGGAAGGCTCGAACCGGTACGAGGGCGGCGAGCAGGAGTCGCGGGAGGGGGCCCCGGAGCCCGGCCGTCTGTCGACGTTCGCGCTGGACGTCGACACCGCGTCCTACGGCTACGCGCGGCGCACCCTCGACGAGGGCCGGCTGCCCGACCCGTCGACCGTGCGCCCGGAGGAGTTCGTCAACAGCTTCCGGCAGGACTACCCGCGCCCCGACGGCGACGGCTTCACGGTCACCGTGGACGGCGCCCGCACCGACGAGGAGGACTGGTCGCTGGTGCGGGTCGGGCTCGCCACCCGGACCGCCGAGGCGGACGGCGAACGGCCGCCCGCCGCCCTCACGTTCGTCATCGACATCTCCGGCTCGATGGGCGAGCCGGGCCGCCTCGACCTGGCCCAGGAGGCACTGGGCACGATGACCGGCCAACTGCGCGACGACGATTCGGTAGCCCTCGTCACCTTCAGCGACGAGGCGGAGACCGTGCTGCCGATGACCCGGCTCGACGGCAACCGGGGCGAGATCCACGACGCGATCGACGGCCTGGAGCCGACAGACTCCACCAACCTCGGCGCAGGCGTCGGGACCGGCTACGAGACCGCAGTGGAGGGGCTCCGGAAGGGTGCCACCAACCGGGTCGTCCTGGTGTCCGACGCGCTCGCCAACACCGGGGAGACGGAGGCCGACGCGATCCTGGAGCGCATCGCGAAGTCCCGGCGCGAGCACGGCATCACCCTGTTCGGCGTCGGCGTCGGCAGCGACTACGGCGACGCCCTCATGGAGCAGCTCGCCGACCGGGGCGACGGCCACACCGTGTACGTGTCCGACGAGGAGGACGCCCGCGAGGTGTTCTGCAAGGAGCTCCCCCGCAACATCGAGCTGACCGCGCGGGACGCCAAGGCGCAGGTGGCCTTCGACCCGGAGACGGTCGCCGAGTTCCGCCTGGTCGGCTACGACAACCGCAGGGTGGCCGACGAGGACTTCCGCGACGACCGGGTCGACGGCGGCGAGGTCGGCCCCGGCCACACCGTGACCGCCCTGTACGCGGTGCGCACCCGTGCCGGCGCCGAGGGGCACCTCGCCACCGCGACCGTGCGCTGGCTCGACCCCGACAGCCGTGCCCCGCACGAGGAGACCGGTGACCTGGAGACCGACGGGCTCGAGGAGTCGGTGTGGCGGGCGCGGCCCCGGCTGACGGTGACCGCCACCGCGGCCTACTTCGCCGACGCGCTGCGCTCCCCCGGCCACCGGGACAGCGCGCTGCCGGGCGCCCCGGGCCTCGGGGAGCTGTCCGAGCGCGCCGGGTCGCTGGCCGCGCGGACCGAGGACGCGGACGTACGGGAGCTGGCGGAGGCGATCCGTACGGCTGACCGGCTGGACTGATCGTCCCCCGACCGTTGACTCGTTGCTACGCGCGGGTAAGTTGACTCCAGAGTAAGTAAGCACGGACAGCACCAGCAGGACAGTCAGCCGCGACCGGGAGCCGTCATGGGCGTACGCAAGGATCTGAAACGGGCGAAACGACGGGCCGATCTGGCGGGCCGCGCTTCGGTGGTGACCGTCAAGGACGAACGCGGGACCGTCCGCGAGGTCCGCACGGAGGTCCTGGCCGCGCACCCCGTCACGGGCACGACCGCCGACGTCCCGTTCACCAACGCGGACGAGGCACCCGACGCGGTCGTGCTGCGCCGCGAGGAAGAGGGCGCGTGGCGCCCGGTCACGGCGGCGGCCTTCGCCGCGGAGGTCACCGCCGTGGCCAAGGGCCTGGTCGCGGCCGGTCTCGAGCCGGGCGACAGGGTCGCCGTGATGTCCCGCACCCGTTACGACTGGACACTCCTGGACTTCGCGATCTGGGCGGCCGGCGGGCAGACCGTGCCGGTGTATCCCACCTCGTCGGCGGACCAGGTGGAGTGGATCGTCCGGGACGCCGGCGTCCGGTACGTCGTCACGGAGACCCCGGACAACACCGCGACGGTCCGCGCCGGCGCCGCCGCCCTGCACCCGGCGCCCGAGGTGTGGGAGCTGGACGCGGGCGCCGTGGACGACCTCGTCGCCCGGGGCCGGGACGTCCCGGACGAGGAGGTCACCAAGCGGCGCACCTCCCTCACCGCCGACACGGTGGCGACCGTCTGCTACACCTCCGGCACCACGGGACGTCCCAAAGGCTGCGTGCTCACCCACGGCAACCTGTACGCCGAGTCCGCGAACACGGTCGAGCTGCTGCACCCCGTCTTCAAGGCGGTCACCTCCCAGGTCGCCTCGACGCTGCTGTTCCTGCCGCTCGCCCACATCCTGGGACGCACCCTGCAGATCTCCTGTCTCATGGCACGCATCGAGACGGGACACTGCCCGAGCATCAAGCCGGACGAACTGCGGCCCGCGCTCAAGTCGTTCCGCCCCACGTTCGTGGTGGGCGTGCCCTACCTCTTCGAGAAGATCCACGACACCGGGCGGGCCACCGCCGAGAAGATCGGGCGGGGCGCGTCCTTCGAGCGCGCCCACCGCATCGCCGTCCGCTTCGCGCGGGCGCACCTCGACCGCTTCCTCGGCCACGGCAAGGGCCCCGGGCCCGGCCTGTACGCCGCGTGGGCGCTGTACGACCTGCTGGTCTACCGCAGGGTCCGCAAGGAGCTCGGCGGGCGCCTGCGCTACGCCATCAGCGGTGGCTCCCCGCTGGAGAAGGATCTCAACCTGTTCTTCTACGCGTCCGGCATCATGATCTACGAGGGTTACGGGCTCACCGAGACCACCGCCGCCGCGACCGTCGTCCCGCCGCTGTCCCCGCGCCCCGGCACGGTCGGCCGGCCCGTCCCCGGCACCGCGGTGCGCATCGCCGACGACGGCGAGGTGCTGATCAAGGGCGGCATCGTCTTCGGCTCGTACCGGAACAACCCGGCGGCCACCGAGGAGGTGCTGCGCGACGGCTGGTTCGCCACCGGGGACCTCGGCTCCCTCGACGAGGACGGCTATCTGACCATCACCGGCCGCAAGAAGGACATCATCGTCACCTCCGGCGGCAAGAACGTCTCCCCCGCCGTGCTGGAGGACCGGCTGCGCAGCCGCCCGCCGGTCGGGCAGTGCCTCGTCGTCGGCGACAACCGGCCCTTCGTGGCCGCGGTGGTCACCCTCGACCCGGAGACGGTGGCCCACTGGCTGTCGGTGCGCGGGATGCCCGCCGGCACCCCGATGTCCGAGGTGGTCCGCGACCCGCGCATACAGGCCGAAGTGCAGAAGGCGGTGGACTACGCCAACGAGGCAGTCTCCCGCGCGGAGTCCATCCGCAAGTTCGTCGTCGTCGACGGCGAGTTCACCGAGGAGAACGGTCTGCTCACCCCGTCGCTGAAGGTCAAGCGGCAGGCGGCGCAGGAGACGTTCGCGGAGGAGATCGCCGCACTGTACGCGTGAGCGGTGCGGCCCGCGCCGTACACGAGAGCGCGGCGGCCCGCGGCGTACGCGTGAGCCGTCGGTCGGGCCGCCCGTGCCGTGCGCCGTGTGTCCTCAGCGCAGGTCGAGCCGCATCAGCACGCGGGGGTGGCCGGACAGCACCGAGGTGGTGTCGGCGGCGTGGGTGAACCCGGCCCGCTCGAAGTTCCTGCGGAGCCCGGGGTAGGCCATGGTCAGGTCGACGCGGGCGTCGCCGTTGTCGAGGGGGTACGCCTCGACTGCGGGGGCGCCCTGCGCGCGGGCGTACCGGACGGCTCCGGCGATCAGGGCGTGCGAGAGGCCCTTGCCGCGGTGGCCGGGCCGAACCCTGACGCACCACAGGGACCACACCGGCAGGTCGTCGACGTGCGGGATCTTTCGGTTGCGGGCGAAGGAGGTGTCCGCGCGCGGGGCGACGGCGGCCCAGCCGACGGGCTCGCCGTCGTCGTACGCGAGCACGCCGAGGGGAGTGCCTGAACGAAGCAACCCGGCGACGTACTCTCCGCGGGCGGGGCCGCGCAGCTCGCGGTTGAGCTTGGAGGGGACGCGGTAGCTCAGGCACCAGCAGACGTTCGCCTGCGGCGACTTGGGACCGAGCAGGGCACGGACGTCCTCGAACTCCGAGGCCGGGCGGACTTCGACGGTCATGCGTCCACAATGGCACGAACGGCCCGCCGGCGCCCTCATACGGGAGGCGTCGGCGGGCCCGGACGTCAGAGTGCGGCCGGGGTCTCCTTCAGGAAGTCCGCGAGACCGTCGATCAGGCGGTCGACGTCCTCGCCGGAGGTGTAGCAGGCGAGGCCGACGCGCAGGCCTCCGGTGTCCCCGAGGCCGAGGTGGCGGGATGCCTCCAGGGCGTAGAAGTGGCCGGAGGGGGCGTGGACGTTCCGTCCGGCGAGGAAGCGGTAGGCGTCCTCGGTGCGGCGGCCGTCGAAGGTGACCAGCAGGGTCGGGGTGCGGCGGGCCGCACGGGAGTGGACGGTCGCCCCGTCGAGTCCCGCCAGGCCCTCCTCCAGACGGGCCCGCAGCCGCGCCTCGTGCGCCCCGATCGCCTCGTACGCCGCGTGGAGCCGGGCGCGGCGGTCACCGGCGCCCGGCCCGCCGAGCCCGGCGAGGACGTCGACGGCCGCGCGGGTGCCGGCCAGGAACTCGTAGGGCAGGGTGCCCAGCTCGAACCGCTCGGGCACCGCGTCCGAGGACGGCAGCAGCTTGTCCGGGCGCAGGGTCTCCAGCAGCTCCGGTGCGGCGGCCAGGACTCCGTGGTGCGGGCCGAGGAACTTGTACGGCGAGCAGACGAAGAAGTCCGCGCCCAGCGCCCGCACGTCGACCGGTGCGTGCGCCGTGTAGTGCACGCCGTCGACGTACAGCAGGGCGCCCGCCTCGTGGACCAGCCGCGCGATCTCGGCGACCGGGGGCATGGTGCCGATCAGGTTCGAGGCGGCGGTGACCGCGACCAGACGGGTACGCGGCGAGAGCTGGGCGCGGACGTGGTCGGCGGTCAGCTCCCCCGTGTCCTGGTCGAAGTCCGCGCGGCGGACGGTGGCGCCGGCCCGTTCGGCCGCCTGCACCCACGGGCGGATGTTGGCGTCGTGGTCGAGCCGGGTGACCACCACCTCGTCGCCCTCCGCCCAGCCGGCGGCGAGGGTTCGGGCGGCGTCGTAGGTGAGCTGGGTGGCGCTGCGGCCGAAGACGACGCCCGCCGGGTCGGCGCCGAGCAGGTCGGCCATGGCGCGGCGCGCCTCGACGACGAGGGTGTCGGCGTGGCGCTCGCCGGGGAGCAGGCTGCCCCGGTTGGACAGCGGCAGTGCCAGGGCGTCGGCGATCGCCTCGATGACGGGGCGCGGCGTCTGGGTGCCGCCCGGGCCGTCGAAGTGGGCGGTGCCGGCGGCCAGCGCGGGGATGTCGGCGCGCAGTGCGGTGAGGTCGTACGTCACGGGAGCTTCCTGGAGGTCGGAGGGGGTCAGGCGGCGGGGGCGCCGGGCGCCGGGGACTGCGGTGCCGTCGGCCGCGGAGCGTCGGACTGCGGCGCCGAGGGATCCGGCGTCGACGGTTCCGGAGGCCGGGGCGCCGATGGTTCCGGCGCCGGCGGTGAAGGCGGGTCGGTGAGCTGTTCCCGGAGGTAGTTCCAGACGACCGCGATCAAGGCGGCGACCGGCACGGCGAGCAGGCTGCCGACGATGCCGGCCAGGCTGCCGCCCAGCGTCACCGCGAGCAGGACAACCGCGGCGTGCAGCCCGAGACCGCGGCTCTGGATGATCGGCTGGAACACGTTGCCCTCGAGCTGCTGCACGACGATGATCACGGCGAGTACCAGCAGCGCGTTGACCAGCCCGTTGGACACCAGCGCGATCAGCACGGCGACGAGCCCGGCGAACAGGGCGCCGATGATGGGCACGAACGCGGACACGAAGGTCAGGACCGCGAGCGGCAGGACCAGCGGCACGTCGAGGATCCACAGGCCGATGCCGATGAGCACACCGTCGATGAGACCGACCAGCGCCTGCGACCGGACGAACGAGCCGAGGGTGTTCCAGCAGCGGGCGGCGACGGCCGGCACGTCGGTGGCGAGCCGGCCGGGCAGCTGGCGGCGCAGCCACGGAAGGAAACGCGGCCCGTCCTTCAGGAAGAAGAACATCAGGAAGAGCGCCAGCACGGCCGTGACGACGCCGCTGACGACGGTGCTCACCCCGGTGACCGCGGTGGTGGCGATGGACCCGGCACTGTCCTGGATGCGGGCCATGGTCGCGTCGAGGGCGGTGGAGATCTGGGCGTCGTCGATGTTCAGCGGCGGGCCCTCCGCCCAGTCGCGCAGCTTCTGCACGCCCGCGACGACACCGTCGCCGAGTTCGCCGGCTTCCGACGCGACGGGCACGGCGATGAGCGCCACGGTGCCCACGCCGATCAGCAGGAACAGCACGGTCACCAGGGAGGCGGCGACCGCCGGGCGCAGTCCGCGCCGCAGCAGCCAGCGGGTCGGGGGCCAGGTGAGCGTGGTGAGCAGCAGACCGACCACCAGGGGCCAGACCACCGACCACATCCGGCCCAGCAGCCAGAGGGCCACTCCGGTCGCCACCAGGACCAGCAGCAGCTCGCCCGAGATGCGTGCCGAGGTGCGCAGCGCGGCGCGCGTTTTACCGGCGTTCAACGAGGCAGACATGGTGGAACCTTATGGTGCCCGCGGGGGCGCGCGGTGATCGCGGGGCACAACGGGCGGGCGCCCACGGGCCGTCGGGCGTGTGCCGCCCCGGCCGGCAGGCCGGCAGGGGCGGCGGGCGGGAGCGGTCAGTCGAGCGGGTCGAGTGTCAGGGACGCCCCGCGCGGGTCGCCGTCGTGGACGAGCGACTCGTGGGCGCCGACGTCGTCGAAGGCGAAGGCGTACGCCTTCCCGTCGGCCATGTGCGCGTGGACGATCCGCGCGTAGTGGTTGGTGACCGGCTCCTGGTAGAACCCGGCCGCGCTCCGGTCGGGCTGGTTCGGGTTGGCCAGCAGGGTGGTGCGGTTGAAGCCCGCGCACAAGGTGCGCGAGATGGGGCCGCGCACCTGGTCGTTGGGCGCGTCGAGGAGACGGTGACAGCCGAAGACGGACGAGGCGTCCGGCTTCTGGAAGGCGGTGACCTCGTTGCCGGCGCCGTCCCTGAAACGCAGGACGCCCCCGGAGACCCGGCCGGTGTACCGGACGTCGGGACGGTCGGCGAAGGGGGTGACGGTCAGGTCCGTGCCCGTGTACTTGTCCCAGACGCGGTTGATGTAGTCGTCCATGACGGACGCCGGGAGGGCGCCGGTCTCCACGCCGTAGAGCGGGGACAGGGCGCGCAGCACGGTGCCGTCGGAGCGGGTCTGGATGAGATCCGCCCAGCCGCCCGGCTGTGCTCCGAGGGCGTTGAACACGCCGTTGTAGCCGCCGGGCTTGAGCTTGCCCGCGCTCAGCGTGCTGCCGTCACCGCGTCGCACGCCCACCGTGTAGGGCGCGGAGAACATGTCGACCTGGGTGCTGTTGATCCACAGTCCGGAGTCGTTGAGCGTGTACTCGGACCAGTTGAAGAGGATGTCGCGGTTGGGGTCGGTGGGGTTCTGCACGGCGGGCTGCACCAGACCGCCGGTGGTGAGCCGGAACTCCATCTTGCGGCCGTAGGAGAAGTAGATGCGGCCCGAGAACTTGGGGACCCGGATGGTGGTGGACGCGCCGGGCGCCGGGCCCGGGATGGAGGCGTCGGGCGCGGGGGTGGGCGGGTTGCCGCCGGCGGGCCATGGGTGGAAGGCGCCGCTCGCGTCGGCCCATCCCTGGCGGCCGGACGACAGCTCGGTGCCGAGGTTGTAGATGTGGACCTGCTCGGCGCGGCCCGAGTTGTTGGTGATGGTCAGCGGGATGGTGGCCGGGACAGCGGCGTGCGCGGGGGACGGGACCCCGGCGGCGAGCCAGCCGCCGCCCAGCGCGGTGGCGATGCCCAGAGCCACGGCGGTGACCCGGCGTCTGAGGGTGTGCAGCATGGTCGTTCTCCGTTCGACGAGTGGCCGACTACGGGTGTGAGAGCGCTCTCAAAGAGAGTCTCGCCTTGGTATGGACCTGTCAACGTTTCAAGCACGAATTGAGGAGGAGATGGTTCCGCATCTCGTGGGCGCATGCGCCGGACGGTGCGGCTCAGTCGTGCTGGACGACTCCGTGCGCCGAGAAGCTGACCGGCCCTCGGGACGTGAGGTCGCCGGGCGGGAAGCCGGGGTGGTGGCCTCCTTGAGCCCCTTCCGCCCCGCCCGCGCGCGGGGCACCCGGACCGAGGGCGAGCCGGGAGACGATGCGGTAGCGGTCGCCCCGGTAGACGGAGCGGACGTACTCCACCGGACGCCCCTCGGTGTCGGTGGTGAGGCGCTCGAACAGGAGGGCCGGCGACAGCTCGGGCACGTCGAGCAGCTCCGCCTCCGCACGGGTCACCACGGTCGGCTCGACGGACTGCACCGCCTCGATGACCCGTACCCCGTGCCGGTCGCGGAAGTGCTCGTAGAGGTCGCCCCGTTCGAGCTCCGCCTCGGTGAGTCCCGGCACCAGAGCGACGGGGAGGTGCAGATGCTCGATGGCCATCGGGGCACCGTCCACCAGCCGCAGTCGGGCCGCGTACCGGACCTCGGCGGCCGGTGACACACGCAGCCTGCGGCCCACACGGGCGCCGGCCGGGAGGGTGCGGAACTCGAGGATGCGACTGGTCCACACGCCCTTGGCCTGCGGCACGGCCAACGCGCCGTGTCCTGGTACGAGTTCCTGGGTGATCTTCTCGGCGGCGACGAACATGCCCCGCCCGTGCTCGCGCACCAGCAGCCCCGCGACCACGAGTTCGTCGACCGCCGCCCGCACGGTGGGGCGCGAGACACCGAGCAGGGCACAGAGGGCCCGCTCGGAGGGGACGGCGTCCCCGGGACGGCGGGCCTCGATGAGTTCGAGGAGCGCGTCGCGTACCCGTTCCCGCTTGAGCACCGCCCCCGAGGCGGCGGGATCGACAGGCATACGGGCCTCCCCTCGTCGTCGGCCGCGGCGGGCGCGCGGGGCGACTGGTATGCCCTCGACCTTAACTGGTCCGGTCTGCGTCGGGACGCCTCCCGAGGCATGCAACTTCCGTTTCTACGCGCAGGGTTGACGCGCTCATTGGTCTATGCCACCTTCTCTCGACATCAACTGGTAAGGCCCCGGCGGGCAACTGGTCAGTTCCGAGGACCGGTCCGTCACCGCGAGCCCCGCGCCGGGCGGCGCCCCCACGCCCGCCGCGCGGACGCACCCCCGTGCGCCACCCCCACCGCGAAAGGACCACGGATGCGTACTCGTCACCCCGGCCGCCGCGCCCGCGCGGCACTCGCCCTCACCGCCCTGCTGGGCGGCGCCGCCCTCACCGGGCTCCCCGCCCCGGCCGCCACGGCCTCGGCCGGCCCGCTCGCCGTGCAGTACCGCACCAGCGCCGCCGGCGCGATCGCCGACCAAGGTGAACCCTGGTTCAAGGTCCGCAACACCGGCTCCGCACCGGTGCAGTTGAGCCAGGTGAAGATCCGCTACTACTTCAAGGCCGACGCCCCGGACGTCCCGTACCGGTTCGCCTGCTCCTGGGCGGTCGTCGGCTGTGCGGCCGTCACCGGCACCTTCGGTACGCTCCCCGAGCCCACCGCGACGGCCGACCGCTACCTGGAGATCGGGTTCACCCCGTCCGCCGGGACGCTCGCGCCGGGCGCCGACACCGGGGACCTGCAACTGCGCTTCCACCGGGCCGACTGGCAGACGCTGCGGCAGAGCGACGACTACTCCTTCGGCGCCGCGCGGACGTCGTACGCCGACTGGGACAAGGTGACCGCGCGGCTCGCGGGCGCCACCGTGTGGGGCGCGGGACCAGAGGGCGACGACCCGACCGTCCCCGCGGACCCGGCCGACCCGCCCGGCGAGGGCGGTCAGGCGCTGTTCGACGACTTCGACTACGCGTCGCACACCGACCCCGACCTCGCGGCGCACGGCTGGCGCGTCCGCTCCGACGCGGGCGGCCCCGGGGTGCCGGGGGCGACCTGGGACCCGTCGAAGGTGACGTTCTCCTCCTCGGGCGGCAACTCGGTGATGGACCTGGAGACGTCCACCGCGGGCACCGGCGCCTCCACCACGCACACCGAGATCCTCACCCGGAGCATGAAGTTCGCGTACGGCACCTACGCGGCCCGTGTCCGCTTCTCCGACGCCCCCGTCTCCGGCCCGGACGGCGACCGCGTCGTGCAGACGTTCTTCACCATCAACGACCTCAAGGCGCCGATGGCCGACGACTACGCCGAGTACGACTTCGAGTATCTGCCCAACGGCGGCTGGGGCGAGCCGTCGTCGATCCTGTACACGACGTCCTGGGAGACCTACGCCCCCGACCCCTGGCAGGCCGTCAACCAGCACAGCGAGAGCCGCCGCAGCTTCGCCGGCTGGCACGACCTGGTCGTCACCATCGACGACTCCGGCATCACGTACTACGTCGACGGCAGCCACTTCGGCACCCATGACGCCGCGTACCTGCCGGAGCGGCCGATGTCGATCAACTTCAACCAGTGGCTGATCGACCTGGAGGGCCGGTCGTCGGCCACACCCCGCGCCTACCACCAGCAGGTCGACTACGTCCTGCACGTCAAGGACGAGGTGCTGACACCCGCTCAGGTCACGGCGAGGATCGACGCCTACCGCGCGTCGGGCACGTCGTTCGTGGACGAGGTGCCCGCGCCCTGACGGGCCGTTGCGCCGGCCGGGCCCGCCCGTCGCGGGTCCGGGCGGCGCACCGCGTGATGTTCCCCGCACTTCAACCGGTCGTCTCCCAGGGCTTCCGCCCGCGACGCCGGGGCGCTGAACTGTAGGCCGCGAGAGCACCGGGTCGCGAGCAGACAACGTTGTCAGCACCTCATGGAAGGCAGGAAGACCCCGTCATGTGGAGAGCCACCGAGTCGCCCGCGCCGACGCCGCCTCCGGGCCGTCGCAGACTCCTCACCGCCGCCCTGGTCCTCGGATCGCTGGTCGCCGGACTGGTGCCGGCCGGCGGGGCGGCCGCCTCCCCGGGCCGGAGCGACGTCGCGGCGTTCGACGCCGTCGACCCGTTCATCGGCACCCGCCTGGACACCTCCCAGAACAAGGGCAACAGTGCCTACGGCAACACCTATCCGGGAGCCACCGTCCCGTTCGGCATGGTGCAGTCCTCCCCCACCACGTACCGCTCGTCGGACGGGGACCAGAAGGGCGGCTACGAGTACACGGCGGACAAGCTTCGCGGCTTCGGCATGACCCGGCTGTCCGGCACCGGCTGCGAAGGCCGGTTCAGCGGCTTCGACTTCCCCGTGCTGCCCTACACCGGCGCGCTGCCCGGAGGCGCCCTGCCCACCGCGCCCGCCGACCGGATCACCGACTACTACCTCGGTTTCGACCACGCCGACGAGAAGGCCGACCCCGGCTACTACTCGGTCGGCCTCGCGAACGGCGTCGACGCGGAGCTGACCGCGACGACCCGCACCGCGGTGAGCCGCTTCGACTTCCCCACCGACGCCGGCGCGACGCTGCTGCTCGACGTCGCCGGGTCCAACAACCGGGTGTTCGGCAGCGAGGTGACGGTCGACGGCGCCACCGTGAGCGGCTGGGTGGAGGCCGCCTCGGTGTGCGACGAGGGCGGACGCTACCGGGCGTACTTCTCGACCACGTTCGACCGTCCGGTGCGCTCCTACGGCACCTGGCAGGGCTCGGAGGTGCGTCCCGGGGCGGACACCGCCTCCGGCGGCACGGCCAAGCACGGGGCGGGCGCCTACCTGGTGTTCGACCGTGGCGCCCGGGTCACCGCGAAGACCGGCCTGAGCTACGTGAGCGTCGAGGGCGCCGCGCGCAACGCGGCCACGGAGACCCGCGGCAGGTCCTTCGACGCGGTCCGCGCGCAGTCCGCGCGCGTGTGGCGGGACGCCCTCGGCACGCTGCGCGTGGACGGCGGTACCAGGGACCAGCGCGTGAAGTTCTACACCGCGCTGTACCACGCGCTGCTGCACCCGAACGTCTTCGACGACGTCAGCGGCGAGTACCGCGGCTACGACGGCGAGCTGCACCGGGTCGAGCGGGGCAGACACCACTACGTCACCTACGCGGGCTGGGACATCTACCGCAGTCAGGCACAACTGGTGGCGCTGCTGTTCCCGGAGGTCGGCAGTGACATCAACCAGTCGCTCACCGACATGGCCAGGCAGTCGGGCGCCTGGCCCAACTGGCCACACCTCAACCAGCTCCAGCAGAAGATGAGCGGCGACTCCCTGCAGTCGGTGGTCGCCTCGCTCGACGCGTTCGGCAGCACGGACTACGACCGGCGCGCGGCGCTGGAGTCGATGCGGTCGACGCAGACCCTGCCCGCCGACGCCACGCTGCGCCGGCACGCCTACCAGTACGCGACGGTCGGCTTCGTCGAGAGCCGCAAGGGCGACTCGGCGACGTCGAAGACGCTCGAGTACGCCGTGGACGACTTCGGCATCGCGCAGCTGGCGAAGCGGCTGGGCGACGAGGAGACGTACGACCGGTTCATGGTACGGGCGCAGAGCTGGCAGAACGTCTTCGACGACGCCGACGGGCACATCCGGCCGCGGGAGCGTACGGGCTTCGACCGGAACTTCGACCTGGGTGAGCGGGGCAACCAGTTCGAGCAGGCGACGGGGTACCAGTACGGCTGGATGGTGCCGCACAACGTGGGCGCGCTGATCGAGAAGCGGGGCGGGACCGAGGCGGCCCTGCGGGACCTGGACGAGCACACGCGAGAGCTGGACGCCGGGGTGTACGGCACCAAGGGCGCCTATCTGAGCAACCAGCCCAGCTTCACCATGCCGTTCGTCTACCACTGGCTGGGCCGGCCGGACCGCACGGGCGAGGTCCTGCGCCGCGCGGCGGACGAGATGTACGACACGACGCCCTCGGGGCTGCCCGGCAACGACGACCTCGGCTCGCTGAGCAGCTGGTACGTCTGGGCGAACATCGGCCTGTTCCCCGCGGTCCCGGGCACCGCCGACCTGATGGTGAGCAGCCCGGTGTTCGAGCGCGTGGTGGTGGACAGCGCCGGCAGCCGGCGCCGGATCACGGTCGACGCACCCGGTGCCGCGCGAACGCCTTACGTGGCGGCGCTGAAGGCCGACGGACGGGCCACCTCGAAGTCCTGGGTGCCCGCGGAGTTCACCCGTGAGGGCGGCCGGCTCGACCTGCGGATGGCGTCGCGTCCCGGCACCTGGGGCACCGGCGCGCGAGATCTGCCGCCGTCGTACGCGGACGGCACGGACGCCCGGAACAACATCGGCGTCACCCCGGACGGTCACGGGAACCTGGGGTCGCTCGACCTGAGCGACAACTCGCTGTCCCGGGAGCGACTGGCCGAGGCGGGCGCGGCGCCGGGCGCCGAGCTGCCGCTCGGTGACACCGGGGTGGTGTTCACCTGGCCGGACAGCGGGCCCGGTGAGCCCGACAACTGGATCCCGCACGGTCAGCGCGTCCCGCTGGGCGGCCGGAAGGCCACCGGGATCTCCTTCCTGGGGCTCGCCACCAACGGTCCGTCGCGGGGCACCGCGGTGGTCGAGTACACCGACGGATCGACGCAGACCGTGCCGCTCGGCCTCACCGACTGGACGCCCGGGACGGACTACCGGTTCGGGAACGAGCCGCTGGTGGTCACGACGGGCCGCAACCGGGCGGCGGGCGGTTCGGACACCGCGCAGACCAAGGTGTTCGGGACGCGTCCCGTGGCGCTGGATCCGGCCAAGCGGGTGTCTGCCGTCGTGCTGCCGCGGGACACCGACCGGGGTGTGATGCACATTTTCGACGTGGCGCTCACCGACCGGCCGCTCGCGGCGGACGGACAGGACGGCTGACGCCTGGCGCTGACGACTGACGGCTGACCGCTGACGGTCGTACACATGGAAGCCCCCGTTCCGATCGGAGCGGGGGCTTCCCTTGCCGTCGGCGGACGGGTGACGCACGCTGGACGCATGGGTGCGAGCCCGACGCTCATCTCCTCCGTGCAGCGCGCCTTCCGGCTGCTGGAGGTGGCGAGCGCGCACGAGACGGGCGCGCCGGCCAAGCAGCTGGCGCGGGAGACCGGGCTGCCCCTGGGCACCGCCTATCACCTGCTGCGCACCCTGGTTCACGACGGCTACCTGCGGAAACTCGACGACGGCAGCTTCGTCCTGGGCGACCGGCTGCAGTCCCTGCACACCGGCGGCCGCGGCCAGGCGCGGCTGGCCCGGGTCCGGCCGGTCCTCTCCGCGCTGCGCGACGAGCTGTCCAGCGCCGCCTACCTCACCTTCTACGAGGAAGGCGAGATCCGCGTCTCCGAGGTCGTGGACGGGCCCCGCGCCCCGCGCGTCGACCTGTGGGTGGGGTTCGAGGACGCCGGCCACGCCACCGCGCTCGGCAAGGCCGTGCTGCGGGAGCTGGACGACGACTCCCGCAAGGAGTACCTGTCCCGGCACACGCTGAACGACCTCACCCCGCACACGGTCACCACGTGCGTGGAGCTGATCCGCCGGCTGGAGGACACACCCCTCGCCCCGGCCGTGACGGACCTGGAGGAGTACGCGCTGGGCACGGTGTGCGTGGCGGTGCCGGTGTACAGCGGCGGCACCGTGGGTTCCCTCGGGGTGTCCATGCCCCGTAACCGCCTCGACCGGATCGACGAGGTCCGCGAGCGTCTGCTGCCGATCGCCCACCGGGTCACCCGCAGCCTGTCTCTCACTATGTGAAAACCGCGTCCTTGTGATGCCGGGCACCATCACCTTTCCTTGAGATACCAGGCAAATCGGACACGCGCACAGGTGAGGAACCGGACAGGACATGAGTCACGCCCGTCAGCATGGACGCGACCACTCGCCGATACGGCCGTACCCGCGCGGGCTGGAGTCTCTTCGATCCCCTCGCGCCCGGGCGTGCGGGCACTGGGTCGCCGAGACGCCGGCGCTGCCCGTCCTGGTCCTCTGTGTCATCGTGGCCATCGACATGGCGGCCGGCACCGGCCGGATCTGGCTGCCGCTGCTCGCCACGGGCCCCGCGCTGGCGGCCGCCACCAGCCGGCCCCGCGAGGTTCTGGGTGTGGGCGCCCTGGCCGTCCTGCTCGGCACGAGCATCGCCTACCGCCACGACATGGCTCTCGCGCACCTGTCCGTGGTGCTGTCCGCCCTGGTGACCGTCACCCTCGCGGGGTCCCTCACCAGCGCGCTGCGCGCACGACGTGAACGGGTGCTGGCCGCCGTGCGGTCCGTCGCGGAGACCGCGCAGCACGCGCTGCTCCAGCCGGTGCCGGAAACGGTCGGCCCGTTCCAGACGGCGGTGCGCTACAGCGCTGCCGCCGCCGAGGCCAGGATCGGCGGCGACCTCTACGCCCTCGTCCCCACCCCGTACGGCGTGCGGATGATCGTCGGGGACGTGCGGGGCAAAGGCCTGCCCGCCGTGGGAACGGCCGCCCTGGTGCTCGGCGTGTTCCGGGAGGCGGCGTACGACGAGCCGGACCTGCTGGACGTCGTGGGGCGGATCGAGCGGAGCCTGGCCCGCAACCTGGGCGGCGACGACTTCGTCACCGCCGTGGTCGCCGGCTACCCGGAGCCCGGACGGCTGGAGGTGGTCAACTGCGGCCACGCTCCCCCGCTGCTGATCCGCGGCACCGACGTCACGGCCGTCGAGCCCGTCCGTCCCGCGCCCCCGCTGGGGCTGCGCGCCCTGTCGGATGACGTGCCCCACCTCCAGGTGGTGCCCTTCCACGACGGGGACCAGCTGCTCCTCTACACCGACGGCGTCACGGAGGCGCGGGACGCCGACCGCGCGTTCTACCCCTTGACCGAGGGCGTCACGCGGCACCTGTGCGACGAGCCCGCCCGGACGCTGGCCGCGCTGCACGAGGACCTTCTGGACCACGTGGGCGGCCGGCTGCACGACGACGCGGCGCTGCTCCTGCTGCGCAGGCCGGCCGCCGCACAGGCCGGGGAGTCCGCCGGGGCGCCCCCCGTGGCGGACGTGGACGGCGTCACGGCCGCCTGAGGCGCACCCCCTTCAGAGCCGGCCTCGGCGGACACCGGCATTGCGAAGGCGTCGAACTGCACGACGTCCGGCAGCGACATTGGACGAGGCCGTCCGCCCCCTGGGTGGGACCGGCCCGGTGGGTTCCGGGGCCGGCGGCACTGTGGAAGGGTAGGTGAAGCGCTTCGACACCGGGCCGCCACGATGGGGGTCTCGTCTGCCACTGCACCGGGGTGTAATTTGTTTGGCCTGACAACCAATACGCCGCCACGAGTCGGCCGCGCCAGCCCGCCAGCAGCACGATCTTCTCGCGCCAGGGCGTGACAGGTTCCGCGGATCCTGCCATAGTTCCTGGTCAGAGGTCCCTCTCTCCCTTCCTTCGCCCTCCCCATCCCGAGGAAGACCATGAAATTCACCGACGGCTTCTGGCGCATCCGCGACGGCGTCCAGATCTCGTACGCCACCGAGGTGCGAGACGTCCGCGCGGAATCGAAGCGCTTCACCAGCTATGCGTCGACGAAGCAGGTGACGCGCCGGGGCGACACCTTGAACGCCCCGCTGGTCACGGTCGACTGCTTCTCCCCCGCCGAGGGCGTCGTCGGCGTGCGGGTCACCCATCACGCCGGGAAGCGCCACCCCGGACCGGACTACGCGCTCGCCGCTGACGCCGGGGGCGCGGGCGAGGTGCGCCGGGACGGCGCGGTCACGGAGCTGACCAGCGGCCCGCTCACCCTGCGGCTGGACGCGGACGGCGGCTTCGGGCTCACCTTTCTCGACGCGGACGGACGGCAGCTGACCCGGGCGGGCGCCAAGAGCACGGCGTACGCCACCACCGCGGAGGGGACGCACCACATGCTGAGCCGGCTGTCCCTCGGCGTCGGCGAGCACGTCTACGGCCTGGGCGAGCGCTTCACCCCGTTCGTCAGGAACGGCCAGACCGTCGACGTGTGGCAGGCCGACGGCGGCACCAGCAGCGAACAGGCCTACAAGAACGTGCCGTTCTACCTGTCCTCACGCGGCTACGGCGTCTTCGTCAACCACCCCGGCGCTGTCTCCTTCGAGGTCGGTTCCGAGTCCGTCGGGCAGGTGCAGTTCAGCGTCGAGGACCAGACGCTGGAGTACTACGTGATCGCGGGTCCGACCCCGAAGGAGGCACTGGGCCGGTACACCGCGCTCACCGGCCGCCCGGCGCTGCCGCCCGCCTGGTCCTTCGGCCTGTGGCTGAGCACCTCGTTCACCACCTCGTACGACGAGGCGACGGTGACCTCGTTCGTCGACGGCATGGCGGACCGCGGCATCCCGCTGTCGGTGTTCCACTTCGACTGCTTCTGGATGCGCGAGTACCAGTGGTGCGACTTCCGGTGGGACCCGGAGGTGTTCCCGGACCCGGAGGGCATGCTGGCCCGGCTCAGGAACAAGGGCCTGCGGGTCAGCGTCTGGATCAACCCGTACATCGCGCAGAAGTCGCCGCTGTTCGACGAGGCCGCGGCGCTCGGACACCTCGTGCGCCGGTCCGACGGTGACGTGTGGCAGTGGGACCTGTGGCAGGCCGGCATGGGCCTGGTCGACTTCACCAGCCCCGACGCCCGCGCCTGGTACCAGGGCAAGCTGAAGGCGCTGCTCGACCAGGGGGTGGACTGCTTCAAGACGGACTTCGGCGAGCGCATCCCCACGGACGTCGTCTGGCACGACGGCTCGGACCCCGAGCGGATGCACAACTACTACACACACCTGTACAACCGCACCGTGTTCGAACTGCTGGAGAAGGAGCGAGGACAGGGCGAGGCGGTCGTCTTCGCCCGGTCGGCGACCGCCGGCGGCCAGCAGTACCCGGTGCACTGGGGCGGCGACTGCTGGTCGTCGTTCGAGGCGATGGCGGAGTCCCTGCGCGGCGGACTGTCGTTGTCACTGAGCGGGTTCGGCTTCTGGAGCCACGACATCGGCGGGTTCGAGGGCACGCCCGACCCGGAGGTGTTCAAACGCTGGCTGGCGTTCGGGCTGCTGTCGTCGCACAGCAGGCTGCACGGCTCCACGTCGTACCGGGTGCCGTGGGAGTTCGGCGACGAGGCGGTGGACGTCGCCCGGCAGTTCACACTGCTGAAGCACCGGCTGATGCCGTACCTGTACGGCGCGGCGGCCGAGGCGCACCGCAAGGGAGTGCCGGTGATGCGGCCCATGATCCTCGAGTTCCCGGCCGACCCGGCGTGCCGCCCGCTGGACCGCCAGTACATGCTGGGCCCCGACCTGCTGGTCGCGCCGGTGTTCGGCGCCGACGGCGACGTGGAGGTGTACCTGCCGCAGGGCACCTGGACGCATCTGCTGAGCGGCGAGCGGGTGACGGGCCCCTGCTGGCGAACCGAGCGACACGGCTACGACAGCCTCCCGCTGTACGTCCGTGAGGGCGCGGTGCTGCCGCTGGCCGGGGACGACTCCCGCGCGGACGGCGACTGGCTGGACGCGCCGGTGCTGCTGGTGCACCCGTCGGGCGCGTCCGACTACGCGGCGGAGGTCACGGTGCCGGACACGGCGGGCCTCCCCGCTGCCACGTTCCACGTCCGGCGGGACGGGGACGCGCTCCGGGTGACCGCGTCGGGCACGGACCGGCCGTTCACCGTGCGGGTGCCGGGCGGCGCGGAGGCCTCGGGCAGCGGGGAGGTTTCGGTGCCGGTGAGCTGAGGCTGCCGGTGCGGTGAGATCGCCCCGTTCCGGTGGAGGGGCTCGGCGGGGCCGGGCGGTTCGGCGCGGGCACGTCCCGGGGATGCGCCCGCGCCGCGCAGTCGCCGCGAGCCGCCCGGCGGCGGGTGTCACGGCCGGGTTCACGACCCCGGCCGCTGCCCGCCGTCCGGGTGGGCGCCCGGGCCGTGGCCGGGGCCCGCCAAGGGGGTCGGGGACAGGGCCTCGGGTTCCTCGCCCGGCTCCAGCAGGGTGTGCGCCGCGCCCACGATCAGCGGGTCCGGCTTGCCGAGCGCCTCGTGGTCCTTGGCCGGGTAGTCGCAGCGGTCGAGGAGGCTGCGCATCGCTTCCAGGCGCCCGCGCCGCTTGTCGTTGTTCTTCACGACCGTCCACGGGGCGTGCGGGGTGTCCGTGGCCCGGAACATCTCCACCTTGGCCTTGGTGTAGTCGTCCCAGCGGTCCAGCGACTCCAGGTCCATCGGCGACAGCTTCCAGCGCCGCAGCGGGTCGACCTGGCGGATGGCGAACCGGGTGCGCTGCTCGGCCCGCGACACCGAGAACCAGAACTTCACCAGCATGATGCCGTCATCGGTGAGCAGCATCTCGAAGAGCGGGGTCTGCTCGAGGAACAGCCGGTACTCCTCCTCCGAGCAGAAGCCCATGACCCGCTCGACGCCGGCCCGGTTGTACCAGGAACGGTCGAAGAAGACGATCTCCCCGCGGGCCGGGAGATGGGCGACGTAGCGCTGGAAGTACCACTGCCCGGCCTCCCGCTCGGTCGGCTTCTCCAGGGCGACCACGCGAGCGCCACGCGGGTTGAGGCGTTCCATGAACCGCTGGATGGTGCCGCCCTTGCCGGCCGCGTCGCGTCCCTCGCAGACGACGACCATCCGCTGGCCGGTGTCCTTCACCCACCGCTGCATCTTCAGCAGCTCGATCTGCAGGACGCGCTTGGTGCGCTCGTACTCCGACCGGCGGATCCTCCGGTCGTACGGGTGGTTCTCGCGCCAGGTCTCGATGGGCGTGCCGTCGGCGTCCAGCAGCACGGGGCGCTCCGGCCGGCGGACGTCCACCTCCAGCCCGTGCAGCAGATTCTCGCCGGTGGTGCGCGACTGCTTCGCTCCCCCGTCCGTGTCCGCACGGTCCTCATGGGTGTCCGGGTGGTCACGCCCCTGTCGCTCGTCCGGGTGGTCGGCCGTCACGTCGTCTCCCGCCTTTCGGGTCCCGTCTCACCGGGTTCCCCCTCGTGCAGCGTATGCCCGGACGGGCGTGCGCGGTGGTGCGGAAACGTGTGCCCGCGCAGGGCGCGCCGAAGCACGGCGGCGGCTGTGATTCGGCGGCGGGCTGGAGGGAAGTCGGAGCGGGTCGAGAGGCGCGCGCGGGCGGTGGTCCGCGGGCTGCGCCGCTGCATCCGGCTGGAGAGGTGAGGACGTGCAGATCGATCTCAAGGGCCGTACCGCGCTGGTCACGGGTTCCACCCAGGGCATCGGGGCGGCGATCGCCGCCGGGCTCGCGCGGGCGGGGGCGCGGGTCGGGGTGAACGGACGGTCGGAGGAGCGGGTGCGGGAGGGCGCGGCAGCGCTCGAGCGCGAGGTGCCCGGCGCCGAGGTCGTGCCGGTCGCGGCGGACGTGACCACGGAGGAGGGCGCCCGGCGGGTCGTGGAGACACTCCCGCAGGTGGACATCCTGGTGAACAACCTCGGCGTGTTCGGATCCGCCGACCCGCTGGAGATCAGCGACGACGAGTGGCGCCGCTACTTCGAGGTGAACGTCCTGGCGGCCGTGCGGCTGATCCGTCTGCTGCTGCCCGGGATGACCGAGCGCGGCTGGGGCCGGGTGCAGAACATCGCCAGCGACTCGGCGATCGTCACCCCGGCCGAGATGATCCATTACGGCATGTCGAAGACGGCCCTGCTGGCCGTGAGCCGCGGCTTCGCCAAGCAGGCGGCGGGCACGGGCGTCACCGTGAACTCGGTCATCGCGGGCCCCACCCACACGGGCGGGGTGGAGGACTTCGTCTACGAACTGGTGGACCGCGACCTGCCGTGGGAGGAGGCGCAGCGCGCCTTCATGCGCGAGCACCGGCCGCAGTCGCTGCTGCAGCGGCTGATCGAGCCGGAGGAGATCGCGAACATGGTCGTGTACCTGGCCTCGGAGCAGGCGTCGGCGACGACGGGCGGTGCGGTGCGGGTGGACGGCGGCTACGTGGACTCGATCCTGCCGTGAGGTGACTCCGGCGGGGCGGGCCGGCACCCGCAGGGCAGGTGCCGGCGCGTTTCACCCCCGCCGACAGGCGTCTACTCCCTCATCCGGTCCCGGATCCAGACGCCCGCGGGCTTGAGCTGCCGCGTGCCGGCCCACGGGCCGTCCGCGGCGCAGGTGCCCGGGGTGAACACGGCTCCGCTGCGGTGGTCGTCGGAGAAGTTCCAGTTGACCCAGCTGATCTTCCTCTGCGCCATGAGGTCGAGGTAGCGCCGGGACATCTCGAAGTCGTCGGCGCCCTCCCCGGCGTAGTTCTGCGTGCCGAACTCGGTGACGAACACGGGGATCCGGTCGGCGGCGCGGGAGAGGGCCGCGAGGTACTCGTCGCGGTGCGAGGCGGCGTAGAAGTGGAACGTGTACATGATGTTGGCCGCGTCGACCGGGTCGTTCACGACCTCCGACTCGTCGGCGCCCTCCGACACGCCGAACGAGGACCAGGCCCGGGTGCCGACCAGGACGGGCGCGTCGGGGTCGTTGCCGCGGATGACCGGGATGATCCGCTCGGCGTACTCCTTGATGCGGGACCAGCTCACGCCGTTGGGCTCGTTGGCGATCTCGTAAAGGACGTTGACGCGGTCCTTGTGGCGGCTCGTGATGTCGGTGAAGAACCTGGTGGCGCGGTCGAGGTTGGCCATGGGGTCGCCGGGGGTCAGCATGTGCCAGTCGACGATCACGTAGAGCCCGCGGTCGCTCGCCTGCCGGATCAGCCGGTCGGCGAGGGCGGTGAAGTGCGCGGGGTCGGTCTCGTAGCCGCCCTCCTGGACGTAGGTGGAGACGCGGAGGACGTCGGCGCGCCAGTCGTGGGCGAGGGCGTCCAGGGAGGCGTCCGTCAGGCACTGTGCGTACCACTGCGTGCCGTGGGTGCTCATGCCGCGCAGCTGGACGGGGGCGCCGTGCTGGTTGCAGAGCCGGGTGCCGCAGACCTGGAGGCGGCCGTTGGCGTCGACGGGTGTGGCTGCGCGGTGGGTGATCGGCACGTTCGCACCGTAGCCGGTGGGGCGGGCGGCGGTGGCGGGGAGGGCGGCGGTCAGGGAGAGGAGCAGAGCGCCGGCGAGGGCCATGAGGAGCGCGGCGAGGCGCGGGCTCGGCTTCGGGTGCGGTTTCGGGCAGGCCGATGCCGTGTGGGGGGCCGGTGTCATGTGGGGGGACTCCGTCCGGGACATGGGTTGTTAGGAAAGTTTCCTGACGTGATGAAACTGCCGCCGCACGCGGATGACAAGAGGCGTGCTGAAGCTCTTGTGGCGCAGTGGCGTACTCCGGCGCCTCAGCGCAGGACGAGTTGGACGAGCGCGACGGTCCCGACGGCGACGACGAGGGCGCGCAGCACGGCGGGGCGGAAGCGGCGGCCCGTGGCGGCCCCGAGCTGGCCGCCCAGCGTGGAGCCGGCCGCGATGAGGGCGACGGCCGTCCAGTCGAAGTCGGCGACGAAGAGGAAGAAGACGGCGGCGACCGCGTTGACGACGGCGACGAGGACGTTCTTCACGGCGTTCAGCCGTTGGAGCGGCTCGTCGAGGAGCAGTCCCATCAGGGAGATGTAGATGATTCCTTGCGCGGCGGCGAAGTAGCCCCCGTAGACGCTGGCGAGTGTCAGACCCGCGAACAGCGTCCGCCCGCCGTCCTGCCGCACCGGCCGGTCCGAGGACCGGCGTTCCCGGACCTTGCGGCCGATCAGCGGCTGGAGGGTGACGAGGACGAGGGCCAGCCCGACCAGACAGGGCACGATGGTCTCGAACGCCTCGGCGGGCAGCGCGAGCAGCAGGACGGCGCCGGTGATCCCGCCGAGCGCGGAGCCGACGGCCAGTCTGCGCACGCGGCGGCCCTGTCCGGCGAGTTCGCGGCGGTAGCCGACGGCCCCGCTGACGGCTCCGGGTACGAGGCCGAGGGCGTTGGACACGGTGGCGGTGAGGGGGGACAGCCCGGCGGCGAGCAGCACGGGGAACGTCACGAGCGTCCCGGACCCGACCACGGCGTTCAGGGCCCCGGCCCCGACACCGGCGCCGAACACACCCGCCATCTCGAGCGGGGTCACGCCGCGCCTCGGGCGGGCCGAGTGGGGCGGTGACGGGAAGGGGCCGTGGGGACGCTCATGGGGGCACGCTAGCTGGCGGTCGCTTCGGCGCCCGCCGAACCATGGCTGCCGGTACGGGTCGGCTTGTCTCTTTCTCGCTCTGTCGACGCGGACGCCCGCCGGGGGAAGCGGCGGCCAGGCACGCCGGGCGTTCTCACGCCCGCTCTCCGCCGTGCCGCCGGCGGATCCGGTGTCCGCGAAGGAGGCGAGGAGGTGCGGCTGTTCATCGCTGCCGCTGCGCCCGGCGGTGGCCGGCGTAGTGCCGGCCACCGCGGTTACGTACCGGGCGGCAGCACGCCCGGTGGAGGTGCTGTCAGGCCGCGCGGTCCATCGACGGCTTCGTACGCGGCTTACGGCGGGATGCCGCGTCGTCGCCTCGGCGGGCGCGGCCGCCGGCGGTGCGGTCCTGGGCGGACTGGGCGCCGCCCTTGGCCGTACCGCCCTGGCCCTGAGCCTGCCCCTGCCGGCCCGGCGCGCCGCGACGGCGGCGGTTGCGGGACGGGGAGGAGGCGGCGCGGCGGGGGCGCTCCACCACCGGGACCGTGATGACGACCGGGACACCGGAAGGCGTCCGCGCACCGGTGATGCGGTTCAGCTCCTCGTCGCCGGGGCGTACCTGCGTGATGCGCGGGGTGATGCCCGCCTGGGACATCAGCCGGCTGACGTCGCGCCGCTGGTCCCGCGTGACCAGGGTGATCACGCTGCCGGACTCGCCGGCGCGGGCCGTGCGGCCGCCGCGGTGCAGGTAGTCCTTGGGGTCGCCGGGCGGGTCGACGTTGACGACCAGGCCGAGGTCGTCGACGTGGATGCCGCGCGCCGCGACGTTCGTCGCCACCAGCACGGTGACGTGGCCGTCCTTGAACTGGGTGAGAGTCCGCGTCCGCTGCGGCTGCGACTTGCCGCCGTGCAGACCGGCGGCGCGCACGCCGTTGTTCAGCAGGTGCTTGGTGAGCCGGTCCACCGCGTGCTTGGTGTCGAGGAACATGATGACCCGGCCGTCGCGCGCGGCGATCTCCGTGGTCGTCTGCCGCTTGTCCGTCTCGTCGAGGTGGAGCACGTGGTGCTCCATGGTGGTCACCGCGCCCGCGGACGGGTCGACGGAGTGGACCACCGGGTCGCTGAGGTAGCGGCGGACGAGCTGGTCGACGTTGCGGTCGAGCGTGGCGGAGAAGAGCAGGCGCTGGCCGTCGGGGCGCACCTGGTCGAGCAGCCGGGTGACCTGCGGCATGAAGCCCATGTCGGTCATCTGGTCGGCCTCGTCGAGCACCGTGATGGCGACCTCGTCGAGTATGCAGTCGCCCCGGTCGACCAGGTCCTTCAGCCGTCCCGGCGTCGCGACGACGACCTCGGCGCCGGCGCGCAGCGCGGACGCCTGCTTGCCGATCGACAGCCCGCCGACCACGGTGGCGACCCTCAGCCGCACGGAGCGGGCGTACGGGGTCAGCGCGTCGTTGACCTGTCCGGCGAGTTCCCGGGTGGGGACGAGGACGAGGGCCAGCGGCTTGCGGGGCTCGGCACGGCGGCCGACCGTGCGGGCGAGGAGAGGCAGGCCGAAGGCGAGGGTCTTGCCGGAGCCGGTGCGGCCACGGCCGAGCACGTCACGGCCGGCCAGGGAGTTCGGCAGCGTGGCCGCCTGGATGGGGAACGGCGCGGTGACGCCTTGACTGCCGAGGGTGGCGAGCATCTCGCCGGGGAGGCCGAGGTCCTCGAAGGCCTCCACCGCGGGGAGCGCGGGGGTGATCGTCTCGGGGAGGGCGAACTCCCCCGAGGTCACGGTCCTGCGGCCCGAACCGCCCTTGCCCTGCCCCTGCCGGGGCGCTCCGCCGCGGCCGCCGGAGCCGCCGAAGCGGCGGCCACCGCTCTTGGGGGCGCCCTTGTATGCGGAGCGGGTGCGGCCTGATCGATCGTTCGCGCGTGCCTGTGTCACGGAGAACCTTCCTTGATGTGGCGCGTCTCAAGGAATGTCCGCCGCAGTGGGACGCGGGGAATTGCAAGAACGAGCCTGGGTGAATGGGGCCGCGGGGGCGGTTCCGCCCGGTGAGGGCGCGGCCCTTGAGAAGCAGCGACGGGAGTGTGCACCTCTCCGTGTGATCCGTGTGAGATCTTGCTGCGCAGTAGGCGCCGGTGCTGGCGCAGTGCCGGTCCCTCCGACCCCGCGGGTCGATGACCGCACGACTACAACAGAGATCGACACTAGCACGGCGATCGCCGGAACACTGTGACGGGCGTCGCCCGCCCCTCTCCCCCGGTCCGGAAATCGCCGCCCGCGACGGGAAGATCCGGTCCGTGGAACGGCCGTTGCTGTTCCTGGACTGTGGACGGCCCGCTCGACCCGTACGCGGCCCGGCCCGAGAGGCGCCCCGAGGGTCACATCACCCTCGGGGCGCCCCGGAACGGCGCCCTCGTCGACGTGGTGAGCCGGTCGCCCCGTCGGCGCCCCTGCGGGTCCGGCGCAAAGCACGGACGTGCCCCGATCCGGCTGGAATACGACCTGTGCCGGGCGACGACATGGACGGACGAGGCCGAAACCACGCCCGCTCGGTCAGGACGGGGTCACAACCGCGCCGCCTCCCTCCTGGCGCCCGTGACGACGTGAAGGAAGGGAAGCGCGATGAGCAGCGCTGTCGCGACGAAGAGGCCGGCCGCGTAGAGCGGTCCCGAGAAGCCGGCTCCGGTGCCGAGCGTGGCTCCGGCCGCGACGGGGCCGACGGCTGCGCCCACGTTGAGTGCCGCCGTCGCGTACGAGCCGGCCATCGTGGGGGCGCCCGCGGCCTCGTGGAGGACGCGGGCGATCAGTGTGCTGCCCAGCGCGAACGACAGCGCGCCCTGCGCGAACACCAGCGGGAGCAAGGCGGCCGGCTCGTGGGCCAGCACCGCCAGGGCCGGCCAGCCGACCAGCAGCAAGGGGCCCGCGACCGCGACGACCCGGCCGGGGTTCCGGTCGGACAGCCGTCCGGCGGCGGTGACGCCCACGAAGGAGCCGGCGCCGAAGAGCATCAGGGCGACGGACACCCACAGCTCGCCCAGTCCGGCGGTGTCGGTCACCACGGGTGCGAGGAAGGTGAGGCCGCCGAAGGTGCCCGCGTTCACCAGCGCGCCGAGCAGCGTGACAAGGATCAGCCGGGGCCGGGTGAGTTGGGCGAGTTCCGTCCGCAGCGCCGGCTTGCCGGTCGCCCCGTGTGCACCCTGCCCCGCGGGAATGCCCATGAGGATGCCGGCAGCCGCCGGCAGGCAGAGCGCGGTCACGGCCCAGAAGGTGGCCCGCCAGCCGGCTTCCGCGCCGAGCACCGCTCCGCCGGGCACGCCGGCGATCGTGGCCAGTGTCGTGCCGGACAGTAGAACGGCCAGCGCGCGTCCCTTCCTGCCGGGCGGGACCAGGGCGGCCGCGGTCGTCAGGGCGACGGCGAGGAATCCGGCGTTCGCGAGCGCGGCGACGACCCGGGTGAGGAACAGGAGGGCGAAGCTCGTGGACACGGCCCCCACGGCGTGGGCCGCGGCGAAGGCGAGGAGGAAGCCCAGAAGGGCAGGACGCCTGGGCCGGTCGCGGGCCGCCGCGGCCGCCAAGGGGGCTCCGACGATCATGCCGATCGCGTAGGCCGAGGTGAGCGAGCCCGCCGTCCCGACGGTGACGCCGAGATCCAGGGAGATGTCCGGCAGGAGGCCGGCGAGCATGAATTCCGAGGTGCCCATGGCGAAGACCGCCAGGGCGAGCACGTACAGCGGAAGGGGCATCGAGTGGCTCCGAGGTGAGGAGAGGCACGAGGGGGTCGTCTCGTCACCGCGGCCAGCCGTGAACACACGCGCGCCCCACCGCGGAAGGCGGTGCGACGACGGGACTACGAACCAGGTGGTTCAGGGGCTGACGGCGTGACCGGCAGCCCCCACCTCGTCCGACTCAGGGCTCGACATGTCCCGCACGCTACCTGACCGATGCCTGCCGGAGCATTGCGGTTTCCCCGGACGCCGTCACGGGACCGGAGAGCACGCACCTCCGGGTGCCGGCAGTCGGCCCCGTCGGCTCTCGGCCCTCCGCCCGCCCCTTACGCCGTCCCCCCGGACGGCACCCTCGCCACTCCCGCGTAGATCCCACTGTCCTCGGCCGCGGGCGCGGGCTCCGCACGGAACCATTCCGGGGCCGTCACCAGGCCCGGGGCGACCAGGTCGAGGCCGTGGAAGAAGCGGGCGACCTCGTCGCGCGTGCGGAAGCCGAGGCGGATGCCGGCGCGGGCGTACTCCTCGGTGACCTGGCGTGCAAGGTCGGAGTGGAGGTCGGACGCGGCGTGGGACAGCACGAGGTGGCTTCCCGGCGGAAGCGCGCCCACCAGTTCCCTGACGATGCCTTGGGGGTCCTGGTCGTCGGGAAGGAAGTGGAGGAGGGCGATCAGGGACAGCGCGACGGGCCGGGAGAAGTCGAGGACGTCACGGGCGTGCCGCAGTATCCCGCCGGGGTCGCGCACGTCGGCCTGGACGTACTCCGTGGTGCCCTCGGGGCTGCTGACGAGCAGCGCCTCGGCGTGACGCAGCACGATGGGGTCGTTGTCGACGTATACGATCCGCGCCGCGGGGACCACGCGCTGCACGATCTGGTGGAGGTTCGGCTCGGTGGGGATGCCGGTGCCGATGTCGAGGAACTGGTCGACCCCCTGGTCCGCGAGCCAGGCGGCGGCGCGGTGCATGAAGGCGCGGTTCTGCCGGGCGGCGTCCTTCGCCTGCGGCGGGAGTCTGCGTCCGACGGCCTCGTCGACCGGGTAGTTGTCCTTGCCGTCCAGCAGCCAGTCGTAGACCCGCGCTGGCTGGGCCCTGCTGGTGTCGGTCCGCGGCGGGGTGGGGGGTGTGCCCGTCGGCATGAACTCGTCCGTTCCGGTGGGTGCGACGACTCTTTACGCCCTGACGATCATCGAGTCTGGCACATCAACGCCCTCACCGACACGGGTCGTTGATCGCTCGACGACCGCCGTCCCGCGTCGGCGGCGGGCTCGCGGAAGCCCTTCAGCGTCCCGACGGCGGCGGGGCCGTGCTCTCCCTCACCACCAGCCGCGCCGGCACCAGCGTGGTCCCCCGCTCCGGCCCCTCCTGCCGCATCTTCCGCAGCACCGCCTGCACGCACAGCCGCCCCACCTCGGCGAAGTCCTGGTGCAGCGTGGTCAGCGGGGGCAGGAACGACGACGCCTCCGGGATGTCGTCGAAGCCGACCACGCTGACGTCCTCCGGCACCCGTCTGCCGTGTTCGTGCAGCGCTCTCAACAGCCCCAGTGCCATCTGATCGTTGGCGGCGAAGACGGCCGTGCAGTCCTCGCGGGCGGCGAGTTCGAGTCCGGCCCGGTAGCCGGACTCGGCCGACCAGTCGCCACGGACCGGCGGCGGCAGCTCCCGGCCCGCCTCGGACAGCGCGGCGCGCCAGGCGTCCGTGCGGCGCTGGGCGGCGAACGAGTCATCGGGGCCCGCGAGATGCCACACGGTGCGGTGGCCGAGGCCGAGCAGGTGCCGCACCGCGGCGCGGGTGCCGCCGTGCTGGTCGGTGTCGACGACCGTGTAGCGGTCGCCGGCGTCGGAGTCGACGACCACCACCTGCACGTGCGGCGGGAGCTGGACCGTCGCCGCGTCCAGGAGGTGCACCTCCATGATGACGATCACGGCGTCGACGGCGAGCTCCTCGAGGCGGGTGAACGCGCCGCGCACCTCGTCCTGCGTGGGCACGGCGACCGGCAGCAGCGTCACCGCGTAACCCTCGCGCGCGGCGGAGTTGGCGATGGCCTCGAGGGTGCGCACGTTGCCGGTGGTGGAGAGCGAGAAGGTGATGACGCCTATGGTGCGGAACTCGCCGCGCTTGAGGGCGCGTGCGGCGCTGTTGGGCCGGTAGCCGAGCTCCTGCATCGCGGCGAGGACCTGGCGGCGGGTCTCCTCGGTCACCCCGGGGTAGCCGTTGGAGACGCGGGAGACCGTCTGGGCCGAGACCCCCGCGAGCCGTGCCACGTCCGCCATGGAGGCGGTGGCGCGGGCCCGGGTGCGGCGCCGGGGGGCGGGCGCGGCCGTCCCCGGGCCGTCTCCCGCCGTCGCGGCGGCCGGGCCGCCCGGGTTCACCACCGCGTCGTCGACCGTCTCCACGTGTTTCCCCCCGCCTTCCTGTCTCTCGTGTCACGGTCCGTCTGAGGACCCTTGACCGTCGTCATCGGGGCAGTGTAGACATGCCGCCACCGAATGTTTACGTAAACATAACAGCTCGACGCGCTTCCCGGGCCGAGCGATGTTTACGCAACCATCCGGACCGGGCGACCTGCCGCCCGGCTTCGTGCCGGGTGCCGAGCCGCTGGTTACCGGAACGCCGAACAGCGAGGAACGACATGACGACGCTGCAACCGCCGACGGCCGCAGGGCCGCGGCCGGCCCCGCCTCCGGCGAGACGGGACCGGCGCTCGTGGAAGGGCTGGGGCTTCATCGGCCCGTTCGCGGCCGTGTTCGCCCTGGTGTTCCTCGCTCCGATCGCCTACTCGGTCTATCTCAGCCTGTTCCGCGACCAGCTCATCGGCGGCACCACGTTCGTCGGTCTGGAGAACTACCAGCAGGCGCTGAAGGACGAGCTGTTCTGGGCGTCGCTGGGCCGGGTCGCGCTGTTCCTGGTGATCCAGGTGCCGATCATGCTGGGCATCGCCCTGCTGGTGGCGCTCGCCCTGGACAGCGGCCGGCTGTACGGAAAAAGCTTCTTCCGCATCACGATCTTCCTGCCGTACGCGGTGCCCGCCGTGGTCGCCACCCTGATGTGGGGCTTCATGTACGGCACCAAGTACGGCCTGGTCGGTGACTTCAACTCGGCCTTCGGCTGGTCGCTGCCGGACCCGCTCTCCGCGGACCTGGTCCTGGCCTCCATCGGCAACATCGTCACGTGGGAGTTCGTCGGCTACAACATGCTGATCTTCTACTCGGCGCTGCGGGTCGTCCCGCACTCCCTGTACGAGGCGGCGGAGATCGACGGCGCGAGCCAGTGGCGGGTGATCACCGCGATCAAGCTGCCCGCCATCCGCGGCGCGCTGGTCATCGCGACGATCTTCTCCATCATCGGCAGCTTCCAGCTCTTCAACGAGCCCAGCATCCTGCGTCCGCTGGCCCGCAACGCCATCACGACGGACTACACGCCGAACTTCTACACGTACTCGCTGTCCTTCAGCGGACAGCAGCACAACTACTCCGCGACCGTGGCCATCATCATGGGCCTGATCACGATGGTGGTCGCCTACGTCGTGCAGCTTCGCGGCATGCGCAAGGGAGCGTGACCCGATGACCACCCCTGTCACCACCCCCGCACCCGCCACCACGGCCCCCGGCGCGGTGAGGAGCGCCCCGCGTCTGCGACGCGTGAAGGAGCACCGCCCGGGCCGCCCGCGGCGCAGCAAGCTGCTGACCGTGCTGACCTCGCTGGTCGTCCTCTACACCGTGGTCCCGCTGATCTGGCTGGTGGTCAACGCCACGAAGACGCAGGCCGGGCTGGCGAGCTCCAACGGCCTCTGGTTCGCGGACGACTTCGCACTGTGGGACAACATCCGGGACACGTTCACCTACGGCGACGGCATCTTCACCCGCTGGCTGCTCAACACCCTGCTGTACGTGGTGCTGGGCGCGGGCGGCGCGACCCTGCTGGCGGTGCTCGGCGGGTACGCGCTGGCGAAGTTCGACTTCCCCGGCAAGCGCGGCGTCTTCGCCACGGTGATCGGCGCGGTGGCGGTCCCGGCCACCGCGCTCGCCGTCCCCACCTTCCTGATGTTCAGCAAGATGGGGCTGACGGACACCCCGTGGGCGGTCATCCTGCCGTCGCTGGTGTCCCCGTTCGGCCTCTACCTGATGTGGGTCTTCGCCAGTGAGGCGATCCCCACGGAGCTGCTGGAGGCCGCCCGGATGGACGGCGCGGGCGAGGTGCGGACCTTCTTCACCGTCGCGCTCCCGCTGCTCGCCCCCGGCATTGTGACCGTGCTGCTGTTCACCACGGTGGCCACCTGGAACAACTACTTCCTGCCGCTGATCATGCTCAAGGACCCGGAGTGGTACCCCCTGACGCTGGGCCTGAGCGCGTGGAACTCCCAGGCGGAGACCGTCGGCGGCGAAGTGATCTTCAACCTGGTGATCACCGGTTCGCTCCTCACGATCGTGCCGCTCGTCGTCGCGTTCCTGTTCCTCCAGAAGTTCTGGCAGTCGGGTCTCGCCGCCGGAAGCGTCAAGGAGTGACCCGGCGGCCCCGGCCGCCCCTCGACCCCACGTTCCCCTTCCCCCACCCCTCCCCCTGTCCCACCCACGAAGAAGTGGATCCACACTCATGCGCAGAAGGACCAGCCGCCTGCTGGGCGGCATCGCCCTCGTGACCTCCCTCGCCCTGGGCGCCACCGCCTGCGGTGGCTCGGACGACGGCGCCGGCACCGAGGCGGTCTCCGCCGAGGACATCCAGGCCGCCCTGGACAAGGGCGGCACGGTCACCGTCTGGTCGTGGGAGCCCACGCTGAAGACGGTCGCCGCCGACTTCCAGAAGAAGCATCCCAAGGTCAAGATCAACCTGGTGAGCGAGCGCTCCGGCGACAAGCACTACACGGCGCTGTCGAACGCCATATCCGCGGGCAAGGGCGTCCCGGACGTCGCCCAGCTCGAGTACTTCTCGGTCGGCCAGTACTCCCTCACCAAGGGCCTGACCGACCTGTCCGGCTTCGGCGCGGACAAGCTGGCCTCCAAGTACACCCCGGGCCCGTGGAACGCCGTCACCGAGGGCGACAAGGTGTACGGCCTGCCGATGGACTCCGGTCCCATGGCGCTGTTCTACAACAAGCAGGTCTTCGACAAGTACAAGATCGCCGTCCCGACCACCTGGGACGAGTACCTGGACGCGGCCCGCAAGCTGCACAAGGCCGACCCGAAGGCGTACATCGCCAACGACACCGGTGACGCCGGCTTCACCACCAGCATGCTGTGGCAGGCCGGTTCGCGGCCCTACAAGGTCGACGGCACCAACGTGAAGATCGACTTCGGTGACGCGAACGCCAAGAAGTTCACGGACGTCTGGCAGAAGCTGATCGACGAGAAGCTGCTCGCGCCCGTCACCAGCTGGACCGACGACTGGTACAAGGGCCTCGGTGACGGCTCCATCGCCACGCTGTCCACCGGCGCCTGGATGCCCGCCAACTTCGAGTCCGGGGTGCCGAACGCCTCCGGCCAGTGGCGCGTCGCCGCGCTCCCCGCGTGGGCCAAGGGCGACAAGTCGAGCGCGGAGAACGGCGGCAGCGCGCTGACCGTGCCCGCGCTCGCCAAGAACAAGGAACTGGCCTACGCCTTCGTGGAGTACGCCAACTCCGGTGAGGGCGTCGCCTCCCGTGTCTCCGAGGGCGCCTTCCCCGCCACCCAGGCCGAGCTGAAGTCCGCCGATTTCCTGGGCAAGGAGTTCCCGTACTTCGGCGGCCAGAAGGCCAACGGGATCTTCGCCGACTCGGCCGCGAACGTCGCCGACGACTGGTCGTACCTGCCCTTCCAGGCGTACGCCAACTCGATCTTCAACGACACCGTCGGCAAGGCCTACATCTCCGGCACGCGCCTCGCGGACGGTCTGAAGGCCTGGCAGGACGCCTCGGTGAAGTACGGCGAGGAGCAGGGCTTCACCGTCGAGAAGTAGCGACACGCACCACCCGCGGGGCGGCGCGCACCATGCCGCGCGCCGCCCTCGACGCGCCCACCGGAAGGACCACCATGATCTCCACCCTTCTGTCCCGCAGCGTCGGGCCGGACGGTGACACCGCCCCCCGTCTCCTCTTCGGCGCCGACTACAACCCGGAGCAGTGGCCCCGGCCCGTGTGGGAGGAGGACGTCCGGCTGATGCGGGAGGCCGGCGTCAACGTCGTGTCCGTCGGGATCTTCTCCTGGGCCCGGCTCCAGCCGACGGCGGACACCTGGGACTTCGGCTGGCTGGACGACGTGCTCGACCTGCTGCACGAGGGCGGCGTCGGCGTCGACCTGGCCACCGCGACCGCCTCCCCGCCGCCGTGGCTGACCACCGCCCACCCGGAGGTCCTCCCGGTGACCGCGACCGGCGAGACCCTGTGGCCGGGTGCCCGCCAGCACTGGCGGCCCACCTCGCCCGTCTTCCGGGAGTACGCGCTGCGCCTGGTCCGCACGCTCGCCGAGCGGTACAAGGACCACCCGGCGCTCGTCGCCTGGCACGTCAGCAACGAGCTGGGCTGCCACAACGTGTACGACTACTCCGACGACGCGGCCCGCGCCTTCCGGGAGTGGCTGCGCGAGCGGTACCGCACGCTGGACGCGCTCAACGACGCCTGGGGCACGGCGTTCTGGTCGCAGCGCTACTCCGCGTGGGAGCAGATCCTGCCGCCGCGTCTCGCCGCCTCGCACCCCAACCCGACGCAGCAGCTGGACTTCAAGCGGTTCTCGTCGGACGCGCTGAAGGACCACCTGCGCGCCGAGCGGGACGTGCTGCGGGAGATCACCCCGGACGTGCCGGTCACCACCAACTTCATGGTGATGGGCAACACCAAGGGCATGGACTACGCGGACTGGGCGGAGGAGATCGATTTCGTCTCCAACGACCACTACGTGCACCCCGGTCCGCAGGACCGCGACGAGCTGTCCTTCTCCGCCAACCTCACCAGCGGCATCTCCGGCGGCCGGCCGTGGTTCCTGATGGAGCACTCCACCAGCGCCGTCAACTGGCAGCCGGTGAACGTGGCCAAGCGCCCCGGCGAGCTGGCCCGCGACTCCCTGCTGCACGTGGCGCACGGCGCGGACGCGGTCTGCTTCTTCCAGTGGCGGCAGTCGGCGGCGGGCGCCGAGAAGTACCACTCGGCGATGGTGCCGCACGCCGGCGCCGACAGCGACCTGTTCCGCGCGGTGGCCGAGCTGGGCGCCACGCTCAAGGCACTGGCCCCGGTGGCCGGCAGCGAGCGGGAGCCCGCGAAGGTCGGCATCGTGTACGACTGGGACTCCTGGTGGGCCAGCGAGCAGGACTCGCACCCCACCGCCCTGCTGAAGTACCGGCAGGAGGCCCTCGACTGGTATTCGGCGCTGCTCCGCCTCGGCATCCGCGCCGACCTCGTCACCACCCGCTCGGACCTCCAGCGCCACCAGGTGCTGATCGCGCCCGTGCTGCACATGGTGCCCGCCGACCTGGCCAAGACGCTCACCCGCTACACCGAGCAGGGCGGCCACCTGATCACGACGTACTTCTCCGGGGTCGTCGACGAGCACGACCATGTGTGGCTCGGCGGCTACCCGGGCGCCCTGCGGGACCTGCTGGGCATCCGGGTCGAGGAGTTCGCGCCGCTGCTCGCGGGCGACAGCGTGGAGCTGGACGACGCCACCACCGGCACGCTGTGGACCGACCGGATCACGGTGACCGCCGACGACACGGACGTCCTCGTCCGCTACCGCACCGGCGAGCAGGCCGGCCGGCCCGCCGTCACCCGCCGCGCCTCGGGCCGCGGCACCGCCGCCTACGTCTCCACGCGGCTCGGCGTGGACGGGCTGGCGGCGCTGCTGCCGCGTCTGCTGGAACCGGCCGGCGTGGAGAGCGAACTGCCCGCCGAGGCGCGGGGTTCGGTCGAGCCGGTGGTGCGCCGGGGCCCGGAGGGCCGGTTCCTGTTCCTGGTGAACCGGACGGACGACACCGTCCCGGTGCCGGGGCTCGACGGCGAGGTGCTGCTCGGCTCCGCCGACGCCGACGGCACCCTCACCCTCGGCCCGCGCGCCGTCGCCGTCCTGCGGCAGCCCGCTTCCTGACCTCACTCGCCAGGCCCCCGGCACGGCCACGCGCCGTTCCGGGGGCCGTCCCAGTCGTTGCCCGCACCTCTGGCTGCATCCCCGCTGCTGCCGAGAAGCCGGATGCCGGCGGGCTCCTCGGGTGCACGGGGGCGCTCGGCGCACCCGCCGTCCGGACGCCTGGTCCGCCGGGCCGGCCCGGGCCGCCGGGCTGACGTCGCAACGAGGTCGAGCGGACCAACAACCGGCTCAGGAGATCCCGCGCGGTCGCGACCCTTTATGACGAGAGGGCCTACGTCTTCCACGGCACAGTTGCCGCCGCTGCGATCCGGCTCCGGCTCCGGCTCCGGCTCCGGCTCCGGCTCCGGCTCCGGCTCCGGCTCCGGCTCCGGCTCCGGCTCCGGCTCCGGCAATGATCCGCCGGCCAGAGCCGCGCGGCGCTCTTCGTCCCCGGTCCCCTGGTGGGCGGCCACCGCCTCGACCACTTCGAAGGCCGGTGGACGACGGCACCGGGCCGTTCGCCACGGCCGTGGCGGTCCCGCACGCCTGCGGAAGCCGCCGTGCGAGCCCTTGGAGCACGCAGAGCTCGAGGAGTCCCGCGAACGGCGACCTGCGGGTTCGAGAGGAGTCCCGGCCGGCCCCGCGCTACCGCCCTCACGTCCGTCAGCGGGCGTACAGGGGCCCGCCCCGCTTCCCAGCAGGGGCAGGACACGCCTGGCCGCCTGCACGCGCTGCCGATCGGCGACACACCGCTCCCCCGAGCCGACCGGTACACGGACGGGTCCCGGTGGCCGGCCCGTTCGGCCAGGTGCCCGCCGTTCCTCCGCACGACCGTATGCATAGGCCGGCGCCGGCAGACCCCGCACGTAGTCACGCATCCGCCACCGCAGATCCGCCAAGGCGAACCGACCCGCAGCCCGAGCGAACATTGACTCCAACTCCGGCTGTCAGGCGGTGACTTCAGGCGTCACGTCCATCTGGGCACATACAACCAGCAGCTCGGGAAACGGATTCCGACTGGAGCATCCAGGCCCGCGGTCGGCCCGGGTGCGGCTCCTTCGTCTCCCGCGCGGCACCGTCTTCCGGGGCCGTATGAGTCGTCGTACTCATGTGTACGCCGGAGTCCCCCGGCTAGGCTGCGGCCACCACGGGGGCAGGGCGGCGGAAAACACGGGGAGGGACCGGGACATGTGGGCGGAGGGTGCGGCGGGCGAGGTGCGGGCGCTGCGGCCGGAGGATCCCGGACAGATCAGCGGTTACCCGCTGCTGGCCCGTATCGGCGAGGGCGGCATGGGCACGGTCTACCTGTCCCGCACCCGGGGGAACCGGCCCGTGGCGCTCAAGGTGATACGCCGGGAGCACGCCGAGGAGCCGCACTACCGCCACCGTTTCGCCCGGGAGGCCCAGGCGGCCCGGAAGGTCGCCGGGTACCACCTGGTGCCCGTCCTCGACTTCGACACCGACGCCGGACAGCCCTGGATCGTCACCCCCTACCAGCCCGGTCTGTCCCTGGACACGGTCCTCGGCACACACGGGCCGCTCCCGGTGGCCACCGTCCTGCAGATCGCGGGCTGCGTGGCACGCGCGCTGCACGCCGTGCACACCGCCGGGTACGTCCACCGGGACGTCAAGCCCAGCAACGTCCTCGTCGGCGCGGACGGCCCCTGGCTGATCGACTTCGGGATCGCCCGCTCGGCCGACGGCACCGACCTCACCGCCACCGGCGGCATCATCGGCACGCCCCGCTTCATGTCCCCCGAGCACACGCGAGGCCGGCCGGGACCGCCCGGCGATGTCTTCTCACTCGGTCTGCTGAGCGCGGTCGCGGCCACCGGACTGCACCCCTACGGCGAGGGCAGCGGTCTGGGCATCGCGGCGCGGATCGCCGGCGCGGACACCCAGCCGCCCGACCTGGACGCGTGCCCTGCCGCCCTGCGCGGCCTCCTGCGGGCGGCCCTCGCCGCCGACCCTGCCCAGCGGCCCACCGCGGCCGAGTTCGCGGACCAGTGCGAGCAGGTGGCCGACCGGCCGCTGAACGACTTCGGCGCATGGCTGCCCGAGCCCGTCAACGCCGCCGTGGCCGCCGCCGAGCGACGGGCGAGCGGGTTCCTCCGCGTACCCCGGGCGACCGTGGCCGCACCGCCCGCCGGGTTCGGGCCGCCTCCTGCCATGGCCCCGCCCCCCGCCGTCCGTCCCGGCCGGTCGCGCCGCCCTCGGCACGCTCTCGTCGCCGCCCTCGCCGTCGCGGCCGTCACTGCGGCCGTCACCGTCCCGGCCCTGTGGGGGTCGAAGGGCGGCGAGGCGGGAGGCGCCCGGACGAGCCCGCCGACCGGATCACCGGAACCGGCGCGCGACGGGACGGGCGACGGTGGGACGGGCGCGCCGTACGCGCCGCCGGGCTACCGGCCGCTCTTCGTGGACAAGCCGTTCACCTTCGCCCCGCCACCCCTCAAGGACCAGGCCAACCACCTCGACCTCGACCTCCCGCAGGCCACCTACCTCGAACGTGACGCCCTTCCCGGACCGGCCGAACTCCTCTACACCTCCGACGGCTGGCTGGGCAGCGTCCTGCTGGTCGTCGGGAAACGGAAGACCGTCTGCACGGAGGAGCAGCAGACCGCCGTGCTGCCCCACCCCCTGCCGGCCGCCGAACTGCGCCTGGGGCGCGTGGTGAAGACCGGCACCACCCTGTGCGCCGTCACCAGCGACGACCACGTCGCCGAGGCCAGGATCACCGAGATCGTCCCGGGCCGGGGAAACGACGGGCTGCCCACGTACAAGGGATACGTCACCGTGTGGGAACGCCCGCTCCCCACCGGCACCGCCGCCGCGGACGGCCGGTAGGCGCGTGCCGCCAGCTAGTCCGGAAGGCGGCCCACGAAGTCGAGCAGGAGAGCGACGAAGAGGTCTGGCCGTTCCAGTGGGGCGAGGTGCCCGGTGTCCGGTACGACGACGACCTCGCCGGCCCGGAGCTCCTCACGGAGGATCGCTCCGCCCTCGAAGAAGTCCGGCATGTCGAACTCACCGACACCTACCAGGGCCGGAACGGACAAGGAGCGGAGGGCGTCGGTGTCCTTGCCCACCGGGTCCGCCGCCGGGGTCGGTTCGCCGTACCTGACGCGTGCGACCAGTTGCCGGCGCATCATGTCGGCGGCCCGCGCACGGACCTCGTCCGGTGTCCCGGGGGCCAGCCAGGCCTCGACGTTGGCCTGGACGGCGGCTTCGATGTCGTCGGCCTCCAGCGCCGCCCGCTCCCTGTCCCACGCGGTCCGCAGGCGGGCCGACGGCGGCAGGGCGTGCGGCCGGTAGCCGATGGAGACCAGTCCCTGTACCCGTCGGGGTTCCGCGACGGCGATTCGCAGCGCCACCAGGGCGCCGAGCGAGTTCCCGGCGACAGTGAAACGGTCGACCCCGAGATGGTCGAGCGTGTCCAGTACATCGGACCAGGGAGCCGCCTCGTCGGGCTGGGCCCCGGCGGCGTCGCCGTGACCGGGGAGATCCATGGCCAGGGCCCGGACACCGGCCTCACGGAGCAGGGGGAGGTGCGCCCGCCACATCGTGCGGTCGACGGGCCGGGCGTGCAGCAGGACGACCGGCCGGCCCCGGCCGACGTCGTCGAACGGAAGAATCACAGCTACCTGCGTCTCTGGGAAAGGTGGGTGGTGTCGGCGGGGTCGGCCGTGCGGCGGGTCTCCCGCGGGCGGCTTCCCCCACGGCGGGCGTGGAGGCGTGACGGACCGGAGGCAGTGCCCACGTCGCTCGTGTGAGGAGTGGGCCACCTGACCACGGCGCCCGTCGCTCTGCCGGGGCGTGCTCGTGTCCGGCGTCGACCGGCTCCTGCGGGCCGCACCGCCGAGCCGGCCAGGGAGTACGTCGCTACGCGGCCGCGTCGAGTTCCTCGAGCTCCGTGTCGCTGAGCCGGAGCCGGGCCGCCGCCAGATTGTCCTCCAGGTGGGCGACCTTGGACGTGCCCGGGATGGGCAGGACGACGTCGGAACGGTGCAGCAGCCAGGACAGCGCCACGTTCGACGGCGTGGTGCGGTGGGCGGCGGCGATGTGGCCGAGCGGCCCGCCCGGGTCCGCCAGCCGGCCCGCGGCCACGGGAGCCCAGGGAATGAACCCGATGCCGTGCCGGGCGCAGTGGTCCAGGACGTCGGCGGAGCTCCGGTCGGAAACGTTGTAGCGGTTCTGGACCGTGGAGATCTCCGCGATCCGCCGCGCCTGCTCGATCTGGTCGACCGTGACCTGCGACAGCCCGATCGCGACGATCTTGCCCTCGTCCTGGAGGTTCTTCAGCTCGCCGACCTGTTCCTCCAGTGGCACCCGGGGATCGATGCGGTGGAGCTGGAACAGGTCGATCTGGTCGAGGCCGAGCCTGCGCATGCTCATCAGAGCCTCCTGGCGGAGGTACTCGGGGCGGCCGAGCGGCGGCCAGGCTGCGGGCCCGAGGCGCAGGAGTTCGTCTCCCTGCCTGATGACGTCCGGGCCCTTACGCGTCAGGCCCGCCTTGGTGGCGATGAGCACGTCGTCCGGGTAGGGATGGATCGCCTCCCGGATGATCTCCTCGCTGATGTGGGGTCCGTAGGAGTCGGCGGTGTCGATGAGCTGCACGCCGAGTTCGACCGCACGCCGTACGACACGGACGCACTCGGCGCGGTCCTCGGGTTCGCCCCAGATCCCGAGGCCGGTCAGCCGCATGGCGCCGAAGCCCAGCCGCGCGATCTTCTTCCCCGCGATCTCGAAGGTGCCGACGCTGTCGGCAAGGGATGTGTTCATGTCCGGGAGTCACCTTTCTCCAGCGTCCTGTCCTGCCCCGCACAGTCGGGGTCGGTGGCGGCCGGCTCCGCGAGTCGGCGCAGCAGGGCCAGGCCCTCATGACTGACGCTGCCGGGTTCGGCACTGTAGACGGACAGGTGTTGTCCAGGGGCGCCGGCGACCGCCAGCGTCTCGAAGTGCAGCCGTAGTTCCCCCACCTGCGGATGCACGAAGTGCTTTTCCTCGCGGGTCCGTGGACGCACCTCGTAGCGGGCCCACAGATTCGAGAACGCCGGGCTGCGCAAGGTCAGTTCGCCGACGATCTGCTGAATGCGGCCGTCCGCGGGGAACTGCGAGGACGACGCCCGCAGGTTGTTCACCGCGCGACTCGCCACGGCCTCCCAGTCACCGTAGAAGGACCGTGCATAGGGGTCCAGGAAGATCATGCGCAGGAGGTTGTCGTACCGGGCGAATCCGCGGTACAGCTGCCGCGCCATGGCGTTCGCGCCCAGGATGTCCTGCGCGGCGCCGACCAGGAAGGCCGGCAGGTCCGGCATGCCGTCCATGAGCCGCACCAGTTCCGGAGCAGCGGTCGACGACGTGGCAGCCCTCTCCCCGAACACCGGCAGGCCGAGCCGGAACAAATGCTCGGCGGCGGCGTCGTCGAGCCGCAGCGCACCGGCGATCGCTCGCAGCACCTGGTCGGACGGATGCCGCTCCCTGCCCTGCTCCAGCCGGATGTAGTAGTCCGTACTCACCCCCGCGAGCAACGCCACCTCGTCGCGCCGGAGCCCCGGCACCCGCCGCGGTCCGTCGTCGGGCAGACCGACGTCGTGAGGCACGATCAGTGCTCGTCGGGCACGAAGGTAGTCACCGAGCCTGTTCTCACTGTCCACCCTGACGACGGTAATGCGGGTTCGCGTCCCGGGCGTGGGTGCGGCGCACCCACGCTCGGTGGCCGGCGCCCCTCACCGGGCCGAGCGGCCAGGTGAGGGGCGCTCGCGCGGACGGACCGCGCGAGCCGAGCGAGCCGGGGCCCGACCACCCGGCGACGGCCGGTCGTGTCGACGCCCGTGCCCGGTCACGACGGGAAGGAACTAGTCCGGAGCGGTGATCACCGTCAGATACTCCTCGGTGCGGAATCCGAGCGACTCGTAGACACGCCTGCCCATGTCCCATGCGTACAGGTAGGAAGTCGCAGCGCCTGTCATGTGGCCTGCGCGAACCATCTCCGACACAGTGGCCCGCCCGTAGCCGCGCCGCCGGAATTCCGGGAGGGTGGTGATGTTGAATATCCCGGCGACATCGCCGGCTGTGGCCGTCATGCCTGTCCCCACCGGGACACCGCCCAGCTCCGCCAGGTAGAAGGTCATGCCGTCGATGTTCCCCACGGCGGGGTCGGCGAGCACCTGGAACAGTTCCGGCGGAGCTTCGAAACCGTCGGCCACCGTCCTCGCGTACACATCCAGTTCGTCCACCGGTACGGCCCTGACGTGGAAGTCCTTGGGCGTCGGCCCGTTCGGGACGCCCTGATCTGAGTGCCGGAGCATGAGCGGCTCCCGCTCATGACGGGTCAGCCCGTACCGTGCGGCCACCGCCGTGACCTCAGGGCCCGGGACCCCCCGGACTCGGATGCTCCAGGGCGGGCCCTCCTCCCCCAGCCTTTCGGCGTCCGCCAACTCGATGATCTCCTCGACGCTCGCCTCGCGAGTGGTACTCACGATCATGTTCAGTGCGGCAGTCGGCGCTCCGGAGACCGCCAGCACGGAACCATGCGCACCTCTCCGTGTACGCCCGGTGGTGGCACCGGCCAGATGACTGAAGGCGTCGGCATAGGCGGTGACGATCCTCTCCAGTGGGTCGTTCTGCTGTGTCATACGGGTTCCCTTCCTTTCGTGTATGCGCGCTGTGGCCTGTTCGTCACCTACGGCTGTGCCGGTGCGCCGGCGTGTGCTTCGGGGCGGGCAGGACGGTCACCGACCTGCCCGCCTGCTCTCACCTCGCGGATCCACTCGCCGCGGGGGGACGCGGCAGCCGGCGGGTCCGTGCGCGCGAGCCGCCTCCTTGTCCCGCTGGGCGAGTACGACCAGCAAGGACGCCGCAGCCACGCCCGCGGCGAAGAGGATGATCGCGTGTGGTCCGCCGAGGTCGAGTGCGATGCCACCGGTGACGGCCCCCAGGGCGCTGCCGAGATAGATCATGGATCCGTTGAGGCCCAGCGCGATGACCCCCGCGTCCTTCGCAGCGGCGAAGACCCGTCCCTGCTGTGCGGTGAGTTGCGCGGGGCCGGCCACACCGAGCGCGGTCAGGACCACGAGCGTGAGAGCGAAGTCCCCCTGCACGGTCCACAGCGCCACCAGAGCGGCCGTGGTCACGAGCAGCCCGCCCAGGAGGACGGGCCGGGGGCCGCGCCGGTCGGTCAGCCACCCGACCAGGCGGTTGCCGACGAAGTACGCGGTGCCGAAGACCACGAGGGCGACGACGGTGCGTGCGGCGTGCTGCCCGGTATGACCGACGACGGGGGCGATGTAACTGACGACGGTGAACTGGGGGACCAGGACCAGCGCGGTCGTGGTGAGCAGACCGAGCATCCGTGGGCGTGCGAGGAGGGAGAGGCGGTGGCGCAACGGCACGTGGTCCAGCCGCACGGGGTCGAGGAGGAACACGGTCGCGGCGGCTACCAGGGCGAGCCCGGCGACGGCCCACAGCGCTCCACGCCAGCCGATCCACTGCCCGACCAGGACACCGAGCGGAACGCCGGCGATGTTGGCGAGGCTGGTGCCGGCGGCCACGACCGCCAGTGCTCGCCCGCGGCGCTCGGGGGGAGCGATGACGGTGGCGACCGCGTAGGCGTTGGCCTGGTAGGCGGCGGCCCCGATCCCGGCGAGAACCCGCCCCGCCATGACCGTCCCGTACGTCGGACCCGCGGCCTGTGCGGCCATGCCGGCCACGAACACCGCCATACCCGCGAGGAGCACGGGCCTGCGGTCGAACCTGCCGGTGGCGGTCGCCAAGAGGGGCGAAGCAACCGCGTAGGTCAACGCGAAGACCGTGGTCAGCCGTCCCGCGCTCGCGAGGCTGACGTCGAGGTCGTCGGCGACGGCCGGCAGCAGCCCTGCCAGGAGCAGCGCGTCGATGCCGAGGACGAACGTTCCGCCGGCCAGCAGCCACAGTCGCAGCCTCACCCGCGCCCACCGCCCCCGTGGGAACGGAGCACGGCCGTCAGGGCGTCGAGTGCGCGGACCGTGTCGTCCTGCGCCGACGGGACGGCTCTCCGCATCAGCACGAAGCCGTGCACGTTGCCGGTCGCCTCGTGGAACGTGGTCTCCACCCCGGCCGTGACGAGGCCGGCCGCATAGGCGCGTCCCTCGTCGCGCACGGGGTCTTCGCCCGCGGTCAGCACCACGGCGGGCGGGAGCCCGGCCAGGCTGCCGAGCAGCGGTGACCCGCGCCAGTCCGACGGATCGGCCTGGTAGTGGCCGTGATACCACTCCAGGGCCTCACTGGTGAGGATGCGGCCGGTCCCGTACTCCGCGCGCGAATCGTACCTGCGGGAGAGATCGGTACCGGGGTAGACAACGAGTTGCGCCAGGACGTTCCGGGCCGCCGGAGCGTCCCTGAGCGCCATCGCGGTCGTGATGGCGAGTGTGCCGCCGGCACTGTCGCCGCCGACGACGACGGCGTCGGCCTCGCGTCCGAGATCGGCGGGGCTGTCCGCGACCCATCGCGCGGCGTCCTCCGCATCCTCGACCGCTGCCGGGAACGGGGCTTCCGGCGCGAGCCGGTAGTCGACGAGCACGACCGGGAGGTCGGTGTGACGGGCGACGTGGGCGGCGAACGACCTGTGCGTGTCCAGGCCGCCCGTGACGAAGCCGCCTCCGTGGTACCAGAGGAGAACCGGACCGGGACCGCGAGTGAGGCGGGCGTCGAGCAGCAGGCCCGCGATGTTCCCGGCCCGGGTGGGGATGGTCAGCGGACGCTCCACGGCGATGTCGCTCACCGGCAGGTCCGCGCTCAGAACGGACTCCTCCAGTTGGGCCCGTGCCTGGGCCGGGGACAGTTCCTCGACGCCGGGAGCGCCGAGCGAGTCAAGACGGCCGAGGACGGACGCGACGTCAGGGCGGGTCATGTGCGACTCCTTCATCGGAACCTCAGTGATGTCAGGTTGTGACATCACTCTAACCACGATGTCGCACTGTGACATTCCCGGTAAGGTGTTCCCATGGGACGCTGGGAGCCGGGAAGCCGGGCGCGGCTGCAGGCAGCCGCTCTCGACCTCTTCCTGGAGCGCGGATACGAGGCGACCACCACGGCCGACATCGCCGAACGGGCCGGAGTCACCGACCGGACCTTCTACCGGCACTTCAAGGACAAGAGTGAAGTCCTCTTCGGCGACGAGGAACGGATCACGGCACTGCTGGTGGACGCGGCCGAGCGCGCCGACGGTGATGTGGTGAACGCGCACCGTGCGGCACTGCGGGCCCTGGCTCAGGACTTCCAGCCGCGGCGCACGGAGATCGTCAAGCGTGCGACCGTGGTCCAGTCCACCCCCGATCTCGCCGAGCGCGAGCTCTTGAAGCTGCAGGCGTGGTCCCGGGCTCTCGCTCCCGCCCTGCGTACTCGCACGACAGGCGCCTACGTCTCGGACGTCCACGCGGAGATCGCGATCGCCGTGTTCCGTACCGCGTTCCGGTGGTGGGTGAACGACGCCCGGGCACCCGGCCTGGATCGTTTGATAGACCGCGCCTACCAGGGCGTCGGCCTGTAGAACACCGCCGCGCGCGGCGCGCTCAGGACCTGGAGCCCCTCAGGCGGACGTGCCCGCCCATGCGATCCGGTGCCAACGGCACTCCGCGACACGGCACCTGCCGCCTGCCACTCACCCCCGGCACAGGGGAAAGGGCTCCCCGGCCGTGCCGCGGCTCGTGCGCGCAGGGGCGCCTGAGACGGGGGTGACGACGGAACCCGGAACCCGGAGGCCGGCGCGGTCAGGATGGTGCGCCGCCCGTCACCCTGTCAGGTGGTTTTTCCCCGGGTGGGGCGGCCTCTCCACGGAGAACGTGCGGTAGTTGCGGTGTAAACCGACCTCCCCCACGGGCATGCCTTGTCATGAACCTGCGGTCCGGTGGTCGGACCGCAGTCTCATGGAGGTGTGGGATGCACCGAAGAATCGCCGCCGCACTCGCCACCCCGGCCCTCGCCCTCGTCGGCGTCCTCGGCACGGCCACCGCCGCCGTCGCGGCACCCGCCGACAAGCCGCAGGTCCTGGCCAGTTGGACCCAGACCAGCGCATCGAGCTACAACCAGTGGGCCGCCGCACGCTCCAACCAGGGCGCCTGGTCCGCGTACGCGTTCGACTGGTCCACTGACTACTGCTCCTCCTCCCCCGACAACCCCTTCGGCTTCCCGTTCTCGAACGCCTGCGCCCGACACGACTTCGGCTATCGCAACTACAAGGCCGCCGGTTCCTTCAGCGCCAACAAGTCCCGGCTCGACAGCGCCTTCCACGAGGACCTCAAGCGCGTGTGCAACGGCTACAGCGGCGCCACCAGGACCACCTGCAACAGCACCGCGTGGACCTACTACCAGGCCGTCAAGGCCTTCGGCTGAACCGTCACCCCGCCGAGGAACGACGCGGGCCCCGCGACCGGGAGGTGAACTCCCCGCCGCGAGGCCCGCGGTGACGAACCGCCCCGCTCAACGCCGGGCGCGCACCAGTACGTAGAGGAAGTACGGCGTGCCGATGACCGCCGTCATCAGGCCGGCGCCCAGCTGCGCCGGGGCGATGACGGTGCGGCCCAGCAGGTCCGCCGTGCACACGAGCACGGCGCCCAGCAGCACCGCGACCGGCAGCACCCGTGTGTGCCGGCGGCCCACAAGGGCGCGCGCCGCGTGCGGTGCCACCAGGCCGACGAAGCCGATGGTGCCCGCGGCAGACACGGCGGTCGCCGTGAGCAGCACGCTCAGCACGAGGAAGCCGAGCCGGCCCCGCGCGAGGTCCAGGCCGAGGAGCCTCGGTGTGTCCTCGTCCAGGGAGACCAGGTCGAGCTCCCGGTGCCGTACGCCCGCCACCGCCACGCCGACCGCGAGCACCGCCGCGAGGGGCAGCACGTCGGGCAGGTCACGGCCGTAGGTGGAGCCCGACAGCCAGGTGAGCGCCTTGGTGGCGTTGAACGGGTCGGTGAGCACGATCAGCAGGCTGATCACTGCGGTCGTCCCGGACGCCACACCGATGCCGACGAGCACCAGCCGGTTCTGCTGGAAGCCGCCGCGCGCCGCGAGCCCGAACACGAGGACCGCGGTGAGCGCGGACCCCGCGAAGGCGGCGGCCGAGACGCTCCATCCCCCGGCCACCGGGACGGTGGTGACGAGGATGACCGCGCCGAGCGCACCGCCGCCGGAGACGCCGAGGACGGCGGGGTCCGCGAGCGGGTTGCGGGTGACGGCCTGGACGAGCGTGCCGGCCAGCGCCAGGGCGGCGCCGGCGAGCAGCGCGGCGAGCACCCGCGGGATGCGCGTGTCCAGGACGAACGAGACCGTCCGGCCCGCGTTGCCCTGCGCCCAGTTGGCCACGTCGCCCAGCAGCAGCTTGTGGTCGCCGAGCAGCAGCCCCGCGACGGCGACGCCGACCAGCGCGAGCACCAGTGCCGTGAGCGTGACGACGAAGACCCCGCGACTGCGGATGCTGAGCTTGTCGGGTGCGGCGGCGCCGCCCGTGTCGCGCAGCCGGGCCGCCATCACCACCAGGAACGCGGCACCCACGAAGCCGGTGACCACGCCGGTGGGCACCGCGACGGCGGTGTCGGCGTCGATCATGGCGCGCAGCAGCACGTCCGCGCCGAGCACCAGCGCGGCGCCGACGAGACCGGTGACCGGGGCGCCGACGCGCAGGCGCCGTACGCCCCGGACCCAGCGGGCGAGCGGCCGGGCGAGCGCCGGGGCGCACAAACCGACGAAACCGATCGGTCCCGCGAGGGTGACGGCAGCGGCGGACAGCAGCGTCGCCAGCACGACGGCCGTGACGCGGGTGGCCCGCACCGGCACGCCCAGGCCGCGCGCGGTGTCGTCGCCGAGCGCGAGGGCGTCCACCCGGCGCGCGACGAGGAACAGCCCGGCGAGCCCGATGACGACGACGGGCAGCATCTGCAGCACTCCGTCGAAGCCGTTCTGGCCGATGCTCCCCTGGTTCCACTGGTAGAGGCCCTCGGTCTCCTCGGGGAACAGCAGGAGCAGTCCTTCGGTGACGGCGGTCAGGCCGAGCGCGAGCGCGGTGCCGGCCAGCACGAGCCGTACGGTGCCCGCGCCGAGCCCGGACAGGCCGAGGACGACCGCCGCCGCGCCCAGACCGCCCGCGAAGGCGACGGCCGAGGAGGCGATCAGCGGCAGCGACAGACCGGTGACGGCGACGACACCGAGGGCGAAGTAGGAGCCCGCGTTGACGGCGAGGGTGTCCGGGGACGCCAGGACGTTGCGGCTGACGGCCTGGAGGGCGAGGCCCGCGACGCCCAGGGCGGCGCCCACGAGCAGCCCCGCCGCCATACGGGGCAGCCGCGAGGCGATGACGACGGACGCGTCGCCCGGATCGGCCCGGCCGGTGAGGGCCTTGAGGACCTCGGCCGGGCCGACCGCGGCCGTGCCCTGGGCGATGTCGACGACGGCGAGGGCGGCGACCAGGAGCACCAGCGCGGTCGTCACCGCGGCCGCGCCCGCCCGGGACGGAACCGTCTCCGGGCGGACGGTGGGAGGGGTTGCGGTGACGGCCATCGGCTACTTCGTCAGCGCCGCGACGAGGGCGTCGACGTAACGCTCCATCGAGCCGGTGCCGCCGAACATCCAGATGCCGTCGTCCAGGCGGTGCACGTCGCCGGACTTCACGAACGGCAGCGACTTCCACACGGAGTTGTTCTTCAGCTCGTTGCCGAACGGGTCGCTGGCGGCGTCCTGTTCGTTGCCGATGTAGGCGAACTGCACCTTGCCCAGGGCGGTCAGGCCTTCGACGTCGGTGGCGGCGAGGCCGTACGCCTCGTCCCCCTTGAGCTTCCACGCGTTCTTCAGGCCGAGCCGCTCGTTGACGCCGCCGATGAGCGAGCCGGAGGTGTAGGGGCGCAGGGAGACCTGGTTGGAGACGACGTAGCCGTCGGAGAAGGCGATCCCGGCGCCCTTCAGGCCGGCGTCCTCGAGGGCCTCGGCGCCCTCGGCGAGCTTGGCGTCGAAGTTCTTCTTCAGGGTGGCGGCCTGCTCGGTGGTGCCCGTGGCCTTCGCGATGAGGTCGAGGTTCTCCAGCATCTGCCCGACGGGGTCGGAGGCGTCGGCGGACTTCACCTCGAGGACCGGGGCGATCTTCCGCAACTGCTTCACGGCGTTCGGCTGGAGGTCGGTGGTGGCGACGATGAGGTCGGGGTTCAGCGCGGCGATGGTGTCCGTGCTGGGCTCGCCGCGGGTGCCGATGTCCTTGGCGTCGTTGGTGAGCGGTACGGCGCTGTTCCAGGTCTTGTAGCCCTTGACGTCGGCCACGCCGACGGGCTCCACGCCGAGCGAGAGGAGGTGCTCGACGACGTTCCACTCCGTGCCGACGACCTTCTTGGCGGGGCCGTCGAGCTCCACCTCGGCGCCGGACGCGTCGGTGAGGGTGATGGGCTCGGCCGACGCCTTGGGCGCCTCGTCGGCCGCGGGTTCGGTGGTGCCGCAGGCGGCGAGCAGGAGGGCAGCGGCGGCCAGGGGCGCGGTGCGCAGGAGGCGTCTCATGAGGTGGTGCTGAGCCTTTCGCTTCGGGTGTGGTGACGGCCGAGGGCGCGGGTGCGCAGGCGGCCGGTGAGGGGGTCGGTGTCGACCTCGATGCGGATGCCGTAGACCTCGGTCAGCCGCTCGGGGGTGAGGACGTCCTCGGGCGCTCCCTCGGCGACGACACGTCCGTCCGCCAGGAGCACGATGCGGTCGGCGACGGCGGCCGCCTGGTCCAGGTCGTGCAGCACGACCCCGACGGCAATGCCCTGGTCGTCCGCCAGATCGCGCACCAGATCGAGGAGTTCGACCTGGTAGCGCAGGTCGAGGTAGGTGGTGGGCTCGTCGAGGAGCAGCACGCCGGTCTCCTGGGCGAGACAGCCGGCCAGCCAGACGCGCTGGAGCTGTCCGCCGGAGAGGTGTTCGGCGCCGCGGTCGGCGAGGCCGGTGACGCCGGTGAGGGCGAGGGCGCGGTCGACGGCGGCCCGGCCGCCCGGGTCGGTGCCGCCCCAGCGCCCGCGGTGCGGGTAGCGGCCGAACTCCACGACGTCGCGCACGCTGAGGCCGCTGGGCGTGGGCCGGCTCTGCAGCAGCAGCGCGACGTGGCGGGCGAACTCCCGCGGGCCGAGCGCGAGCGCGTCGGTGGCGGCGTCGAGCGTGAGCGCGGCGTGCCGGGGGCGCTGGAGCCGGGCGACGGTGCGCAGCAGGGTCGACTTGCCGCTGCCGTTGGGGCCGACGAGTGCGGTGACCTCGCCGGGGCGCAGCGTCAGCGCCGCGTCGTGCACGACGTCCGTGCCGTCGTACGCCACGGTCACGCCGGTGGCCGCCAGTTCATGCCCTCGCAGGCCCGAGGACGCGTCTTCACCTGGAATCACGTGGCAAGGTTAGCCTAACCTTAATTCACGTGGCAGGGGGGTGGCCTGCGGAGTCTTCCAGGCCGGTGACGCCTCAGAACGCGTAGCGCACGCCCAGCCAGGGGGTGCGGCGTTCGATGAGCCCGCGGAGCTCCGCGAGGGCCTGGCGTTTGACGCCCGCGTGGTAGCGGAGGTTGAGGGCGCCGTTCTGCGAGCGCTTCGTCTCCTGCAACTCGGGCCGCCACAGGACGTCCTCGCCGCGCGGGTGCCAGCGGAGGTTGACCTCGTGCAGGTCCGCGTTGTGGGTCAGCATGATGACCTCGGCGAGCGCCTGGCGCTTCACCCGCTCGGGCAGGACGTCGTCCATCTGCCGCAGCAGTTCGTCCCACGCGTCCTGCCAGCCGGGGCGGACCACGACGGGCGACAGGTTGAAGTGCACCTCGTAGCCCGCGTCGAGGAAGTCCGCGGCGGCGGCGATCCGCCGGTCCACCGGGCTGGTGCGCAGGTCCAGCAGGCGGGAGTCGTCGGCGGGCATCACGGAGAAGCGGATGCGGGTCCGGCCACGGGGGTCCAGGTCCAGCAGGTCCGGGTTGACGAACTTGGTCGCGAACGACGCCTTCGCGGTGGGCCAGTCGCGGAAGGCGCGGATCAGGTCGGCGGTGTTGTCGCAGATCAGGGCGTCGACCGAGCAGTCGCCGTTCTCCCCGATGTCGTACACCCACGCCTCGGGGTCGCACTGGTTCGGCTCCGTCTTGGGACCCTGCGCGGCGACGTGGCGGCCCAGGTGGGCGACGAGGGCGTCGATGTTCGTGAAGAGGGTGATGGGGTTGGCGAAGCCCTTGCGGCGGGGGACGTAGCAGTACACGCAGGAAAGGGCGCAGCCGTTGGAGGGGCCGGGCGCGATCCAGTCCGCGGAGCGGCCGTTGGGGCGGGTGGTGAGCCTCTTCCTCACGCCGAGGACGAGGGTTTCCCGCTTGACGCGCATCCAGCGGTCCGCGCTGCCCTCGTTGCCGTGCAGGTCGGGGATGCGCCAGTGGGAGGGGACCTCGACGAGGCGGGCCTCGGGGAAACGGGCGAGGATCTGACGGCCTCGGGGGGAGGCCGCGGCGGCCGGTTCGGCGTGGATCTCCTTCACCGCGAGGAGGCGGTGGGCTTCGCGGGAGTCGCGGAAGGGGGTGGTTCTCGGTTCCACCGGCTCCGACGGCGGGTGGGGCATCTCGTCGATGCCGAAGAGGGGGTCCTGGTGGGACATGGGGCGGCTTCCGGGGTGGGGTTTCCAGAGTACGGCTGCGGGCCGGCGTTCGGGGTGATCGCGCAGTTCCCCGCGCCCCTGAGGGGTGACACCGGGCCGGTGCACGTGGGGGCCCGGTGGGGGCTTGATCGCGCAGTTCCCCGCGCCCCTTCGCGGTGGTGCCGGTCCGTTTCCGAGAGCGGGTCCGGTGGGGCCGAGCGCGCAGTTCCCCCGCCCCTGAGGGTGTGCACTCACGGCGAGTGCAGCCCACCCGAGGGGCGCGGGGAACTGCGCGATCAAGCCCCACTCGGCCGCAGCCGCCCCGCGACCGTGGGCCCAGGGGCCGTAGGCACTGCCCTCACCCGCCGGAGGTGAACCGTTCCCAGACCCGGTGGGAGGCCAGCAGCGTGCGGACCTGGTCCAGGGCCGACGGGCCGGAGTCCGTCACCACGACACCCGGAGCGTCGACGGGAACGCCCGCCGCGCCGAGCGCCGCCTCACCGCCCGCCCACGCGGCGATCGCCTTCCCGTGCCGGAACGCCTCCTGGAGCAGCTGGACGACCCGCGGGTCCGGCGCGGCCGGCGGGGCACCCGGCGCGCCCTTCCCGTCCGTCGCCCCCGGCGCGTCCGGCCCCGCCGCGGGCGGCCCGGCCAGCATCACCGCGTCGAACTCGATCGACCGGGCCGTGACATGGCTGCGCTGTGCTGTCAGGGCGTGGTCGCCCGTACCGACCGTACCGCCCGTCGGCGCGACGACCAGCGGGATCATGCCGGCCTCCAGCACGGCGTCCCGCACCGCGTGCACCCCCTCGAGGTCGCCGTCCGGGCCGGTGAGGATGCCGATGACGCGCCCGTCGACCGGCCAGGTCCCGCCGACCTGCGACAGGGCCGGGCTCGGCTCGACGTCGGCGAGCGGCACCGTCGGCTCCGGCGCGGGCAGGCCGAGGCCGTCGGCGACCCGGGAGCACAGCTCGGGGTCGATGTTGGCGAGCACCTGGAGGGTGCGCACCCGGATGGCCTCCTCGTAGCACCTGCCCAGCTCGAAGGTGTACGCGCCGATGATGTGCTCGCGCTCGACCGGGCTCATGGACAGCCAGAAGCGGCGGGGCTGGCTGAAGTGGTCGGAGAAGGACTCGGGCGCCTCGCGCACCTTCCGTCCCTCGGGGACGGTCACGGGCGTCTCGACGTAGGCGCTCATGTCGGCGCCCGCGGTGAACGGGCAGCCGCCGTCGAGGGAGTTGGGCTGGTAGGGCGCGACGCCCCGGTGCACGGCGGTCTGGTGCATGCCGTCGCGCAGCATGTCGTTGACGGGCGCGTGCGGCCGGTTGATGGGCAGCTGCGGGAAGTTGGGGCCGCCGAGCCGGGTGATCTGGGTGTCGAGGTAGGAGAACAGCCGGCCCGCGAGCAGCGGGTCGTCCGTGACGTCGATGCCGGGCACGAGGTGGCCGACGTGGAAGGCGACCTGCTCGGTCTCGGCGAAGAAGTTCGACGGGTTGCGGTTGAGCGTCATCAGCCCGATCGGCTGCACCGGGGCCAGTTCCTCCGGCACGATGTTCGTCGGGTCGAGCAGGTCGATGCCCTCGAAGGTCTGGTCCGGGGTGTCGGGGAAGGTCTGGATGCCCAGCTCCCACTGCGGGTGGGCGCCCGCCTCGATCGCGTCGGCGAGGTCCCGGCGGTGGAAGTCGGGGTCGTTGCCGTTGATGAGCTGCGCCTCGTCCCACACCAGGGAGTGCACGCCCAGCTTGGGCTTCCAGTGGAACTTCACCAGGGTGGTCTTCCCCTCCGCGTCGACGAGGCGGAAGGTGTGGACGCCGAAGCCCTCCATCATCCGGTACGAGCGCGGGATGCCGCGGTCGCCCATGAAGAAGATGGTGTGGTGGGTGGCCTCGGTGTGCAGCGAGACGAAGTCCCAGAAGGTGTCGTGGGCGCTCTGGGCCTGCGGGATCTCCCGGTCGGGGTGCGGCTTGGCGGCGTGCACGACGTCGGGGAACTTGATGGCGTCCTGGATGAAGAAGACCGGGATGTTGTTGCCGACCAGGTCGAAGACGCCCTCGCTGGTGTAGAACTTCGTCGCGAAGCCGCGGGTGTCGCGGACGGTGTCGGCGGAGCCGCGCGAGCCGACGACCGTGGAGAAGCGCACGAAGACCGGCGTCTCGACGTCCGGGGCGAGGAAACCGGCCTTGGTCACGGCGGAGGCCGTGCCGTAGCTCTGGAAGACGCCGTGCGCGCCGGCGCCGCGGGCGTGGACCACGCGCTCCGGGATGCGCTCGTGGTCGAAGTGCATGATCTTCTCGCGCAGATGGTGGTCCTGGAGCAGGACCGGGCCGCGCGGGCCCGCCTTGAGCGAGTGGTCGGTGTCGTACAGCCGGGTGCCCTGGGCGTTCGTCAGATGGCTGCCGGACTGGGCCATGCGCGCCTGGTCGGCGCCCGTGGGGGATCCGGTGGGCGAGACGGTGTCCGGACCGCTCTGGTCGGGCTTGGGCGGCAGCGGCTCACGGGGTTCCACCGGCCGCTCCACCGTGGGCGGTTCGGGGGCGGGACGGCCGGGGATGCCGTCGGCCGGAGCCGACGCGCCGCCCTGCAGGGTCTCGGCGACCTTCTTGGCGGCGCGACGGACGGGGTTGGCCTCGCTCATGGGTGAATGCTCCTCCGCTTCGGACCGGCCACGTCGGGGTGGCCGTGCTGCTTCACTTGCCGGCTGCGGGTGACCTCGGGACGCAAGGTGCGAAAAGGACGTCGACCTCCGTCAACGTCTCATGGCTCGTTGTCCCGCGCAGGAGACGCCCGCCGATGGAGTGAACTCGGGCCCCGGCCCCCGCGTCACGGCGTGCGAGTCCTCGCGCACCCTCCCTCTCCGTGGTCCGACCGCTCCCGCCGCGTACCCCTCACACCGGTTTCAAGGCACACCGATTTCACGCCGGCGTGCACCGGAGGCGTCCCGCGGTCAGAAGAGCTGCCCCTGCTGGGCGTCGGGGGTGACGCGGCGCGGGGCGGGGCGGCGCGGGGCGGGGCGGCGCTCCGGGACCTCGTCGCCGAAGAGCGGGGCGGTGCCGTACTCGTCCGGTTCGGCGGGGACGACGACGGGACCGGTGCCCACGTTGAGGCAGAGCGGGGCCTCGCTGTCGAAGTCCCCGGGCGTCATCGCCGTCCAGTCGCGTTCCCGATGCTCGCCCACCCGGCACCCCCGCTCCCCGTCCACCCGGAAAGGTTATCGGCAGGTCCGGTGCCCGCCGGACGCCACGTCGTACGACGACACAGAGCGATGTGACGCAGGTCACACAACGAGGGCTGTCACACATCGCCGGGCTGTTCCGTCAGTGAAGCGACACCGTAACGACGGACCGACCTTGGAGAGCACATGAACGCGCGTATCGACTTCTTCGCCAACCCCGTCGCCGGCAAGGTGCTGCGGCACATCAACTCGGCGGGCAAGGCAGCGGGGGACGCCGGTCTGCCGCACGCCACCCAGGAGCTGGTGAAGATCCGCGCCAGCCAGATCAACGGCTGCGGCTTCTGCACCGACATGCACACCAAGGACGCCGCCGCCGCGGGCGAGACCCAGCTGCGTCTCAACCTGGTCGCCACCTGGCGCGAGGCCACCGTCTTCACGGAGGCGGAGCGCGCCGCGCTCGAACTCGCCGAGCAGGGCACCCGCATCGCGGACGCGGCCGGCGGCGTCTCCGACGAGGCGTGGGCCGCCGCCGCGAAGCACTACGACGAGGACCAGCTCGCCGCGCTGATCTCGCTCATCGCGATCATCAACGCCTACAACCGGATCAACGTCATCAACCAGCAGCCCGCGGGCGACTACCAGCCGGGCCAGTTCGGCTGACGCCCGGCCTCACGAAGCTGACGCCTCCCTCGCGAAGCTGACGCCTCCCTCGGAAAGCTGACGTCCACGGAAAAAGGGGCCCCTCCCGCGAAGGAAGGGGCCCCTTTCCGTCACACCTGGCCGAGCGCGGTACGCAGGGCCGCCGGGGTGGCCGCCGCCCACGCCTGCGGCGAGCAGGAGTGCGGGTACGGCACCGGGGCGGGGGCGTCCGCGCGGCCGTAGCCGGCGAAGACCTCGGGCAGCCGGTAGCCGCAGCGGGCGGCGGCCGCTGCGAGCCCGTCGGCGAGGGCGTGCACCTCGTCACCGAGGCCGTACCGGGCCAGGCCCAGCGCGATCAGGGCGTTGTCGTGCGGCCAGGCGCTGCCGCGGTGGTACGACAGCGGGTGGTAGGGCGCCTGTCCGCCCGCCAGGGTCCGCACGGCCCAGCCGGAGAAGAAGTCCGGCTCCAGCAGCCGCCGCCCGGTGGCGCGGGCCCGCTCCTCGTCGAGAATCCCCGACCACAGCAGATGGCCCGCGTCGGAGCCCAGGGCGTCGGCCTGCCGGCCCGCGCCGTCCAGGGCGAGCGCGGGGAAGCCGGCCTCCGGCATCCAGAAGTCCCGCAGGAAACGCTCGCGCAGTCCCGCCGCGAGGTCGTCGAGGCGGCGGGCGTAGTCCTCGTCGTCCCAGACGTCCCTGGCCAGCCGGGCTGTGCGCAGCAGGGCGTCGTAGGCGTAGCCCTGCACCTCGGAGACGGCGAGCGGGCCCTCGGCGACCGTGCCGTCGGCGAAGCAGATGGAGCCCGGGGAGTCCTTCCAGTTCTGGTTGAGCAGGCCGCCCGGGTCCGGGGTGTAGACGAGGTAGCCGCGCTCCTGGAGCCCGCCGTCGGTGAGCATCCAGTCGACGGCGCGGCGGGCGTGCTGCTCCAGACGCGCGGCGAGCGTGCGGTCGCCGGTGGTCTCGTGGTGGGCGTGCAGCAGGACCAGGAAGAGGGGCGTGGCGTCGACGGTGCCGTAGTAGCGCGCGTAGGGGATCTGCCGGAAGTGGGCGAGTTCGCCCTTGCGGACCTCGTGGACGATGCGGCCCGGCTGCTCGCCGCGGAACGCGTCGTAGGTCCGTCCTTGGGTGGCGGCGAGCGCGCTGAGCGTGGCCGCCGCGGTCTCCGGCGCGTAGGGCAGCAGGAAGTGCGAGGTGAGGAGGGAGTCCCGGCCGAACAGGGTGAGGAACCAAGGGCTGCCGGCCGCGGGGACCGCGAGGTCCTCGCCGTCGACGCCGGCGGCGTGGACCGTCAGCAGGTCGAGGTCGGTCATGCCCTGGTCGAAGGCGCGGTCCAGGTCGGACGCGCCGGGCCCCGGGGTCGGCCGGGCCTGGTCCGGCTTGCGGGGGACGGGCGGGACCGGGGCGTGCGGGCGGGCGTGCACGACCAGGCGCAGCTCGGCCCGGCCATGGGGCTCCAGGGAGAGCCGCCAGCGCAGGGTGCGGGCGGTGCCGCCGTCCGGCGTCTCGCGCACGGAGTCGGGGGCGGGCGCGCACTCCACGACCGTACGGGCGTGCCAGTCGTCCCTGCGGTAGTCGAACCGCACGCCGCCGTGCACCGGCTGGGCACTGTGCTCGGCGCCCTGCCTCTCGTACGTCCGCCGGTCGGCGCGGAGTTCGAACAGGTCGGCGAAGTCGGCGTCGGCGGTGAGCTCCAGCTCTGCGGTGACCGGCTCGGGGAGGTTGCTGACGAAGGTCAGGCGCTCGGTGAGGACCCCGCCCGTCACGCTCTGGTCGCGGAACACCGTGTAGGCGGGAGGCGCCTCGCGGGTGCCGGGGGGTGTGAGGACGCTGACGGACGAGGCCCCGGCCGGGTCCTCCTCGGCCGGCCGGAGCGTGACCGGCGCGGCCCCGGAGACGCGGAGCTGCCAGCGGCTGAGGTGGCGCGCGTCGTGGGCGAACAGTCCGTCCGGCGCGGTGCCGCCCACGCCGTCGATGTCGCCGGCCGGGCCCAGTCGGGCGAGCGTGCCGTCGTGCACGAGCTGCACGCGCCCGGTGGTCTCGGTCATCGGGAGAGCTCCTCTTGGTCGGTGAGCGGCAGGTCGTGCCCGGTGAGCGCCGGGGCCGGTGCGTGGTCGGCCGGCGTCAGGTCCGGGTCGTGGCCCGTGTGGAGCAGGTCCAGGGCGAGAGCGGCCGTCCAGGAGAACTGCCGGGCGCCGCGGGCCCCGCCGGTCAGCGGGTCGACGTACTCGGCGAAGGCGGTGCGTCCGGCCTCCGCGACCACCGCCTCGCGCAGGCTCCGGGCGCGCGCGTCCCGGCCGTGGGTGCGCAGCCCGCGTTCGACGAGCCAGGCGGTGTTGAACCAGGCGGGGCCGCGCCAGTAGCGGGTGGCGTCGAAGGACGGTCCGGTCAGGTCGTTGCTGGGGACGAGTCCGGTGGCGGGGGCCCGGAACCGCGGGCCGTCCAGGGTGTCCGTCAGCGCGCGGACGACGTCTGCGGGCAGGCCGGGCACGACGAGCGGGAGGAGTCCGGCGACGCCGGTGTGGTCGACGAGGGTGTCGTTCACGAGGTCGCGCGCGCGGAAGATCCCGGCGTCGCCGTCCCACAGGCGGTCCACGAGCCTGTGGGTCAGCTCGGCGGCGCGTTCCGTGTGGCGGGCGCCGTCCTGTCCGAGGTGGTCCGCCATGCGGGCCAGGGCGAGTTCGCCGGTGACGAGGAGCGCGTTGAAACCGGGGTCCTCCAGGGCGAACTCGTGGCCGGTGGCCCGGTCGTCGTAGCCGGCCGCGCGGTAGGTGGACGCGAGCCGCACGTAGCGGCCGTAGTCCAGGTCGGTGGGCCGGTCGGCGGGGTCGCCGTGGTCGAGGTCGGCGCGGCGGAAGGTGCCGGCGGCCGGTTCGACGCGGGCGAGGGCGCGGTCCCAGGCGGGGCTGTTGTCCATGCCGGGTTCCCACGGGTGGACGACCGCCGCCAGTCCCCCGCCGCCGAGGTCACGGCGGGTCAGGAGGTAGTCGTGCCAGGCGGTGAGGCGGGGCAGCACGCGGGCCAGGAAGCCGCGCCGTGCGGACTCTGCTGGGTCGGCGCAGTGGACCAGCCAGGCGGCGAGGGCGTGCACCGGGGGCTGCACGATGCCGGAGGTCTCGGGCGCGGCGGGGGCGCCCGCGTCGCGGCCCGCGCGGGAGGACTGCCAGAAGTCGGGGCTCGGGAAGTAGGCGCCGTACGGGACGCCGGGGTTGAACACGATGTGCGGGACGCGTCCGTCGGCCCACTGGCCGGCCAGTAGGGACTCGAGTTCCTGCTGGGCGCGGCGCACGGAGAGGTGGCGCAGGCCGATGGCGATGAACGCCGAGTCCCAGCTCCACTGGTGGGGGTAGAGGGTGCGGGAGGGGACGGTGGAGGCGCCGGTCCAGTTGCCGAGGAGGACCCGCGCCGCACCGCGCCGCAGTGTCAGGTGGTCTGCGGGCGCGGTGGGCGCGGGCCGGCCGAGGGGGGTCTGCCGGTCGAGGAGGGTGGTCTTCACGCGCCGGACCTCTTCAGGAAGGCGGGGACTGAGCGGACGGCCTCCACGGGGTCGCCGGTGAGCCGGCATTCCAGGGCGAGGTGGCCGTCGTAGCCGATGGTGTGCAGGGCGGTGAGCCAGGCGCGCCAGTCGAGGTGTCCCGCGCCGGGCTGGAAGCGGTTGGAGTCGGAGACCTGCGCGTGGCCGATGAGGTCGGCGTGGGCGAGGATCGCGGCGGCGGGGTCGGACTCCTCGATGTTCATGTGGTAGCTGTCGATGCCGATGCGTACCGAGTCGAGGCCGGTGGCACGGATCAGGTCGGCGGCCTGGTCGAGGCGGTTGACCATGTGGTCCTCGTAGCGGTTGAGCGGTTCGAGGAAGAGCGTGACACCTTCCCGGCCCGCGTGCTCGCCGAGTTCGGTCAGACCGGCCAGGAGGATCTCGCGGTCCTCGGCCTCGTCGCGCGGCGGTTCGAAGGGCGGCAGGCGGCGGGAGAACATGCCGTAGGAGGCGGGGGTCTGCGCGCCGGTGCCGCCGATCTCGGCGATGACGGTGAGCTGGGACTTCATCTGGGTGATGGCGTCGCGGCGCAGGTCCTCGTCGAACGCGCCGAGGAAGTGGAGCATGTCGACGCACACGGTCGGCATGACGACGCCGTCCTTGCGTGCCTGCTTCAGCTCGTCGAGGCGGGAGGCGAAGTGCAGGTCGCCCTTGCCGCGGAGTTCGATCGCGTCGTATCCGGCCTGTTGGGCGAACTCCCATTTGGCCTGGAGGGTGTCTCCGGGCAGGAGTTGCTCCTGTGCGGCGGTCTTGAGCATGTGGGGGCCTTTCGGGCTCTCAGAATTCCAGGACGACCTGAAGGGCCTCGGCGGGGCGCTCGTCCAGCAGGACGTAGGCGTCCGCCGCGTCGGCGGCCGGAACGACATGGCTGACCAGGGAGGTGACGTCGACCTGGCCCTCGGCGACCAGCCGCAGGAAGGTGCGCTGGAGGCGCTCGACGCTCCAGCGTCCGGAGAGCTGGGGCGGCACGCCGCCGATCTGGGAGCAGACGAGCTGGACGCGGTTGTGGTGGAACTCGTCGCCGAGCCGGAGGCCTGTCCCGTCGCCCTGGTAGAAGCCGGAGGCGACGACGCGTCCGCCGACCGCGACGGAGCGCAGGGCCTCGTGCAGGGCGGGGTAGGCGCCGCTGATCTCGATGGCGAGGTCGGCGCCGAGTCCGCCGGTGGCCTCGCGGACGCGTTCGGCGACCTGGTCGGTGCGGGCGTTCAGCGTGGTGTGGGCGCCGTAGCGGCGGGCCGTCTCGAGGCGGCCGTCGAGGGCGTCGACGGCGGTGACGCGGGCGCCGTTCAGCTGGGCGAGACGGGTGGTGAGCAGGCCGATGACGCCCTGCCCGAAGACGGCCACGTCCTCGCCGAGGTGGATGTCGCCGGCCAGGACGGCGTTGTGGGCGATGGCGCCGACCCGGGCGAAGGCTCCGGCCAGCGGGTCGAGTCCCTCCGGGAGGGTGTGACCGATGACACGTTCGGCGGGGACGATTCCTTCGCTGCGATGCCCCCATATGCCCCATATGAGGTCTCCCGTGACGGGAAGTCCGGGAGTGCCGTCCAGCTCCGGGGAGACCTCGACGACCTCGCCGACCTCGGAGTAACCCCAGCCGGCCACCGGGTACTCGATGCCGGCCGCACCCTCGCGGAAGAGGCGAGCCTCCGGGTCCCAGGTGCGGGTCAGATACGGGTTGGTGCCGCGGTACGCGGTGAGTTCGGTGCCCGCGGAGATGCCCGAGTAGCGGGTGCGCACGCGCAGATGACCCGGCGGCAGGGGTTCTCTCTCGTGCTCGGCGATCTCCACATGACGGGGGCCGGTGAACTGGACGACGCGTTCCACGGATGGCTCTCCGGAGGGTGTGGTGGGCGGGTTGCGTCGACGATAGCTCTTACTTATGTCTTGTCAACAAGCAAAAGTGATGCTGAGATGCGCTGTCAGCAGACGTAAGTCGACACAAGGACGTGCAATGCGCTTGAGGACCCTGCGGTCGCGGATGACCGCGGTCGGCGTCGCGGCAGCCCTGGGAAGCGGGTTGCTGGCCGGCTGTTCCACCGGCGGCACCGGGCCCGGCGCCCCGGACCGCGAGATCAAGGTGTGGTCCCTGGAGAACCTCCCGGACCGGGCCGCGGCGACACGGAAGACCGTCGCCGGGTTCGAGAAGAAGACCGGGATCGACGTCCAGCTCGTCACGGTCGACGAAGGCCAGCTGCCCCAGCTGATCATGTCCGCCGCGGCGGCCGGTGAACTGCCCGACGTCATCGGCGCCGTGCCGATGGGACAGGTCTGGCAGATGTACAGCAACGGGCTGCTCGACACCGAGATCCCGAAGCAGGTCATCGACGGGCACGGGCGGGACACCTTCAACGCCAACGCCCTCGAGCTGACCTCGGACGGCGCGACCAGCCTCAGCGTCCCCTCCGACTCCTGGCTCCAGCTGCTGGTGTACCGTCAGGACGACTTCGACAAGAAGAAGCTCGCCGCGCCCGACACGTACGAGCGGGCGCTGACCGCCGCGGAGGCCCTCACCACCAAGGGCCACGACGGCGTCTCGGCGGCGACCGACCCGGGTGACGTCTTCACCTCGCAGAGCTTCGAGAGCATCGCCCTCGCCAACGACTGCCAGCTCGTCGACGACGCGCACGAGGTGGCTCTCGACTCACCGCAGTGCCAGACGGCGTTCCGCACCTACGACAAGCTGGCCCGGGAGTACGGCGCCCCCGGCACGCAGACCGTGGACTCCACCCGCGCGACCTACTTCTCCGGCCGGTCCTCGATGATCGTCTGGTCCTCGTTCCTGCTGGACGAACTGGCCGGCCTGCGCAAGGACGCGCTGCCCAGCTGCCCCGAGTGCCGGAAGGACCCGCGCTTCCTGGCCGACCACAGCGGCATCGTGACCTCCCTCAAGGGCCCGGACGCCGCCGAGCCCGCGCAGTTCGGCGAGATCACCTCCTGGGTGACGACGAAGACCGCCGAGACGGACGCCTCCCGCGAATTCATCCAGTACATGACGAGCGACGGCTACGAGTCGTGGTTCGGCATGGCCCCCGAGGGCAAGATCCCGGTCCGGCGCGGCACCCAGGAGGACCCCGACCGCTACCTCGACGCCTGGCGCAACAGCGAGATCGGCGTCGACACCAAGAAGCCGTTCGACGAGGTCTACCCGCCCGAACTGCTCGACCAGCTCGCCGACGGCATCACCAACCTGCGCCGCTGGGGCATCACCCAGGGCGACGGCGCCCTGGTCGGCGCGACCAACGGCGAACTGCCCGTACCCAAGGCCGTGGGCGCGATGACCAGCGGCCAGTCCTCCCCCGAGGAGACGGCACGCGAGGCCGACGAAGAGATCTCCGAACTGCAGCAGTCCCTCCAGTAGCAGCCGCCCGCACGCACGCCGCAAAGGTCCTTCCATGACAACAGCCCCCGCCGGCGCACAGAAGCGCCGGACCCCGTCGCCCCGGCCCACGGGCGGCCCCGGCCGGCCGGGCCGCCGCCCCGCGACCGCCCGAAGCCGCGCCAACCGCGCGGGCCTGGCCTTCGTCTCCCCCACCTTCCTGGTCGTCCTGGTGGTGGTCGTCCTGCCCATCGTCTGGACGGTGCTGCTGGCCTTCCAGGACGCCAAGCTCGTCGACATCCAGGGCATGGGCCTGTTCGGCAACTGGTCGCTGGACAACTTCGGCGACGTGTTCGCCTCGGCCGGCTTCTGGTCGAGCCTGAAGACCACCCTCATCTACACCGCGGGCAGCACCGCCGGCTCCGTCCTGCTCGGGCTGGTCGCCGCGCTCGCGCTGCGCAAGCCGTTCCGCGGACGCGGCCTGCTCCGGGCCGCGATGCTGCTGCCGTACGTGGCGCCCGTGGTGGCCGTCGCGTTCGTGTGGGAGGTGGCGCTCAGCCCGCAGTACGGCATCGTCAACGACTGGGGCCGCCGCCTGTTCGGCTGGGACGACCCCATCGCCTTCCTCTCCACCCGCGAGTACGAGGTGAACCTCCTCGGGGCGCACTTCGACATACCGCTCGCACTGCTGACCGTCATCGCGTTCGAGTGCTGGCGGTACTTCCCCTTCGCGTTCCTGTTCATCCTCGCCCGGCTCCAGGCCGTGCCCTCCGTCCTGGAGGAGGCCGCGACCGTGGACGGCGCGACGCCGCTCCAGCGTTTCCGGCACATCCTGCTCCCCCAGTTGATGCCGGTGATCGCGCTGCTGTGCGTGCTGCGGTTCATCATGACCTTCAACAAGTTCGACGACGTCTACCTGCTGACCGGCGGCGGCGCCGGCACCGACGTCGCGGCCGTCCGGGTCTACGACTTCCTCACCGCCCGCTACGACGTCGGCGCCGCCGCGGCCCAGGCCCTCGTGCTGGCCGCCTCACTGATGATCCTGCTGGGCTTCTACTTCAAGTTCTTCGGCAACAAGGTCCAGGAGGAAGCGTGACCGGCAAGACCGCCCTGTCCCGGGCCCAGGTCGAGGACCGCGTCCTCGGCGTCCTGAAGTGGCTGGTCATCGCGTTCCTCGCGGCGATCACCCTGCTGCCCTTCTACTACATGCTCCTGCTGTCCCTGAAGCCCATCGACGCGCTGCTGCTGGACCCCGGGTCGCTGTGGCTGTCGGCGAAGGACTTCACGGTCGCCACCTACCAGGACGTCATGCGCTCCACCGACGCCGGCGGGCAGGGCTTCGTGCGCTTCCTGCTCAACTCGGCGCTGGTGTCCCTGGGCACGGTGCTGCTGACCCTCGCCGCCGCGGTGCCCGGCGCCTACGCGGTGAGCCGGCTGAAGTTCTTCGGGCACCGGCAGGTCAGCGCCCTGTTCCTGGCCGTCTACCTGTTCCCCGCGACGCTGCTCGCCGTCCCGCTGTTCGTGATCTTCGCCAGGATGGGGCTGTCGTCCAGCCTGGTGGGCCTCGCCGTGGTCTACGTGGCGCAGACGGTGCCGGTGTCGGTCTACATGCTGAAGAACTACCTGGTCACCATCCCGTACTCGATCGAGGAGGCGGCGGCCCTGGACGGGTGCAGCCGGCTCCAGACCGTGCGCAAGGTGATCCTGCCGCTCGCGCTGCCCTCGCTGATGGCGACCGGCCTGTACGTCTTCATGATCGCCTGGAACGAGTTCCTCTTCGCCCTGCTGTTCCTGGCCGCCGACCCCGACAAGTGGACGGTGTCGCTCGGTCTCGCGCAGCTCTCCAACGGCGTCGAGGTGCCCAAGACGGTTCTGATGGCCGGTTCGGTGGTGCTGACCATCCCCGTGGTATTCCTGTTCTTCGCCGCCGAACGGCTGCTCACCGAAGGCCTCACCAGCGGCGCCGACAAGAGCTGACGCCATGGGGGAACGTGTGACGACGCCGCAGCCGGTCAGCGCGGGCGGACTGCTGGACCTGATCCGCAGCGGACGCGCCAACACCCGGGCCGCCCTGCAACGCGCGACCGGGCTGTCCCGGTCCACCGTGGGGCAGCGGCTCGACCTGCTCAACGGGGCCGGCTGGCTGCGGCACACCACGGGCGCCTCCACCGGCGGCCGCCCCTCGGAGCGGATCGTCTTCGACCCCGCGCACGCCTCGGTGCTCGCCGTGGACCTGGAGACACGGCACGCCCGGGCGGCGGTGCTCGACCTGACGGGCACGATCCTCGCCGAGCACACCGGGCCGCTGGACATCACCGAGGGACCGGACCACGTCCTGGACCATGTCGCCCGGTGGTTCCCCGACCTGATCGCCGCGGCGGGCGCCGACGCGTCCCGTGTCTGCGGGGTGGGTCTGTCGGTGCCCGGCCCGGTCGACTGGGAGGTCGGCCGGGTCGTCGAGCCGCCCATCATGCCCGGCTGGGACCGTTACCCCATCCGCGAGCGCCTCCAGGACGCGTACGCGCGGCACGTGGGCGCGAGCCTGGAGAGCGGCCCGGTGCCCGTCCTGGTGGACAACGACGCCAACCTGATGGCGCTGGCCGAGCAGCAGGCCAACCACCGGGACTGCGGCGCCTTCGTGCTGGTGAAGGTCTCCACCGGCATCGGCGCCGGCGTGGTCGTCGAAGGCCACGTCTACCGGGGCATCGACGGCGGCGCCGGCGACATCGGACACATCCGGGTGCACGACCGCACCGACGCGCTGTGCATGTGCGGCTCGTACGGCTGTCTGGCGGCCGTGGCGAGCGGCCGGGCCCTGGCGAAGGAGCTGTCCGGGGCGGACGGGAACGCCGCGTCCGGCTCCGACGTCAGGCGGCTGCTCGCCGAGGGGCATCCGGACGCGATCCGGCTCGCCCGGGAGGCGGGCCGCCGGGTGGGCGAGGTCCTCGTCACCGTCGTCACCCTGCTCAACCCCGGGGTGCTGATGCTCGCCGGGGACCTGTCCGGAGTGCCGTTCATGACCGGGGTGCGCGAACTGCTCTACCAGCGGGCCATGCCCCGCACCACGGCCAACCTCCAGATCGTCACCTCCCGCCTCGGCGACCACGCCGGCCTCATAGGGGCCGCGACCACGGTCGTCGAGCACCTCTACTCCCCCGCCCGTGCGGACGCCCGGCTCGCCCGGATCCTCACGCCTCAGTCAGGACGACCGTGACCTTCTCCCCCTGGACCCGCCGGCCCGTCGAGGTCGGCCTGGTCGGCGCGGGCCCCTGGGCCCGCGCCATGCACGCCCGTATCCTCGCCGCAGGACCCGAGACCCGGCTCACCGCCGTGTGGGCCCGCCGCACCGAGGCGGCGCACGCGACGGCCGCCCCGTACGGGGCCGACGTGGCCGGCTCCTTCGAAGAGCTGCTCGACCGGTGCGAGGCGGTGGCGTTCGCCGTGCCGCCCGCCGTGCAGGCCGAGCTGGCGCCCCTCGCCGCGGGACGCGGCAGGGCGCTGCTGCTGGAGAAACCGCTCGGGCCCGACCTGGACACGGCCCGGCGCGTCGCGGACGCGGTGGCCGATTCCGGCGTGGTCTCGCAGCTCGTGCTGACCAAGCGGTACCACCCGGTGACCCGGGCGTTCCTCGCCGCCGCGCGGGACGTCGAGGTATCCGGCGCCCGCTCCTGCTATCTCCACGGCGCCTTCCTCGGCGGGGAGTTCGCGACGGGCTGGCGGCTGGAGCAGGGTGCGCTGCTGGACCTGGGCCCGCATCTGCTGGACCTGCTGGACGCGGCGGTCGGGCCGGTCAAGGCGATCCGTGGCACCGGCGACACCCGTAGCTGGCTGGAGCTGACCTGCGAGCACGAGAACGGCGCGGTCAGCCAGGCGTCGCTGTCCGGCGCGGTGAACGTGCCCCGGGCGGTCACCCGCGTCGAACTGTTCGGCGCCGGACAGCCGTTGGTGTACGACACGGCGGAGATCGACCACGAGGAGTGCTGGCCGGTGCTGCGCCGGGAGTTCGCGACGGCGGTGCGCACCGGCGTCACGACCGCCCCGGACGCGGCACGCGGGCTGTACCTCCAGGAGCTGATCGCGCAGGTGGTGTGACGGCACGTCAGCCGTGTGCACGACGAAGGGGGCGCGCCCGCCGTGCGGGCGCGCCCCCTGTCGTGTGCCGCCGTCGGCTCAGGACGCCGCGCGCCTCGGCAGGCGCCAGTTGGGCCGCGGGAAGTGGCAGGTGTAGCCGTCCGGGTAGCGCTGGAGGTAGTCCTGGTGCTCCGGCTCGGCCTCCCAGAAGTCCCCGGCCGGGGTCACCTCGGTGACCACCTTGCCCGGCCACAGCCCGGACGCGTCGACGTCGGCGATGGTCTCCTCGGCGACGCGCTTCTGCTCGTCGTCGTAGTAGAAGATCGCGGAGCGGTAGCTCATGCCGATGTCGTTGCCCTGGCGGTTCTTCGTGGACGGGTCGTGGATCTGGAAGAAGTACTCCAGGATCGTCCGGTAGTCGGTGACCGCCGGGTCGTAGGTGATCTCGATGGACTCGGCGTGGGTGCCGTGGTTGCGGTAGGTCGCGTCGGGGACGTCGCCGCCGCTGTATCCCACCCGGGTGCTCAGCACGCCCGGCAGCGTGCGGATCAGCTCCTGCATGCCCCAGAAGCATCCGCCCGCGAGCAGCGCCTTCTCCTCGGTCCTTGTCATCGTGTGTCGCCCTTCTCCCAGGTGTGCTGCGACGTTCCTCAGTGAGAACCGTGCCGGGACCTGCATTGTTCCGGCCGCGCCCGGTGCACCGGACACCGGGTCGCGTGGTCCTTCCGGGGAGCGCCGGGCGGGGTCAGCGCCCGGGCCCCGAGGCGCACTCCAGGTCCTTCAGGCGGACCTCGTCGGCCATCGCCAGCATCCCCTCGTCGGTGAAGTGGAGGTGGTCGCCGTTGTCGTAGGCGGGCCGGATGGACTCGGGGTCGCCGGGGTCGCGCACCGCCCGGTCGAAGTCGGCCACGGCGTCGAACAGTCCTTCGGTGCGGATGAACGCGTTGACCTCCTGGCGGACCGCCTCGGCCGCCGGGTCCCACTCGGGCCAGCCCTTGAACGGCGCGATCGTGGCGGCGACCACGCAGTGACCGGCAGCGTGGACGCGGTCGGTGAGCAGGCGGTAGCCGTCGATCAGGTCCTGGGCCGTGACGCCGGTGTGCGCCTTGAGATCGTTGACGCCCTCGAACAGCAGGACCGTGCGGACGCCCGGGTGGGACAGCACGTCCCGGTCGAGGCGGTTCAGGGCGCTGGGCGAGGCGGTGTCGGCGAGCACCTTGTTGGCGGAGATGCCCGCGTTGGCCACGCCGCGGACGGTGGTGGCGAGGGAGTGCTGGAGGCGGCGGGAGAGGTGATCGGGCCAGCGTCGGTTGAGGTCGGTGGTGGACTCCCAGCCGTCGGTGATGGAGTCGCCGAGCGCGACGACCGCGCCGGTGCGGGCGGGGGTGCGGACGGTGACGGCGTCCAGGTAGAACCACGACGTGACGGTCGTCGTCCAAGGGGTGGCGGACTCGTCGGCGGTGTGGTCGCCCTGGGTGACGTACGAGGTCTGCATGGCCAGCCGGTGTCCGGTAGCGGGGCCGGCCGCGTCGGGACTGTGGAGGCTGACGACCAGGTTGGTGCGGGCGCGGATCCGTCCCGGGAGCGGGTCGCTGAGGACGAGGCCGCCGGGCGGGACCGTCACGCTCGTGCGGCCGTCGAAGGTGAGCCGTCGGTTGCTGCCGGGGACCAGGGCGGCGCCCTCCCGCTGGAGGCCGGCGTACACGCTGTCGAAGGTCAGCGGCCGGTCACCGAAGGCGTTGGAGAGCCGTACGCGCATCCGGTCGCCGCCGACGCTGGTGTGCACGACCAGCCGGTAGGCGCGGTCGGGCACGCCCGTGCCCAGCCGGAACGCGCTGGTGGCCCACGTGACCACGTCGTGCCGGGGCGGTGCGCTCCCGGCCGCCGAGGGGACGGGGCCGAGGAGGGCGGCGAGGAGGGCCAGGACGAACAGCCCGCGCAGCCGGGTCCGCCGCGGGGGAAGCCTTCGAGGGTGGAGCGTCGTGGTGTTCAGCGTCGCCTCCCACGTGTCCCGTGATGTTGTGGTGACCCCTAGTGAGACTAGCGGCACGGGCCGGGCCCGGCACCGCCTGCATCAGGCCGTCATCGGCCGTTCATCTCCGGGTCTCCGGCACGCGGGCGTCAGCGGCCGACGAAGGTATGGATGGCCGTGGCGGCGGCGCCCCGGGCCCACTCCTCGAACGGCAGCGGGCGGGTGCGGACCTCGCAGCGGGCGGCGGAGCCGAAGGCGGCCGTGGTGAAGGCGTCGCGGATCTGCCCGGCGAACAGCTCGTACGCGGCAAGGCCCTCACCGGAGATGATCACGCGTTCGGGGCCGAGCAGGTTGGCCACGGCGGCGATCCCCCGGCCGATGGCCTCCCCCGCCCTGGCGTAGACGGCGCGCGCCCCCTCGTTCCCCCGGCGCGCGAGAGCGAGGGCTTCCGTGGCATCGGCGACCGGGACGCCGGTCACCTCGCGGACCCGGGCGGTGATCGCCGCGTCGGAGGCGACGGCCTCCAGGCAGCCGCGGTCGCCGCAGTGGCAGGACGGACCGTCGGGGACGACGGGGACGTGGCCGATCTCCCCCGCGACGCCGTGTGCGCCGGAGACGATCCTGCCGTGCACCACGAGTCCGCAGCCGATGCCCGCGCCCACGGTGACGACGGCGAAGTCGGACAGGCCCACGCCGTCGCCGAACCACTGCTCGGCCACGGTCAGCGCACGGACGTCGTTGTCGACGGTGACCGGCAGCCCGGTCGCCACCTCGACGAGCCCGGCGAGGGGCACGTCGTGCCAGTCCAGGAAGGGCGACCGGCGCACCGTGCCCGCGGCGCGGTCCACGACCCCGGCGACCGCGATGCCGACCCCCAGGACCGGCACGCCGAACCCCTCCGCCTCGGTGAGCAGTTCCCGTACGAGGTCGACGGCGACCGGGAGGACCTCGGGGGGCGTCCGTCCGGGCAGGGGGACGCGACGGGCGACGCGGATGCGGCAGCACAGGTCGGTGAGCACGCCGATGATCTCGTCGCCGGTCGCCTTGAGCCCGACGAACAGTGCCCGTCCGCCGTCGACCCGCACCGGGTTGGCCGGGCGGCCGACCGCCGGGCGGACCTCCGCGCCCGCGTCCTCCACCAGGAAGCCGGCCTCGATCAGCGGCCGTACGGCCTTGGTGACCGCCGCCGGGGACAGACCCGCCCGCCGGGCCGCCTCCTGCCGGGTGAGCGGGCCGTGCGTGAGGACGGTGGTGAAGATCTGGGAGGCCGCCGGGGTGTGCGCCGGGAACGTCCCGGCGGGCGAGGTCGAGGGCATGGCCGGGAACCTAGGACTCTTGTTTTCCGCTGTCAATGAAAGGAGGCGTCTTTCTTTCGAAGGCTAGGCAGAGTCCGTATCCGCCTTGTAAATGCAAGAGCCGGTCGCCTCTTGACACATGATCGAAGGCCACGCTTGGGTGTGCGGTGCAATCTCCTGACGCCGATCGTGAGGCACCATGCCGCTCATCACCCGCTCCCCCGACACCGGGGTCTGGCTGCTGACCACCCCGCGCACGTCGTACGCGCTGTGGATCGACGACACCGGCGCGCCCTGTCATGTGGCGTGGGGCCCTCGCCTCACCCCCGAGGAGGCGGACACGCTCGCGGCGCCCTTCGCGGCGCCGTCGAACAGCTTCGAGGGGCGCCCGCCCGTGGGCGAGGAACTGCCCGTGGACGGCGGCACCCGCTACGGTCCGCCCTCGCTCCAGGTGCGGTACGCCGACGGCTCGCGCGCCTTCGAGTGGGAGCCCGCCGGCCACCGGGTGGACGATTCGGTGCCGGGCCGCGAGGAGTTGGTCCTTCGGTTCCGGGACCGGGTGGTCCCGCTGTCGGTCGCGCTGCACTACCGGGTCCGGGCCGACACGGACGTGATCGAGCGCTGGACCGTGCTGCGCAACGACGGCGACGAGCGGGTGGACCTGCTGCGCGCCGACTCCGCCGCGTGGACGCTGCCGCCGCTGGCCGACTACCGGCTGAGTCATGTCACCGGCCAGTGGTCGGCGGAGACGCGGCTGCGCCGGGAGCGACTGGCGCACGGCGAGACCGTGCTGACCAGCCGGCGCGGTATCACCAGCCACCACGCCAACCCGTGGACCATGCTCGACGACGGCTCCGCCGACGAGGACCGGGGCCGGGTGTGGAGCACGGCCCTGGCGTGGAGCGGCAGCTGGCGGATCACCGTGCAGCGCACGCCGGACGGGCGGGCGGGGCTGACCGGCGGCGTGGGCCACGAAGGGACGTGCGTGCCGCTCGCACCGGGTGACGAGTTCACCACGCCGGTGGCCGCGGGACTGTTCACCGACGGCGGTTTCGGCGCGGCGAGCCGGGCGTGGCACGCCTACGTCCGTACGCATGTGCTGCGGCACGCCGGCGAGACGGCGCCGGTGCTCTACAACTCCTGGGAGGCCACGGGCTTCGACGTGGACGAGGCGAGCCAGCTCGCGCTCGCCGAGCGCGCGGCCAGGCTCGGCGTGGAGCTCTACGTCGTGGACGACGGCTGGTTCGGCGCCCGCCGCAGCGACCGGGCGGGCCTCGGCGACTGGACGCCGACGCCCGACCGCTTCCCGCACGGACTGCGGCCGCTGTCCGACGCCGTGCACCGGCTCGGCATGCGGTTCGGCCTCTGGGTGGAGCCGGAGATGGTCAACCCGGACAGCGACCTGTACCGGGCCCACCCCGACTGGGTGCTGCACCTGCCGGGCCGGCCGCGCACCGAGCTGCGCAACCAGCTCGTGCTGAACTTCGCCCGGCAGGACGTCGCCGACTGGGCCTTCGGCCGGCTCACCCGGCTGGTCGCCGAGCACCGCGTGGACTTCCTCAAATGGGACATGAACCGTGTCTTCGGCGAGTCCGGCTGGGCGGGCCGGGAAGGCGGCAACGACCAGCTGTGGACGCGCTACGTGCACCAGCTGTACGGCGTCATGGACCGGCTGCATCAGGCGCACCCGGAGCTGCGGATCGAGACGTGCAGCGGGGGCGGCGGCCGGGTCGACCTGGGCATCCTCGCGCGCACCGACCAGGCGTGGACGTCCGACAACACCGACGCCGTGGACCGGCTGGGCATCCAGCAGGGCTTCAGCCAGGTGTATCCGGCGCGGGTGATGTCCGCGTGGGTGACGGACGTGCCCAACCAGCTCACCCGGCTGTCCGTGCCGCTGCGGTTCCGCTTCCACGCGGCGATGGCCGGGCTGCTCGGCCTCGGCGGGGATCTCACCCGCTGGAGCGAGGAGGAACTGGCCGAGGCCGCGGCACTGGTGGCCCGCTACAAGGAGATCCGGCATCTGGTGCAGCACGGTGACCAGTACCGGCTCGGCGACCCGTACGGCGACGGCGCGTCGGCCGTGCAGTACGTGGCCGCGGACGGGGGTGAGACGGTGGTGCTGGTCTTCGGCGCCAGCCCGCGGCACGGGTCCCCGCGGGTGCCGCTCCGGCTGCGCGGCCTGCCGTCGGGCGTCCGCTTCCGGGACTCGGAGACGGGGACGGTGCACCACGCGACGGTGCTGACGGAGTACGGACTGGACGTCGCCCTGCCGAGCGGCGACTGGGCGAGCGCCGTGATCCACCTGGAGCGGGTGCCGGACGGCGCCGGGGACCGGGCGGAGCGCTGAGGTTCCGCCGGGGACCGGGCGGAGCGCCGGGAAGGGGAGGCGGTCAGGCGGAGAGGGCGATACGCGCGGTGATGCTCTTGCCCTCCGCCTCCCGACGGATGTCGAGGGCCTCGGTGACGGCCATGACGATCTCGAGACCGTGCTGCCCCACACGGCCGGGGTCGGAGTCCCGGGGCCGCGGCGCCTCCGGGTTGCCGTCGTGGACGACCACCTCCACGGCGTCGCCGAAGACCCGCAGATCCAGCCCGACGGGGCCCGGCGCGTACTTGCGGGCGTTGGTCACCAGTTCGCTGACCACGAGCTGGGTGATCTCCACCACCCGGTCCGGCACCGGCACACCGTTCTCCGTCCGCGCCCGGTCGAGGAACTCGGCCGCCAGGCGGCGTGCCTGCGCTATCCACGCGCCCTCGGCGTCCAGGGCGTAGGAAGCCCTCAGCCGAGGTGCGCCTGTCACCGTCTCCCCCTCATCGACAGGAACTGATTTCATCCGGTCCGCCTTTACTCGATCACACCGCGCGACTACCCGCATCGCTCCCCCGCACGCCCAAGAAGTGTGACAGGTACGTCGGACAGGTCAGTCCGCCAGGTGCCGCTCGAGCCAGTCACCTGCGGCGCGGCGGAAGAAGCGTCGGTTGTCGGCGCGGCGGAAGTCGTGGCCTTCGTCACGCAGGAGGAGCAGTTCCGCCTCCAGGCCGCGTTCCCGTGCGGCCCTGACGAACTGCTCGGACTCGCCGGGCGGCACGTTGGTGTCGTGCTCGCCGTGCACGGCGAGGACCGGGGCGCGCAGGGCGTCGACCCGGCTCATCGGCGACAGGGCGCGCAGCAGGTCCCGGTCGTGTTCCGGGTGGCCGTACTTGTGCGCGGCGGACTGCGCGATCCAGGGCTCGGTCCCGGCGAAGAAGGTGGTCAGGTCCGACATGCCGCACACGGCCACGCCGGTGCGGAACAGGTCGGGGTGCCAGACCAGGGACGCCATGGTGAGGTAGCCGCCGTAGGAGCGGCCCATGACGGCCATCCGCCGTGGGTCGGCGAGGCCCTGCACCATGACGTGCGCCGCGCAGTCCGCGACGTCGTTGACGGCCGAGAAGCGTCCGGCGCCCAGGTCGGCGTCGGTGAAGCTGCGGCCGTGGCCGGAGGAGCCGCGCACGTCGGGGGCGAACACGTCCAGACCGCGGCCGAGCAGCTCCAGGTAGAGCGGGTCGAGGACGGGACGTTCCTGTTCCTCCGGCCCGCCGTGCAGATGCAGGACGCAGGGTGCGGGTTCGCCGGGCGAGCGGCCGGGGGCGCGGTAGTACCAGCCGCCCAGCCGGAGGCCGTCCCGGGCGACGGGCCGCACGGGCGTGGGGCGCACCGGGGTGAGGCCGGGCGGGAAGGCGTCCTCGTCGCGGGAGGACCAGGGGGTGCGCAGGGGCGCGCCGTGCGGCAGCCACCACACTCCGGGGTGGCGCGCCGACCCGGACAGCGCGACGACGGGCGCGTCGGGGTCGGCGGTGGGCGCGATCCGGGTGACGACCTCGTGGGGCAGGTCGACGCGGCGTGCGCCACCGGCCGAGGGCGGGGTGACCGAGCGGGGCGCGGCGCCGTGCGGCGGGGCGGCCCTCAGGGCGCGCAGCTCCGGCTCGCTGACCCCGAGCCGGTTCCACGACAGCACGGCGCGGCGGCCGTCGCGGCCGAGGGCGAGGAGTTCGAGGCCGCAGTCGTCGCGTTCGGCGGCCACCCGGGTGCTGTGGAGCCCGCCGCGCGTGTCGAGGTGTGCGGCGAGCAGGGCCGCGTACTCACGTCCGGCGTCGCTGCGCAGCCAGAGCGTGCCCGCCGACGGGGAGAAGCCGCCCACCCAGGGGTCTCCGTCGGCGACCGGGAAGGCGCAGGTCACGGCGGAGTCCTCGGTGCGGACGACCAGGGCCTCGCGGCGTCCGCGGGGGCCCCGGTAGACGAGGGCGAGGCGGCCGTCGCGGCTGAGGTCGCACACCCGCTGGTTGGCGGCGCCGCGTTCGCTGAACAGCAGGACGGGCGCGGCGGTGCCCTCCGGGTCGACGAGGTAGGCGGACAGGGTCCGCTCCTCCAGCTCCCGGCCGGACCCGGGCAGTACGCCGCCGTCGCCGGAACCCAGCCGTCCGCCGGCCGGGTCGAGCAGGACGGCCCGGCCACCGCGGCCCGCCCACTGCGGCGCGTGCTCGGTGCCGGGCGGTCCGGGGGCCTCCGCGTGGTACCGGTCGTCGTGACCGGGCGGGGCGGACTCGGTGACGGTCACCGCGATCGCGGAGCCGTCGTGCTGCCAGCAGCCGAGTCGCGCGGACGTGCCCGGCTCACCGCCGGCCAGCAGATGCCGGCCGCTGCCGTCGGGGCGTACGCAGAGCACCCGGGTCAGCTCGCCGCCGCCGGGCGCCGTGGTGTAGGCGATCCACCGGCCGTCCGGCGACCAGGACACCTCCGTGACGGGGTGCGGGTCGGCGTCGAGCCGGCGCACCTCCGGGCCGTCGACCGGGCCGGTCCACAGCTGCGGCACCCCGGCCCGGTCGCAGATGAAGGCGACGTGCCGGCCGCTGGGGTCGGCGGAGGGGTACCAGCAGCCGTGCACCGCCGCGGGCGGCAGGTCGTACGGCGCCGAGGTGTCGGCCAGCGGGGCGGACTCCGGGGCGTGGAGCGCGCTGCCGGGGTTGCGGGTCGCCGTCATCGGATCCCGTGGGTCTGGAGCCAGGTCTCGAGCAGCGCGATCTGCCACAGGGCGTTGGCGCCGCGCCGGGTGCGGTGGGCGTCGGGCTCGGCGAGCAGCCGCTCCACGTACTCGTCGCGGAACACGCCGCGCGCCCGGGCCTCGGGGGCGGTCATGGTGTCGCGGACCCGCTGGAGTACGGGCCCGGCCATGTGCCGGATCGCCGGGACCGGGAAGTAGCCCTTGGGCCGGTCGACGACCTCGCGCGGCAGCACCCGGCGGCCTGCGGCCTTCAGGACGCCCTTGCCGCCGTCGGCGAGCTTCAGCTCGGGCGGGCAGGCGGCGGCGAGTTCGACCAGCTGGTGGTCGAGGAACGGCACTCGGGCCTCCAGCCCCCAGTCCATGGTCATGTTGTCGACCCGCTTGACCGGGTCGTCGACCATCATCACCAGGGTGTCCAGGCGCAGTTGGGCGTCGAGGGCGGTGTCGGCGCCGTCCTGCGCCATGTGCTCGCGGATGAACTCCGCCGAGGTGTCCCGGTCGGGCAGCATCTCGGGGCGCAGCACATCCGCCATGTCGGCGTGGCAGCGGTCGGCGTAGGCGTCGACGTACGCCTCGGCGGCCCGCTCGCGGGGAGCGCCCGCCATGGCCGGGTACCAGTCGTACCCGGCGAACACCTCGTCGGCGCCCTGCCCGCTCTGCACGACCTTGACCTCCTTGGCGACCTGCTCGGACAGCAGGTGGAAGGCCACCACGTCGTGGCTCATCATGGGTTCGCTCATGGCGCGGACGGCTCCGTCGAGCGCGCCGGCGACCCGGTCGGAGGGCACCATCAGCTGGTGGTGGCGGGTGTCGAAGTGCCGGGCCACCAGGTCGGAGTAGTGGAACTCGTCGCCGTCCTCGTCGCCCTCGGACTCGAAGCCGACGCTGAAGGTCGCCAGGTCCCGCTGCCCCTCGTCGGCCAGCAGCGCGACGATCAGGCTGGAGTCAAGGCCGCCGGAGAGCAGCACGCCCACGGGCACGTCGGCGACCATGCGGCGGCGCACGGCGGTGCGCAGGGCGTCCAGGACCGCGTCGGTCCAGTCGTCGGCGGTCAGGTCCGCGTAAGCGGGGCGCCGGGTGTGGAGGGGGTGCCAGTAGCGGCGGTCGTGCTGGGTGCCGTCGGGCTCGACGACGCGCACGGTGGCCGGGGGCAGCTTGCGGACGCCGTTGAGGACGGTGCGGGGCGCGACGACCGTGGCGTGCCAGCTCAGGTACTGGTGCAGGGCGACGCGGTCGAGGGAGGTGTCGACGCCGCCGGCCGCGAGCAGGGCGGGCAGCGAGGAGGCGAAACGCATTCGCTCGGCGGTGGCCGAGAGGTAGAGGGGCTTGATGCCGAGCCGGTCACGGCCGAGGACGAGGCGGCCGGTGTCCTGCTCGACGATCACGAAGGCGAACATGCCGTGGAAGCGGTCGACGCAGTCGGTGCCCCACTGCCGGTACGCCTTGAGCACGACCTCGGTGTCGGAGTGCGAGAAGAAGCGGTGCCCGAGGGCGTGCAGTTCGTCGCGCAGCTCACGGTAGTTGTAGACGCAGCCGTTGAAGACGCCGGTGAGGCGGGCGCCCGGGTCGGTCATGGGCTGGGCGCCGCACTCCGACAGGTCGATGATCTTCAGCCGCCGGTGTCCGAGGGCGACCGGGCCCTGGGACCACAGGCCGCGCCCGTCCGGGCCGCGCGGTGCGAGCCGGTCGGTCATGCGCTCCACCGCCGCGATGTCGGGCCGTCCGCCGTCGAACCGTATCTCCCCGCTGAGGCCGCACATCAGCAGTTCCTCCCTTCCCTCGGTTCCCGGTCCCTGGGGGCGGTGTCCTGCTGGGTGAGGGCGTGGCTGTTCCTGGACATGGGGTGATGATCACTCTCCTGGTTCGGGATCGGGTGGCGGGCCCGGCGCCGGACGCGGCGCGGGCCGGTGCGCCGGATCAGCCCGGCGTGCCCGGGATGGTGACCGGGTGGAGGTGTGAACGGCCGTTGGCGTGCCGGGTGGCTGCCTGGGGGCGCGGGCGACGGGCGCCCACGCGGGCCGGGAGGCGGTCGCCGCGCGTCTCGGTGACGAGCAGGTCGATGCCGGTCGGCAGGTCGGCCTCGCGGACCGTGCGACGCAGCCGGTCGGCCGCGCTGCCGACGGCGAGGGCCTCGTCGAGGAGATCGCGCACGGTGACGAAGTCGCCGGACGCCTCCAGGGCCGGGCGCAGCCGGTGCAGCATACGGCGCAGCACCAGGTGGGCGGGCGCGGCGCGGCGGGTCCACGGGTCGACCAGCGGGCCCTCCAGGCCGGAGCGTGCGGCGCGCCAGCCGGCGGCGCGCAGCCACTCGTGGTGGCCGTCGCAGCGCGGGTCGGCGCCGCGCTCCAGGCGGTGGCATGCGTCGCGCACCAGCGCCCGGAAGAGTCCGGCGATCAGCACGACCGTCTCGGCGCGCGGACAGGCGTCGCCGATCCGCAGCTCCAGTGTGCGCTGGTGGGCGGAGGGGCGTACGTCCTGGTAGAGCATGCCGGTGTCGCTGATGACGCCGGAGCCGATCAGTTCGGTGACGGCGGCGTCGTACTCGGCGGCGTCCCGGTAGCAGCCGGCCGGGCCGGCGGTGGGCCAGCGCTGCCAGAGCATGGTGCGCCAGGAGGCGTAGCCGGTGTCGGAGCCCAGCCAGTACGGGGAGCTGGCGGACAGCGCGAGCAGCGGCGGCAGCCAGGGCGACACCAGGCACATGGCGCGGACCGCGGTGTCGCGGTCGGGCACGTCGGCGTGCACCTGGGCGCTGCAGATGAGTTGTTCGTCGGCGACCCGGCGGTACTCGTCGGCCATCCGCCGGAAGCGGGGGTTCTCGGTGACGTCACGGGGGGTCACCCGGGCCAGTGGCACGGTGCCGGCGGCGACGACGGCCAGGCCCTCCCGGGCGGCCGCGGCGGCCAGACGGCGCCGGGTGCCGGACAGGTCGGCGTAGAGCCCGTCGAGGGTGTCGTGGACCTCACTGTTGCTCTCGACCGCGGACTGCTGCAGCTCGCTGCTGAAAGCGGCCGTGCCGAGTCTTTCCAACAGCATCCCGGCCCGGGGCACGAGTCGCCCGCTGTCCGCGTCCAGGACGTGGAACTCTTCCTCTGCTCCGATACGCACCGTCACCGCCGGTTTCCCCTTGCCTAGTCCTGTGCCGGCCCCGCGACGGCTCGGAGGCCACCGGCGGCGCTTTCGGCACACCCCGGGTGCCCCGGATGGCCCCGGCGCAATCGAACAGCCCTCGTCAGCGATGCGCGGGCGGCGACGTGCAGGAGGCGGCAGGACGGGTGCGTGCGGTCAGTTCGCCGGGAGGCGGTGGCTGTCCCGGATGTCGAAGACCTGGTCGAGACCGGTCAGGTGCAGCAGCCGGCGCAGCGCCTCGGGCACGGCCACCAGGATCAGTCCGGCGCCGTCCGCGTCCACGTGGTTGCGGACGGCGATCAGCGCGGTGATGCCGCTGGAGTCGCAGAAGCCCAGCTCGCCCAGGTCCACCACGAGCATCAGCCCGGCGGGGACGACCGCGCCGGCGGCGGCCCGGCGCAGTTGCTGCGCGTTGCTGTGGTCGAGATCGCCGGCGACCTCGAGGAGGGGGCCGGCGGGGGTGTGTGACGAGACGATCGTCAGGGGTGTCATGGCGGGCAGCTCTGTTCGTTCCGTGAAACTGTGCGTCGGGGAGGAGGGGGCGCTGTGCACCGGTGCGGCGCGGGACCGGTCAGGGGCCGGCGGGGACGCCGATCGCGAGGAGCGCGGTGTCGTCGTCGAGGCCGTCGCCGAAGTCGCGCAGCAGCCCGGTGAGGGCGTCGATCAGCGCGCGGCTGCCGGTGGGGGCGCGCGCGGCGGTGAACGCCTGCAGCGCGTCGTAGCCGTAGAGCTCACGGTCGGGGCCGACGCGGGCCTCGGTGAGGCCGTCGGTGTACAGCAGCAGCGTGTCGCCGGGCCGCAGCACGGTGCTCACCTCGACGAACTGTGCCGTGGCGAGGACGCCGACCAGCATTCCGCCGCGGGTGCTCAGGAACTCGGCCGTGCCGTCGGCGCGCAGGACCAGCGCCGGGGGATGGCCGCCGGAGGCCAGCCGGACCTTCAGGGTCTCCCCCTCGCGTTCGAACACGCCGGCCACGGCGGTGCAGTAGCGGGGGTCGTCGCCGGTGTAGCGCGCCATGAGGGCACGGTTGAGGATGCGCAGGTCGTCCACCGGGTCCGCGTCCTGGATCATGGCGGCGCGCAGGGTGTAGCGGGTGAGCGAGGTGAGGGCGGCGGCCTGGGGGCCCTTGCCGCAGACGTCGCCGAGGAAGAAGGCGGTCCGGGTGTCGTCCAGCGGGAACAGGTCGTAGAAGTCGCCGCCGAGTTCCATCGGGGAGGCCGTGTGGTAGTAGCCGGCCGTCTCCACGCCGGGCAGGTCGGGGAGGGTGGCGGGCAGCAGGCTGCGCTGGAGGACGGCCAGGGCCTCCCGCAGCTGGGCGCGGTCGGCCTCGGCCTGTTCGCGGGCCTCGTCGGCGGCCCGGCGGGCGCGCAGCAGTTCCTGCTCGTAGGCCCGCCGGTCGGTGGCGTCGAACACGGTGGTCCGGATCAGCAGCGGCTCGCCGTCGGCGCCGCGCTTGAGGGTGGAGGTGACCAGCACGGGCAGCCGGGTCCCGGTGGTGGTGCGCATCTCCAGGGCGATGCCGCCGAGGTGTCCCTGCATGCGCAGCAGGGGGGCGAAGTGCGTCTCGTGGTAGAGCTTGCCGCCGACCGTGAGGAGGTCGGCGAACCGCTTGTGGCCGACGACCTCCTCGCGGGAGAGGCCGAGCCACCCGAGCAGGGTGGCGTTGATCTTGGCGATGGTGCCGTCCAACAGTGTGGACAGGTAACCGCACGGCGCCGACTCGTAGAGGTCCTCCGCCGAGTCCTCCAGCAGGGCGCTGAACGCCGCGTGGGTCGCGGGCCCGCCCGCGCCGGGCTCCTCCGGGCCGCCCCGGTTCAACGGGGCCCGGCTGACAGGAAGGCGCTTATGGCCGATGCGGTGGCCTCGGGGGCGCTGAGCTGCGGGCAGTGGCCGACGGCGTCCAGGGTGACCAGCGTGCTGCCGGGCACGGCGGCGTGCACGTACGCGCCGACCTCGCGGGGCGCGATGACGTCCTGTTCGCACTCGAGGATCAGGGTCGGGACGGTCACGGTTTCGAGGTCCTTGCGGCTGTCGGAGAGGAACGTCGTGCGGGCGAACACCCGGGCGATGTCCGGGTCGGTCGCGCAGAAGCTGTTGGTCAGCTCCTCGCCGAGCTCCGGACGGTCCGGGTTTCCCATGATGACCGGCGCCATGGTCGCCGACCAGCCGAGGTAGTTCGACTCCAGGGACTCCAGCAGTTCGTCGATGTCGCCGGCGCTGAAGCCGCCGCGGTAGCCGTCCTCGTCGATGTAGCGCGGCGAGGGGCAGACCATGACCAGGGCACCGATGCGCTCCGGGGCGGCGGCCGCGGCCAGCACGCCGGTCATCGAGCTCACCGAGTGCCCTACGACGATCGCGTCACGCAGGTCGAGCTCCTCGCAGACCTCCACCAGGTCGCGGGCGTAGCCGTCGAGGGAGGAGTAGCGGTCCTCGCTCCAGGCGGACAGGTCCGAGCGCCCGGCGCCGACGTAGTCGAAGAGCACCAGCGGGTGGTCCTCGGCGAGGAGCGGCTCGACCAGACGCCACATGTTCTGGTCGCAGCCGAAGCCGTGCACGAGGACGACAGGACGCCCGGCGGTCGCTCCGGTCACTCGGACGTTGTTCCTGCGGAGGATGCTCATCCGCCCATGCTCGCACGCCGGGCACGGTGGCCGTCGGCGGCCTCAGACGACGACGTCGCCCTGCGCGTGGGCCCCGTCGGTGCGGGCCTCCAGGGCGCGCAGCACGGCCACCATGTCCTCGTCGCCGTGTCCGCCCGTCACGGTCTCCCGGAAGAGGGCGTGGCACACGTCGAGCAGCGGGGAGGCCACCCCTGCCGCGCGGGCGGCCTCGGCGATCAGCCGGTTGTTCTTGAGCACGTCGACGGCGGCGGCCTGGACCGCGAAGTCCCGGGCGAACAGCTTGGGCGCCTTCATCCTGGAGACGGAGCTGGCCATGGGTCCCGCGTCCAGCACGTCGAGGAAACGGGCGCGGTCCAGTCCGTGCCGGTCGGCGAAGTGGAACGCCTCGGTGAGCCCGGTGACCTGGGTGATCAGGAAGAGGTTGACGGCGAGCTTCATCAGCAGGGCGCCCGGCACCGGCCCGCAGTCGAAGCTCTCCCGGCACATGGGGGCGAGCAGGGGGCGCACGTCCGCGAGGACGGAGTCCTCCCCGGCCAGCATCGCGACGAGTTCGCCCTGCTCGGCGGGGACGCGGGAGCCGGAGACGGGGGCCTCGGCATAGGCGCCTCCGGCAGCGCGTACGTCCTTCTCCAGCGCGGCGGAGTACTCGGCGGAGGTGGTGCCCATGTGGACGACGGTGCGTCCGGCCAGGCGGGTTTCGAAGGCGGGGGTGCCGCGGCCGAGCACCGCGTCGACGGCCGCCTCGTCGGCCAGCATCAGCAGGACGGTGTCCGCCCGTTCGAAGACCTCCGCCGGGCTCGCGGCCACCTCGGCGCCCGCCTCGCGCAGGGGCGCGCACCGCTCCGGGGTGCGGTTCCACACGACCAGGGGGGTCCCGGCGCGCGCGAGGTTGAGCGCCATGGGGCGGCCCATGACGCCGAGTCCGACGAAGCCCACACGCATGACGCACCACCGTTCCCCGGTTCTCCGCTATGACCACTGTCATAGTAGCGCCGTTCATGACCGCGGTCATAGGGTGGACCGGCGGGACGCCGGACGAGATGCGGGAGGCCTGGATGGCAGGGGCCGAGCGGGGGCCGCGGGAGCGGATGGTGTTCAGCGCCGCCCAGCTGATCCGGCGCGAAGGGGTCGGCGCGACGGGCATGCGTGAGGTGGCCGCGCACGCGCGGGCGCCGCGCGGCTCGCTCCAGCACTACTTCCCCGACGGCAAGGAGCAGCTGGTCAACGAGGCCGTCGGCTGGGCCGGCAGATACGCGGGGAACCGGGTGTCACGGTTCCTCGCCGCGCTGCCCGAGCGGACGCCGTCCGGTCTGTTCTCCGAGATGGTCCGCCAGTGGACCGACGAGTACGAGACCGAGGGGTTCGACGGCGGCTGCCCGGTCGCGGCGGCCACGGTGGACTGTGCCCGTACGGCCGACTCCACGCGGCAGGCCGCGGAGGCCGCCTTCGCCCGATGGACGGGCGCGGTGGCCGGCGCCCTGGCGGACATGGGCGTGCCCGAGGAGCGCAGCCGGCCGCTCGCCACGCTGATGATCAGCTCCCTCGAGGGGGCCATCCTGATCGCCCGGGCCGAGCGCAGCGTCCGCGCCCTGACGACGGCCGTCCGGGAACTCGGCCCCCTGCTGGACGCGGCGGTGACCCGGCCCGCGACGGACGGCGGAACGGCCGAAGCCGCCGGGAGCTGACGCCTCGTTGACTACAGTGATCGCGCCAGTATCCGGCGTCTCTGGACCTGTGAGGTAATCGCGAACCATGTCGACCGAAACGTTTGAGTTCCAGGTAGAGGCTCGTCAGCTCCTCCAGCTGATGATCCACTCGGTCTACTCGAACAAGGACGTGTTCCTCCGTGAGCTCGTCTCCAACGCCTCGGACGCACTCGACAAGCTGCGGCTGGCCAAGCTGCGCGACGACACGCTCGACGCCGACGTCTCCGACCTGCACATCGAGCTGGAGACCGACCGGGACGCCGGGACGCTCACCGTGCGGGACAACGGCATCGGCATGTCGTACGACGAGGTCGGCCGGCTGATCGGCACCATCGCCAACTCGGGCACGGCGCAGTTCCTGAAGGAGCTGAAGGAGGCCCAGGAAGCGGTCGGGGCGGAAGGGCTGATCGGGCAGTTCGGCGTCGGCTTCTACTCCGCGTTCATGGTCGCCGACGAGGTGACCCTGACGACCCGCAGGGCAGGCGAGAAGCAGGGCACTCGCTGGTCCTCGCACGGCGAGGGCACGTACACGCTCGAGCGGGTCGACGACGCACCGCAGGGCACCTCCGTCGTGCTGCACCTCAAGCCCGCCGACCCGGACAACCAGCTGCACGACTACACGTCGGTCTGGAAGCTCAAGGAGATCGTCAAGCGCTACTCGGACTTCATCACCTGGCCGATCCGGCTCGTCGGCGAGAAGGACGGCGAGGGCGACGACGGCGAGGGCGACGACGGCGAGACCGCCGAACCCGAGACGCTGAACTCCATGAAGGCGCTGTGGGCGCGCCCGCGTGACGAGGTGTCCGAGGACGAGTACCACGAGCTGTACAAGCACATCGGCCACGACTGGCGCGAGCCGCTGGAGACGATCCAGCTGCACGCGGAGGGCACCTTCGAGTACCAGGCCCTGCTGTTCGTCCCGTCGCACGCCCCGCACGACCTGTTCCGGCAGAACATGCGGCACGGCCTCCAGCTGTACGTGAAGCGCGTGTTCATCATGGACGACTGCGAGGCGCTGCTCCCGTCGTACCTGCGGTTCGTCAAGGGCGTGGTGGACGCGCAGGACCTCTCGCTCAACGTGTCCCGCGAGATCCTCCAGCAGGACCGGCACATCCGGATGATGCAGCGCCGCCTCACCAAGAAGGTGCTGTCCTCGGTGAAGAGCATGCTGACCGGTGACGCGGACAAGTACGCCACGTTCTGGCGGGAGTTCGGCGCGGTGCTGAAGGAGGGTCTGGTCACCGACCCCGACAACCGGGACGCGCTGCTCGCGGTGGCGTCGTTCGCCTCCACGCACGAGGACGGCGAGGCGGTCACGCTCAAGCAGTACGTCGAGCGGATGCCGGAGGGACAGGACGACATCTACTACATCACCGGCGAGTCCCGCGAGACGATCGACAACTCCCCGCACATGGAGGCGTTCCGGGAGCGCGGCATCGAGGTGCTGCTCCTCACCGACCCGGTCGACGAGGTGTGGGTGGACGCCGTCGGCGAGTTCGAGGGCAAGAGGCTGCGGTCGGTCGCCAAGGGCGAGATCGACCTGGACGCGCGCGAGGACGACAAGAGCGAGGACGAGCAGAAGCAGCAGGCGGAGGCGTACGCGGGGCTGCTCGGCTGGATGCACGAGCGGCTGGACGACGACGTCAAGGAGGTCCGTCTGTCGACGCGGCTCACCCGGTCCCCGGCCTGTCTCGTCGCCGACGCCGACGACCTCACTCCGGCGCTGGAGAACATGTACCGGGCCATGGGCCAGGAGGTGCCGCAGAGCAAGCGCATCCTGGAACTCAACCCGGACCACGCCCTGGTGAAGGGGCTGAACGAGGCGTACACGGAGCGGGAGGACCGCTCGGAGCTCGCCGACACCGCCGAACTGCTGTACACCCTGGCCGTGGTGGCGGAGGGCGGCCGGCCCAAGGACCCGGCGCGGTTCGTGCAGCTCACGGCGGACCGCCTGGAGCGCACGCTGTGAGGTGACGCGGCCCGCCGTCCCCGCCCGTCAGACCCGGGCGGGCTCGGCGGGCGCCGGCCCGCGGGCCGCCTCCCGCAGCCGCCTGCCGCGGCGGGTGAGGCCCCAGGGCTTCAGGACCGAGATCACCGTCATGAAGACATAGGCGGACAGGGACACGACCGGGCCCATCAGGACGTCCCCGCCGTCCGGCAGCGGGTGCCCGGCGGACACGGCCGCCACCGCGTCGTTCACGCCCGGCCGCAGCGCGAAGGCGGTCGCGGCTGTGGTGGCGAGGGTCAGCCAGAACTTGGTCCACACCCAACGGTGCCGGGCCAGCCCCCAGGGCGTGCCCAGGGCCAGGACCAGACCGCTGCCGAGGGTCAGCAGGGCGACCGGCAGCAGCAGCCAGTCGGCGAAGAGCTGCATGGACCGCACGGACGCCTCCACCGTGGCGGGCGCCCCGGTGGTGTTCGCGGCCAGGCCGAGCGCGAGCAGCCCGACGGAGAGCCCCAGCCAGCCGGCGGAGGCGACGACATGGACGGCGAGGACGGCCCGGCGTGCGGGGCGGACGAGTTTCACGCCGTCCACGGTGCCGGACCCGCCCGGCCGGGACATCCCACGGCGGGAGTAACCGCGTGTACCGACAGGGGCGTACGCCACGGGAGGCGGGGGCACAAGTGAGCGGTGACCACAGCAGATCTCCTCTTCGCCCTCCTCGGCGCGGTCGCCCTGGGCGCGGCCGTGCTCCCGCGGCTGCTCGCCCGCAGGCCGCTCTCCCTGCCCCTGGTGTTCCTGGCGCTCGGCGCCGCCGTCCAGGTGCTGCCCGTCCCGCTGCCGGACATCGATCCGGTCGCGGACGGGGTGTGGGTGGAGCATCTGGCGGAGATCTGCGTGGTGCTCTCCCTGATGGGCGCGGGCCTCGCCCTGAACCGGCCCTTCGGCCGCGCGAGCTGGCAGGGCGTGTGGCGTCAGCTCGGCATCACGATGCCGCTGACGATAGCCGCCGTCGCCGCCCTCGCCTGGGGTCTGCTGGGCTGGCCGGTGGCGACCGCACTGCTGCTGGCGGCGGTGCTCGCGCCGACCGACCCGGTGCTCGCCTCCGAGGTACGCGTCGGTGAGCCGACGGACGCCGAGCACGACGAGGACGAGGTCCGCTTCACCCTGACCGGTGAGGCGGGGCTGAACGACGGGCTCGCCTTTCCGTTCGTCGCCGCCGCGATGGCCCTGGCCGCCGCGGGCGGGCAGATCACCGGCGGCGGTGTCGGCCACTGGCTGATGGTCGAGGTGCTGTACAAGTGCACGGCGGGCGTGGCCGCGGGGCTGGCCGTCGGGGCGCTGCTGGGCCGGCTGTTCTTCCGGGCCCGGTGGCAGGTGCTGCGGCTGTCGGAGCACAGCGAGGGGTTCGTCGCGCTCGGCGCGACCTTCCTCGCGTACGGGGTTACGGAGCTGGTGCACGGCTACGGCTTCCTGGCCGTGTTCGTCACCGCCTGCCGGATCCGCTCGGCGGAGCGCACGCACGGCTACCACACCGTGCTGCACGACTTCGTGGAGCAGATCGAGCGGCTGCTGACGGCGGTGCTGCTGTTCCTGGTGGGCGCGTTCGTCGCCCAGGGCGGTCTGGACCCGCTCAGCTGGCAGGGCGCGGCGGTGGCGGTGCTGCTGCTCCTCGTCGTCCGTCCGCTGACCGGGTGGGTCGCCCAGCTCGGCGCGGCGGCGGGCCCGCGGGAGCGGGTGGTCACGGCGTTCTTCGGCATCCGCGGCATCGGCTCCCTGTTCTACCTGGCGTACGCGCTGGACTCGCACGACTTCGGGGTGCCGCCCGAGGTGCTGTGGGCGGTGGTGACCTTCACGGTGGTCGCCTCGGTGTGGCTGCACGGGGTCAGCGCCACACCCGTCATCTCCCGCCTCGACCGGCTGCGGCTGCACCGCGCCGAGGCGAGCGGCGCCGGGCCTGATCCCGACGGCCACGAGGTGGCGGGCGAGCGGCTGTGAACGCCCTGACGACGAGCGTCCGGCGAGCGGATCGTCCCGATGTGCGAGGCCGCCGGGTTCGGTGTTGTGTGGGGCTCATGCGGCGCGAGGACGGGCGGCCGGGCCCCGAGGACGATGTCGAGGCGGTCCTCGACGAGCTGTACGCGCTGCCGCCGTCGGAGTTCGTGGCCCGGCGGGAGGAACGCGCCGCGCGGGCCCGGACGGGGCGCCGCGTCCAGGACGCACGCCGTATCCACGCCGCCCGCCGTCCCACCCTCGCCGGATGGGCCGCGAACCTGCTGCGCCGGTCGCGGCCCGACGAGGCGGAGCGCTTCCTGGAGCTGGGACGCGCGCTGCGGGAGGCGTACGCCACGCTCGACCCGAGCGGTCTCAGGGAGCTGTCGGCGCAGCGGCGGCACATCGTCTCCGAGATGTCGCGGCAGGCGGCGGCGCTTGCGCGGGAGGCGGGTCATCCGCTGTCGGACGCGGTGCAGCGGGACGTCGAGACGACGCTGCGGGCCGTGCTGGCCGACCCGGAGGCCGCCGCGGTGTGGCAGGCGGGCCGGGTGGAGGGTGTGCTCACCCCTCCTTCGGAGTTCGGCGCGGACGCGGTCGCCGCCGCGCCGGCCCGCCGCGCGTCCGCGCCCGCCCGGCCGCCCCGTGAGGACACGACGTCGGCGCGGAGGAAGAAGGACGAGGAGGCCGAGCGGCGGCGCGCCGAGCGGGAGGAGCGCGCCGTCCGGGCCCGGGAGGAGGCGCGGGCCGCCGAGGAGCGGCTGCGCGAGCGGCGAACGGTCCGCGAGGAGGCCGCGGCGGCGCTGGAACGGGCCGACGAGCGGGAACGGGAGGCGGGTGAGCGGGTGGCCGCCCTGGAGGAACAGCTCGCCGTAGCCCGTACGGAACGGGAGCGGACGCACGCGGAACTCGGCGAGGCGCGCGAGCGCGAACGGGCCGCGGCGGAGGAATTGGCGGAGGCCGGGCGCGAGGCGGAGGCCGCCGCGCGCCGGGCCGGGCAGGCGGAGAGGGACGGCGCGTGACCGGGCAGCACGGGAGACGGACGAACGGGGAGAGACGGGCGCGGCGGTGCGGGTACCCGGGGGCCGCGCCCGCCCCTGGGGAAGCCCGGGCGGAGGCGCGCGGACGGAGCGGAGCACGGGAGGTGTCTCACGTGACGGAGCGGGGACGGGCCGCCCGCCGGACGGAGGCCGCGGGATGACGCACGACGAGACGCGGGACCCGGCGGACGGCGTCCACGGGACTGTGCCGGCGTCGCTGCCCTCGCTGCTGGCGTCCCTCGACGCCGCGGCGTACGTGGTGGACGCGACGGGCGCGGTCGTGGCCGTGAACGCACGGGCCGAGAAGCTCCTGGGACGGCCGGCCGGGGACTTCGTCGGCCGGGACGCACACGAACTGCTGCACCGCAGCCGGTACGGCGCCACCCTGCCGCGCGCGCAGTGCGGGATGCGGCAGGCGTACATGGCGGGCCGGACGGTGCAGTCGGAGGAGGAGTGGTTCGAGCGCGGCGACGGGTCGCTGGTGCCGGTTTCCTGGCTGGTGACCCCGTGCCGTACGGACGACGGGACGGTCCGCACGCTGGTGCTGTTCCACGCGCCGCACGACCCGGTGGAGACGCGCACCCCGGGCGACCGGTTCGGCAGCCCGCTGCCCGAGCTGGAGCGGCTGGCCCTGCTGGCGGAGACCACCACCCAGCTGACCGCCACACTGGACGTCGGACAGGCGCTGCGCAGGCTGGTGCGGCTGGTCGTGCCGCAGCTCGCCGACTGGGCGGTCGTCGACCTGGTCACCGAGGGCGGCCGGGTCCACCGCTCGACCGTCGTGCATGCGGAGGACGGCAACCTGGTGCGGCACGAGGACCTCCAAGGGCCCCTCTCCCCCGTCCCGGAGGACTCGCTGCTGCCACTGGCGCGGGCGCTCCGCGGCGTCTCCCCCTCGTTGGCCGAGCCCTCCCCACGGCTCGCGTCGGACTCCCCGCTCGGGGCGCAGCAGGCCCGCCTGTTCGCGGAGTCGGGCATCCACTCCGCGGCCGTCGCGCCGATCCGGGGCGTGCGGGAGGTGCTCGGCGCGCTGACCCTGGGCCGCTCCGACCGGTCGGAGGCGTTCACCTCGGACGACCTGCCGCTGCTGGAGGACATCTGCCGCCGGGCCGGACTGGCGCTGGACAACGCCCGGCTCTACGAGCGGCAGCGCACGGTCGCCGAGACCATGCAGCGCCATCTGCTGCCGCAGCTCCCGCACGTGCCCGGCCTGGAGATGTACGCGCGGTACCTGGCCGCACCGGACGCCTCGCAGGTGGGCGGCGACTGGTACGACGCGTTCGTGCTGCCGGACGGGGCGACCGCGCTGGCCGTCGGGGACGTCGTCGGGCACGACCTCGACGCGGCGGCGGGCATGGCACAGCTGCGCAACGTGCTGCGGGCCTACGCGTGGGCGCAGCAGGAGCCGCCCAGCGCCATCGTGTCGCGGCTGGACCGGTCGGCCATGCACATCACCGATGTCACCATGGCGACCCTGCTGTTCGCCCGCCTGGACCGGGAGGACGACGGGCGGTGGACGCTGACGTGGACCAACGCGGGCCACCCTCCCCCGCTGCTGGTCACGCGCGACGGCGAGGCGCGCTTCCTCACCGACGGGCACGGCATGCTGCTCGGCACCGCCCTGGACCGGCCACGCCCCGTGGGCGAGGCCGAAGTGCCGCCCGGAGCCACGCTGTTGTTCTACACGGACGGCCTGATCGAGGAGCCGAGCCGGTCGCTGGACGACGGCCTTGAGCTGCTGCGCACCCACGCGGCCGCGCTGGCGGAACACCCGCCCGCCCGGTTCACCGACCTGGTGCTGGAGCGTACCCGCCCGGCCGGGAACGACGACGACGTCGCGCTCCTCACCGTGCGCGTGCCCGTGGAGTAGCGAGCCCTCTGGCAACGGCCTCCGGCCATACGGCCGGAACTTGGCATAGACCTGCCATGATCAAGTCGCTAGGCTTCGCCCCGACTCGCTTGAGAGCGCTCTCATGCGTGTGTGTTCCACCCCCACCTCTGCTGGAACGACGAAGGGCGACCTTCCATGAGACGACGCACCGGACTCACGCACGCGGCCGTGGCCGCGGCACTGCTGATCGGCAGCTGGGCGGCGGCCGGCACACTCCCCGCCTCGGCGCAGGAGGCCCCCGCCTCCGCAGCGGCCGACGCCTCCGCGCCCGCCTCCCCCGGACTGCTCGACGCGATGCAGCGCGACCTCGGCCTGACCCGCGCCGAGGCGGAGGACCGGCTGGCCGCCGAGCGGCGGGCCACCGCGCTGGCCCCCACGGCGCGCAAGGCCGCCGGATCCGCCTACGGTGGCTCCTGGTTCGACGCCCGCAGCGGCACGCTGACCGTCGCCGTCACCCCGGACGCCGATGCCGCGACCGTCCGCACCCTGCGCGGGTCCGGCGCCGCCGTCCGCACCGTCGAGCACACCGAACGGCAGCTGGACACGACCAAATCCCGCCTCGACCGGCTCGACGCCCCGGCGGGCGTGGCCAGTTGGGCCGTGGACCCGGCCGCCAACACGGTCGTGGTGAACGTGGTCGAGGACGCCCGGACCGACAACGATGTCCGCGCCTTCGTGCGGAAGGCGCGCGCAGCCGGCCCGGTGACCGTGCGCACGGTCGCGGACGCGCCGTCCACGTTCGCCGCGGGCACGGTCGGCGGCGACCCGTACTACACGGGCAACGTGCGCTGCTCCATAGGCTTCTCGGTGCACGGCGGGTTCGTCACCGCCGGGCACTGCGGGGGCGTCGGCCAGCAGGTGCGCGGGTGGGACGGCTCGTACATCGGGAACTTCCAGGGCTCCTCGTTCCCGGGCGACGACTACGCCTGGGTGAACGTGGGCAGCGGCTGGTGGACCGTGCCGGTGGTGCTCGGCTGGGGCACCGTCTCCGACCAGCTGGTGCGCGGCTCGGCCGAGGCCCCGGTCGGAGCCTCGGTCTGCCGCTCGGGCTCGACGACCCACTGGCACTGCGGGCGCGTGCTGGCCAAGAACGAGACCGTCAACTACGCCCAGGGCGCGGTGCACCAGATGACGAAGACCAGCGTGTGCGCCGAGGGCGGCGACTCGGGCGGCTCCTTCATCAGCGGCGACCAGGCACAGGGCGTCACCTCCGGCGGCTGGGGCAACTGCTCCAGCGGGGGCGAGACCTGGTTCCAGCCGGTCAACGAGATCCTCAACCGCTACGGACTGACGCTGCACACGGCCTGACCGCTCCCCTTCCGCACTCCCGCGGGCCCCGCCGGACTCTTGGGTTCTAACGGTCCTCGCAACACCCGCGATCTGTGGGAGTTGCGAGGACCGTGGCCGTTGGACGCGATGATCTTGCGGGGATGCGGGAGCG
>NZ_JBIBXY010000013.1:0-178558 GCF_043082785.1 Streptomyces sp. NPDC014764 | reverse complement strand
ACCAGTGGGGCGTCGAACTCGGCAAGGTGCTCGCCAAGCGCGTCGAGCCCGCCCTCACCGAGGGCGCCGACGTCCCCGGCCTCGACCCGTCCACGAAGGCCCTGGTCGCCGCCTACCGGGAGCTGCGCGGACGCGGCTGACCGGACACCGCGGGGGCGGACGGCGCGCGTCCGTCCGCCCCGTACGATCCGCAGCCGCCGTACGGCCCGTAGGGGCCGCGTCCGCGTCCGCTCAGGCCACCGCGCTCAGGGTGTCCGCGAGGCGGCGGCGGGCCGCTCGGGCGGCCGGGAGGGCGGCCAGGGCGGCGGCGCCCAGGACGGCGGCCGTGCCCAGCAGCACCAGCAGCGCGGGGGAGGGAAGCCGGGCGATGCCCGCGCCGATGCCGCTCGACCTGCCCTGGGCGTCGATCAGCCAGTGCGCCAGCGGCAGCCCCAGCGCGGTGGCGAGCAGCACCGCCGCAAGGGCCGTGCCGGCGGTGGCGGTCACCGTGACCGCGGTGATCTGCCGGGGCGACAGGCCGACCGCCTTCAGCGCCAGCAGGTCGCGCTCGCCCTCGCGGACGGTGCCGCCGATCGCCGTCAGCAGCTCCACCAGACCGATCAGCGCCAGCACCGCGACCAGTCCCAGGACGACCGCGCGCAGCGGGGACAGCCCGTCCGCCGGGTTGGTCACGGTGTGCACGTCCAGATGGCCGCGGCCCTCCGCCGCGAGCCGCGCCGCCACCTCCGCCGGGTCCGCGCCGGGTTCGAGGCGGACCTGGTAGAGGCCGGGCCGCATCTCCGGGTCGTTGGCGCGGAGGGTGTCGAGGGAGGTGGAGATGACCCGTCCCGCGTTCTCCGGCTCGATGCTGCGGCCCACGATGTGCAGGATCTGCGGGCGGTCCCCGACGGTCATCCGCACCCAGTCGCCCACCCGGACGTGCAGCAGGTCGAGCAGCCCCTGCCCGGCCACCGCCTCGTCCGGACCGTGCGCCGGCCGGCCCTCCGCCAGCGCGAACGGGTACGGGTCCTCGCGCGTGCCGTACCCGCGCAGGGCGATCGTCGCGGTCTGGCCGGGGACCAGCGCGGCCACCTCCACGCCTGGGTGGGCGGCAGCGACCTGCGGGTCGCTCTCCAGCAGCTTCCGCGCCTCCGCGTCGTCCAGCGAGGCGTCGGCGCGCACGCTGAGCGCTGCGGGCAGCCCGATCCGCTCGGGCGCGCTGTGGAAACGGTCGATGGTCGTCCAGGCGCTCAGCGCCACCACGATCAGCAGCAACGGCAGCGCCAGCCTGGCCACCGCGCCCAGCGACCGCGGCCGCCGGGTGAACGCCTTGTGCCAGCCCAGCACCAGGGCCGGTGGCACTCGCGCGCCCAGCGCCCGGCGCGCCGCCCCGCTCAGCCGCCCCGCCGGCGCCGCCGCCGGACGCGGCACCGGAACCGGCGGCACCCGGCCCGCGCGCCAGGCGGCCAGGCCGGTCGTCGCGCCGATGAACAGCACCGCGCCCACCGGCACCACGAACAGCGCGGCCGTGTGCCCGGGCAGCCCCTGCCACACGTCCACCGCGTCCCCGAGCCGCCCCGGTACCGAGCCGCCCAGCGCCTCGGTGAGCGCGGCGGCGGCCACCGCGCCCAGCAGGGCGTGGCCGAGGTGCTGGATCAGGAAGACGCGCACCACCTGACCGGGGGTGAAGCCGATCGCCTTGAGGACGGAGATGTCCCGCAGATGCCCCCGGATCCGGGTGGTGATCGCGCCGTGCACGGCGAACCCGGCGGCGACCAGCGCGCCCAGCCCGAACAGGCCCAGCACCTGCCCCAGCAGCCGGTTGTCGCCCTGCGCCTCGGCGCGCGCCTGCTGCCAGGTCGCCACCTCGCCGATCGCCCCGGCGCCCAGCTCGGTCACCGCCCGCTGCACGGCGTACCCGGTGTCGCCCGGGTCGGCCAGCCGCAGCCCGATCACCTGCCCGTCCGGGTCCGGCACCGCCGACGGCAGCGCCCACACGAGCCCCGCCCGCTCGCCCGGCCGGAACCGGGGTTCGGCGCTGTCCGCGACGCCGACCACGGTGAACTGCCGCGCGGTGCCGGGCACGGTGAGGGTGTCGCCGGGGGCGGTGAGCAGGGCGCGGGCCAGCTTGCTCTCCAGGACCACGCCGTCGGGCGTCGCCGGGTCCAGCCAGTGCCCGGAGGTGACGATCGGGCGGCCCACCTCGGGCCGGTCCTGCGTGCCGCGCACCTCCACGGAGGCCCGGCCGCCCTGCGAGGCGAGGGTCAGCGAGGAGGTGGGGTAGGGGCCGGCGACCGACCGGACGCCGTCCAGGCCGGTGAGCCTGTCCGCGTCGGCGGAGGCGGTGGTGTGCAGGGTGACGTGGGCGCCGTGCGCCTGCGTGAAGACGCGCTGCCAGGGGTTGGTGGCGTACCCGAACAGGGCCGTGGCCAGCAGCAGGGACACCGCGATGCCCGCGGTGGCGAGCACCAGGAACAGCGCCTCGCCGCGGTGCGTGCGCAGATCGGAGTACGCCCAGCGCAGAGTCGCTCGCACCGGCCTCAGCCCTTCGCGGGTCGGTCGTCGACGCGTATGCGCGTGGCAGGTCGGTGGGTGACGCGCATGTCAGTGCCTCGCGGGTCGGTCGTGGACGCGCATGTCAGTCCCTGAGCTCCAGCACGCCGGACGCTCCGGCCCTGCGCGGTGGCGCGGCCGCGTCGAGGGTGGCGTCGTCGGCTATCCGGCCGTCGAAGAACGAGATCACCCGGTCCGCGGCGCTCGCCAGCCGGGCGTCGTGCGTGACCAGCAGGATCGTCTGCCCGCGCTGGTGGAAGCGGGACAGCAGCCGCATCACCTCGCGCGTGCCCCTGCTGTCCAGGCTGCCCGCGGGCTCGTCGGCCAGCAGCAACGGAGGGTGGTTGACCAGCGCCCGGGCCAGGGCGACCCGCTGCTGCTCACCGCCGGACAGCTCGCCCGGCATGCTCCGCTCCTTGCCCTCCAGGCCCAGCTCGGCGAGCAGTTCCCGGCGCGCCGCACGGGCCTTCTTCGGCGGGACCCCGGCGAGCAGCGCGGGCAGCTCCACGTTGTCCGCCACCGACAGGTCCGAGACCAGGTTGAAGAACTGGAACACGATGCCGATGCGCCGCCGCCGCTCCACCGCCCAGCGCGCCTCGCTCCAGCCGTCGGCGCGCTCGCCGTCCAGCCGGATGGAGCCCTCGTCCGGCCGCTGGAGCCCGCCGAGGAGATGCAGCAGCGTCGACTTGCCCGCGCCCGAGGGGCCGGTGACCGCCACGAACTCGCCGCGCGTCACCCGAAGGTCGACGCCGCGCACGGCGTGCGCCGGGGCGCCCTCGCCGTGATGCGTCTTGACCAGGCCGTCGGCGCTCAGCAGGGGAGCGTCGTTCTCGCTCACTGAAGCTCCTCCAGCTCTTCCTGACACCGCTCCAGCCAGTCGAGATCGGCCTGCAGATGCAGCATCGCGCCCTCGATCAGCAGTTGGGAGATGCGGTTGTCCCGGTCCTCGGCGGCGGCCAGTTTGGACAGCTGCCGCATCGTGTTCAAGTACTGGCGGCGCTGGCGGTTGATCAGGGCGATCTGGTCGGCGAGACCGGTCTGCGGGGCCAGGGCCAGCTTCATGAAGAACTCGTCCCGCACCCGGGGTTCGTCCGCCGTCTCCTCGTACCAGGCGCGCAGCGCCTCGTGCCCGGCCTCGGTGAGGTGGTAGACCTTCTTGTTCGGCCGGCTCGACTGCTCGATGGCCTCGCCCTCGATCAGCCCCGTCTTCTCGAGGCGGCCGAGGGTGACGTAGATCTGGCCGACGTTCGGCTGAGGGTACGCGGAGCCCAGCAGTTGCTCAAGGTCCTGCTTGAGCTCGTAACCGTGCGCCGGGCCGCGGGCGAGCAGCGCCAGGAGGGGCAGCCGCACTCGTGCTCTCCTCCTCGCGCTCCTGGGTAATGTGCCGCAGGACCTAGTATCGCCCATACCTAACGGGTATACATGGCCTCTGACCCCGGCAAGGGTGCCCGGGTGCCGGTGTACAGGGAGGAACCTATGCGGTGGATCCATGCCGCGGGTAGGGGCCTTCTCGTCCTGATCGTCGTTCTGACCGGTTACATCGCCTCCGGCGCGAGCGCCGACGAGGGCCCCGGTGACGGGCGCGGACCGCTCACCCTGGCCACCGCCGGCGATCTCACCGGCTACCTCGGCTCCGTCCTCGACGGCTGGAACCGCACCCACCCCGGCGAGGAGGTCACCCTCGTCGAACTGCCCGACTCCGCCGACGAGACCCGCGCGCAGATGATCACCGACCTGCGGGCCGGCGAGGGCGGCCGCTTCGACGTGCTGAACATCGACGTCAGCTGGACCTCGGAGTTCGCCGCCGCCGGCTGGATCCGCCCGCTGCCCCGCGACCGGTTCCCGCTGGACGCCTTCCTGCCCCCGGTCGTCGGCACCGCCACCTACGACGACCGGCTGTACGCCGTCCCGTACGTGACCAACGCCGGGCTGCTGCTGTACCGCAAGGACGTCCTCGACGAGGCGGGCGTCGAGCCGCCGCGCACCTGGGCCGAACTGGAACGGACCGCGAAGACCCTCGCCCCGGCGCGCGGACTGGACGGCTACGCGGGCCAGTTCCTCCCCTACGAAGGGCTCACGGTGAACGCGGCCGAGGCCGTCTACTCGGCGGGCGGCAGCATCCTCGGCGACGAGGGCGAGCGCGTCACCGTGGACTCGCGGGCCGCCCGCAAGGGCATCGGCTTCCTGGCCCGCGGGGTCCGCGAGGGCTGGATCCCCGAGGAGGCGCTGGCGTACAAGGAGGAGGAGTCCAAGCGGGCCTTCCAGGACGGCCGGCTGCTCTTCCTGCGCAACTGGCCCTACGCGTACGTCGCCGCCTCCGCCCCGGACTCGAAGGTCGCCGGGAAGGTCGGCGCCGTGCCCCTGCCCGGACCGGACGGTCCCGGCACCAGCGTGCTCGGCGGGTCCAACCTCGCCGTCAGCAGCCACGCCGAACACCCCGACTCCGCCGCCCGGCTGCTCGCGTACCTCACCGGCGAGCGGGTGCAGCGCCAGGTGCTGACCCGCGGTGCGCTGCCGCCCGTACGGGCCGATCTGTACGACGACCCGGAGCTGGTGCGCCGCTTCCCGTACCTGCCGACCCTGCGGGAGAGCGTGCTGGCCGCCGCGCCACGGCCCAAGAGCCCGCGCTACGACCAGGTGAGCCTGGTGGTGCAGGCGGTGGTGCACGACGCGATGAGCGGGCGGCAGACGCCCGAGGCCGCTGTGCGCCGGCTGGCGGAGGAACTGGCCGCCGTATCCTCCCGCTGACTCCGTACCTAGTTACCTGTTAGGTAACGCGCACATCTCGTTCGCGCCGGAATCACCCCCTTACGTCCTGACTCGCACCCTGCAACCTCCCGGTAGCTTGCGCATGTTCATTGACACCCGCTGTTCACCGCTACCTAACATGCATGCATAACAAGCAGCGCTCCTCACAGACAGGTCAATCGGGGTGAACAGGCACCATTGGTGGCGTGACGCGGTGATCTACCAGGTCTACGTCCGCAGCTTTCTGGACAGCACCGGGGACGGCATCGGCGATCTCGCCGGAGTCAGGGCGGGACTGCCGTACCTGAGGAAGCTCGGCGTGGACGGGATATGGCTCAGCCCGTTCTACCCCTCGCCCCAGCACGACCACGGCTACGACGTGGCCGACTACCGGGACGTCGACCCGGTCTACGGCGACCTCGACGAGTTCGACCGGCTGGTGGTCTCCGCCCACCGCCTCGGCATCCGTGTGCTGCTCGACATCGTGCCCAACCACTGCTCCAGCGAGCACCCGTGGTTCCGCGAGGCCCTGGCCGCCGCACCCGGCAGCCCCGAGCGGGCCCGCTTCCACTTCGCCGACGGCCGCGGTCCCGACGGCGGTGAGCCGCCCAACAACTGGCACGCCATGTTCGGCGGCCCCGCCTGGACCCGCGTCACCGAGGCGGACGGCCGGCCCGGCCAGTGGTACCTGCACATGTTCACGCCCGAGCAGCCCGACTGGAACTGGCGCAACCCCGAGGTCGCCGACGAGTTCGACCAGGTCCTGCGGTTCTGGCTGGACCGGGGCGTCGACGGCTTCCGCATCGACGTCGCCGCGGGCCTGTTCAAGCACCCCGGACTGCCCGACTCCCCGGACCCCGAGGCCGATGCCCGCACCCGCGACTCGGTCAACCCGCTCGCCTGGAACCAGCCCGAGGTGCACGACGTGTGGCGGCACTGGCGCGCCGTGTGCGAGGAGTACACCGCCCGTGACGGCCGCGAGCGGCTCCTGGTCGGCGAGGTGTCCGTGCCGTCCGCCCGCGAGCACGCCGAGTACGTCCGCCCGGACGAGCTCCACCAGGCGTTCTTCTTCGACCTGCTCGGCGCGCCCTGGGACGCCGACGCCTTCCGCAAGGTCATCTCCGAGGCCATGCAGGACATCGCCGGCACCGGCTCCACCGTCACCTGGGTCCTCAACAACCACGACCAGGTGCGCACCGTCACCCGCTACGGCGAACCCGCCGAGGGCAGCGGACTCGGCGCCGCCCGTGCCCGCGCCGCCGCGCTGCTGATGCTGGCGCTGCCCGGCGCCGCGTACATCTACCAGGGCGAGGAGCTCGGCCTGCCCGAGGTCGTCGACCTGCCCGACGACGTGCTCACCGACCCCATCTTCCGCCGCACCGGCAGCCGCGCCCGCATCCGCGACGGCTGCCGGGTGCCGCTGCCCTGGTCCGGACAGGCCTCGCCGTTCGGCTTCACCCCCGGCGACGAGGGCGCCAAGCCCTGGCTGCCGCAGCCCGACTACTTCGCCGAGTACGCCACCCACCGCGCCCTCGCCGACACCCGGTCCTCCTGGCACCTGTACCGCGACGGCCTGCAACTGCGGTCCGCGCTGCACCAGTTGGGCGAGGGCGCGCTGCGCTGGCTGGACACCCAGCCCGGCGTCCTCGCCTTCGCCCGCGGCGACGACCTCGTCTGCGCCGTCAACTTCGGCACCGCTCCCGTACCCGCCCCGGTCACCGGCACCCCGCTGCTCGCCAGCGGTCCCTGCCCGCCCGGGGAGCTTCCCGGCTCCACCGCCGCCTGGTGGATCCAGGGCTCCTGAGAAGCACGCCCGGCCGCCCGGCCCGGTCACTCCCGTTCTCCCGGATTCCCCCGAAGGGACATCGATGATGATGCGACGACGTACCACCCTGCTCGCCGGATGCACCGCCCTCGTCCTCGCGCTCGGCGCGACCGCCTGCGGAGGCGGCGAGCCCGTCGCGGCCGGCGGCGGCGACAAGTCACTCGACGGCCAGACCGTCACCGTGGCCGGTGTCTGGTCCGGCAGCGAGCAGAAGAACTTCCAGAAGGTGCTCGACGCCTTCACGGAGAAGACCGGCGCCAAGACCCAGTTCGTCTCCACCGGCGACAACGTCTCCACCGTCGTCGGCAGCAAGATCGAGGGCGGCAACGCCCCCGACGTCGTGATGGTCCCGCAGGTCGGCGTGCTCAAGCAGTTCGCCGGGCAGGGCTGGCTGAAGCCGCTGGACAAGAAGGTGCAGTCCGCGGTCGGCGCCAACTTCGCCGAGGTGTGGCAGAACTACGGCAGCGTCGACGGCACCCTGTACGGCCTCTACTTCAAGGCCGCCCACAAGTCGACCGTCTGGTACAGCCCCGAGGCGCTCGAACAGGCCGGCGTCACCGAGCCCAAGACCTACGACGAGATGCTGAAGAGCGGCCGGACCATATCCGACTCCGGGCTCGCCGCCTTCTCCGTCGCCGGCCAGGACGGCTGGACCCTCACCGACTGGTTCGAGAACGTCTACCTCTCCCAGGCCGGGCCCGAGAAGTACGACGCCCTCGCCGCGCACGAGATCGAGTGGACCGACCCGACCGTGGTAGACGCGCTCACCACCCTCGGCAAGCTGTTCAAGGACAAGCAGCTCATCGCGGGCGGCCAGAAGGGCGCCCTGAACACCGACTTCCCCGGCTCGGTGGAGAAGGTCTTCGGACCCGAGGCCGAGGCCGCCATGGTCTACGAGGGCGACTTCGTGGCGGGCGTCGCCAAGGACCAGTTCGGCCGGACCATCGGCACCGACGCGAACTTCTTCCCTTTCCCGCCGGTCGGCGGCGGTGAGGCGCCCGTGGTCAGCGGCGGCGACGCGGCCGTCGTCCTCAAGGACGGCAAGAACAGCGAGGCCGGCATGGCGCTCGTCGAGTACCTCGCGAGCCCCGAGGCCGCGGCCGTCTGGGCCGAGGCGGGCGGCTTCCTCTCCCCGAACGAGAAGCTCGACCTGTCCTCCTACGGCGACGACGTCACCCGTGCCACCGCCGAGTCCTTGATCGCGGCCGGCGACTCGGTCCGCTTCGACATGTCCGACCAGGCCCCCGCGGCCTTCGGCGGCACCAAGGGCGCCGGCGAGTGGAAGATCCTCCAGGACTTCCTGCGTGACCCGTCCGACCCGAAGAAGACCGCGGCCGAGCTCGAGAAGGCCGCCGCCAAGGCCTACGGGAACTGACGGCCATGACCGCCACAGTCGTGAAAGACACGACGTCGTCCGCCCCCGCGCGCCCCGACGGCGCGCGCGGGCGGCGCCTGCGCCGCCGCGGCCGGATCGTCGCCCTGCTGTTCGCGCTCCCCGCGCTGCTGCTGCTCGGTGCGCTGGTCGTCTACCCGGTGCTGTTCTCCGTCGGCCGAAGCTTCTTCGACGCCACCGGCACCGAGTTCGTCGGCGGCGAGAACTACACCGAGATGTTCCGCGACCCGGCGACCCTCAAGGCCGTCCGCAACACGGCCATCTGGGTAGTGGTCGCCCCCACCCTGCTCACCGGGCTCGGACTGATCCTCGCCGTTCTGGTGGAGAAGGTGCGCTGGGCCACCGCCTTCAAACTGCTGCTGTTCATGCCGATGGCGGTGTCCTTCCTCGCCGCCGGCATCATCTTCCGCCTCGCCTACGACGAGGATCCCGACAAGGGCGTCCTCAACGCGGCTGTCGTCTCCGTCCACGACGCCTTCACGGGCAGCTCCTCCTACCCGACGGCCCGCGCCCGCGACGGAGAAGGGCTGACCAAGGAACCCGACGGCTCCTACGTCACCGCCGCGGAGGTCTCACCCGGCGGCACGGCGGCGCTCGGCCTGGTCGGCGTCGCCCCCAAGGACCTGCCGGGCGGGGCCGGACCCGCGTCCGGGGCGGCGTCGGACACGGCCGCCCCGGACGAGGTGCGCGGCGTGGTGTACCTCGACTTCACGCCCGGCGGAGGAGGGGAGCCGGGCGTGGTCGACCGGGAGGAGAGCGGACTGCCCGGCCTGACCGTCGAGGCGGTACGCGACGGGAAGAAGGTCGCGAGCACCACCACCGCGTCCGACGGCTCCTTCCGCTTCACGGGCCTCGACGGCGGCTCGTACGCGCTGAAGCTGCCCGCGGACAACTTCGCCCCGCCCTACGAGGGGATCTCCTGGCTCGGCCCGGCGCTGGTCACCCCGGCGATCATCGGGGCGTACCTGTGGATCTGGACCGGGTTCGCGATGGTGCTGATCGGGGCCGGCCTGTCCACGCTGCCGCGGGACGCCCTGGAGGCGGCCCGGATGGACGGCGCGAGCGAGTGGCAGATCTTCCGGCGGATCACCGTCCCGCTGCTCGCTCCCGTCCTGACCGTGGTGTTCGTGACGCTGGTGATCAACGTGATGAAGGTCTTCGACCTCGTCTACATCATCGCGCCCGGGCCCGTGCAGGAGGACGCCACGGTCCTCGCCACCCAGATGTGGCTGGTGTCGTTCGGCGGCGGCAACAACCAGGGGCGGGGCAGCGCGCTCGGCGTCCTGCTGCTGCTCCTGGTCATCCCGGCCATGGTGTTCAACGTCCGCCGCTTCAAGAGGAGTCAGCGATGAACGTGATCCGTCGCGGCCTGGGCAACGCGGTGGTGCAGGCCTTCCTCGTGGTCATCGGGCTGGTCTGGATGACCCCGCTGGCCGGTCTGTTCCTGTCCTCGCTGCGGTCCGCGGAGGACACCGCGAAGGGCGGCTGGTGGACCGTGTTCACCAGCCCCGGGCAGCTGTCCTTCGACAACTACTCGGCACTGCTGGAGAACTCCGGCATCACCCAGGCCTTTTGGAACACCGTCCTGATCTCGGTGCCGACCACCGTGCTCGTCGTGGTGGTCGCCGCGCTCGCCGGATACGCCTTCGCCTGGCTGGAGTTCCCCGGCCGGGACACGGTGTTCCTGGTCGTCGTGGCGCTGCTGGTGGTGCCCGTGCAGATCGGACTCCTGCCGGTCGCCAAACTCTTCGGCCAGCTCGGCCTGTTCGGGACCATCCCGGGCGTGGTGCTGTTCCACGTGGCGTACGGACTGCCGTTCGCGGTGTTCCTGCTGCGGAACTACTTCGCGGAGATGCCGAAGGAGATGCTGGAGGCCGCGCGGATGGACGGCGGCAACGAGTGGCGGATCTTCACCCGGCTGGTGCTGCCGGTGGGGCGGCCGGCGATCGCCAGCCTCGCCATCTTCCAGTTCCTGTGGGTGTGGAACGACATGCTGGTGGCGCTGCTGTTCGCGGACAGTTCGTCGCAGCCGCTGACGGTGGAGCTGCAGTCGCAGATCCGGCAGTTCGGAAGCAACGTGGATGTGCTGGCGCCGGGGGCGTTCCTGTCGCTGGTGGTGCCGGTGGTCGTGTTCTTCGCGTTCCAGCGGCACTTCGTACAGGGGGTCATGGCGGGGTCGGTGAAGTAGGAGGGGGGGCGGGGAGGGTTGTTCGCCCCCTCCGCCCCTTCCCCGGCCGTCCCGGGGCTGCGCCCCTGGCCCCCTACGGCCCTTCGGGCCTCGTCCTCGAACGCCGAAGGGCTGGTTACGCCGTCGCCGGCGGGTACAGCGTCCTCGGGAGTTGCGAAGCCGCCGCCGTGTCCAGGAGCCACAGGGTGCGGGAGCGGCCGTACGCTCCCGCTGCCGGGGCCTGGATCTCGCCCGCGCCCGAGAGGGCGATGGCCGCTGCCTCCGCCTTGTCCTCGCCCGCCGCGAGGAGCCACACCTCGCGGGCCGCGCGGATCGCGGGGAGGGTGAGCGTGACCCGGGTGGGCGGGGGCTTCGGGGCGCCGTGGACGCCGACCACCGTGCGTTCCGTCTCGCGGACCGCGGGCAGTTCGGGGAACAGGGACGCCACATGCGTGTCCGGGCCCACGCCCAGCATCAGCACGTCGAAGGCCGGGACCGGGCCGTGGTCCTCGGGGCCCGCGGCGGCGGCCAGCTCCGCCGCGTAGGCGGCGGCCGCCGCCTCCACGTCCGAGCCGTGCGGACCGTCCGACGCGGGCATGGCGTGCACGCGCTCCGGGTCCAGCGGCACCGCGTCCAGCAGCGCCTCGCGGGCCTGGGTGACGTTGCGGTCCGGGTCGCCCTCGGGCAGGAACCGTTCGTCGCCCCACCACAGGTCCAGGCGCGACCAGTCGATCGCGTCCCGGGCCGGGGCGGCGGCCAGCGCGGCCAGCAGGCCGTTGCCGTTGCGGCCGCCGGTCAGTACGACCGACGCCTCGCCCCGCGAGGACTGCGCGTCCACGATCCTGGTGATCAGCCGGGCCGCCGCGGCCTGCGCCATCAGCTCCTTGTCCCGGTGCACGACCAGCTGGGGTGCCGTACTCACTTCGCCCCCGCCCTCTTCACCGGTGCCTCCGCCGTCGCTTCGGCCGCGGGACCTTTCGCAACCGACTCGACGGGAGCGGGGACGGCTTCCCGTTCGCCGGCGTCCTGTTCTCCTTTGGCCGGAGCGTCACCGCCGTTCTCCTGCTTCAGCCGCTCCACGCCGTAGCGCAGGGCGGACGCGTAGGTGTCGTCCGGGTCCAGCCGGCGCAGCTCCTCCGCGATCAGCTCCGCGGTCTCCCGGCGCTTGAGCGCCACCGCCCGCTTGGGCTGGCCCTGGATGGCCAGCGTCGCCAGCGATCCGTCGGCGCGGTCCAGCACGATCGGGCCGCAGTCGGTGTCCATGCGGACCGCCGTGAGACCCGGGCCGGCCGAGCGGGTGCGCCTGACGGGGACGTCCAGCCGGTCCGCGAGCCACATCGCCAGCAGCTCGCAGCTCGGGTTGAACTCCTCGCCCTCCACCTCGACGCCCTGCACCTCGCAGGCGACCTGGTCCAGCGCGGCGGCCAGCATCGAACGCCACGGCGTGATGCGGGTCCACGACAGGTCCGTGTCGCCCGGGGTGTAGGCGTCGGCGCGGGCGGCGAGCTCCTTCACCGGCTGCTCGCAGGCGTAGGTGTCGGTCACCCGGCGCTGGGCCAGCGCGCCCAGCGGGTCGTTCGCCGGGTCCAGCGGCGCGTTGACCGGCCACCACGCCACCACCGGGGCGTCCGGCAGCAGCAGCGGCAGCACCACCGACTGGGCGTGGTCGACGACCTCGCCGTGCAGGCGGAGGATCACCGTCTCGCCCGTGCCGGCGTCCGCGCCGACCCGCACCTCGGCGTCCAGCCGCGACTGTGTCCGGTCGCGGGGGGAGCGGGACACGCGCTTGATGACGACCAGGGTGCGCGAGGGGTGCTCGCGCGAGGCGTCGCCGGCCGCCTTCAGGGCGTCGTAGGCGTTCTCCTCGTCCGTCACGATGACCAGGGTCAGCACCATGCCGACGGCCGGCGTGCCGATGGCCCGCCGCGCCTTCACCAGCGCCTTGTTGATCTTGCTGGCCGTGGTGTCCGTGAGGTCTGTCTTCATGGCCGGCGCCAGCTCCGTCCGTCTCGCTCGAGCATTTCGTCCGCCTCGACCGGTCCCCAGGTTCCGGCCTGGTACCGGGCCGGCTTGCCGTGCGCGTCCCAGTACTCCTCGATCGGGTCGAGGATCTTCCAGGACAGCTCGACCTCCTCCGTGCGCGGGAAGAGGTTGGAGTCGCCGAGCAGGACGTCGAGGATCAGCCGCTCGTACGCCTCGGGGCTGGACTCGGTGAACGACTCGCCGTACGCGAAGTCCATCGACACGTCCCGGATCTCCATGGACGTGCCCGGCACCTTCGAGCCGAACCGCACCGTGACGCCCTCGTCCGGCTGCACGCGGATCACGATGGCGTTCTGACCGAGCTCCTCGGTGGCCGTGGTGTCGAAGGGGGAGTGCGGCGCCCGCTGGAAGACCACCGCGATCTCCGTCACCCGGCGGCCCAGCCGCTTGCCGGTGCGCAGGTAGAAGGGGACGCCCGCCCAGCGGCGGTTGTCGATGCCCACCTTGATCGCCGCGTAGGTGTCGGTCTTGGACGCCGGGTCGATGCCGTCCTCGTCCAGGTAGCCGATGACCTTCGCGCCGCCCTGCCAGCCGGACGCGTACTGCGCGCGCACGGTGTCCCGGCCCAGGTCCTTCGGCAGCCGCACGGCGCCGAGCACCTTGGTCTTCTCCGCGGCCAGCGCGTCCGCGTCGAAGGAGGCGGGCTCCTCCATCGCGGTCAGCGCGAGCAACTGCAGCAGGTGGTTCTGGATGACGTCGCGGGCGGCGCCGATGCCGTCGTAGTAGCCGGCCCGGCCGCCGATGCCGATGTCCTCGGCCATCGTGATCTGCACGTGGTCGACGAACGACCGGTTCCAGATCGGTTCGAACATCGTGTTGGCGAAGCGCAGCGCCAGGATGTTCTGGACGGTCTCCTTGCCCAGGTAGTGGTCGATCCGGAAGACCTGCTCCGGCGCGAACACCTCGTGGACGATGGCGTTCAGTTCCTCGGCCGACCTCAGGTCGTGCCCGAACGGCTTCTCGATGACCGCGCGCCGCCAGGAGCCGCCCGTCTGGTCCGCGAGACCGTGCTTCTTCAACTGCTGGATGACCACCGGGAAGGACCGCGGCGGCACCGACAGGTAGAACGCGAAGTTGCCGCCCGTGCCCTGTGCCTTGTCCAGCTCCTCGATCGTGCCGCGCAGCCGCTCGAAGGACTCGTCGTCGTCGAAGGTGCCCTGCACGAAGCGCATGCCCTGGATGAGCTGCTGCCAGACCTCCTCGCGGAAGGGGGTCCGCGCGTGCTCCTTGACCGCGTCGTGGACCTCCTGCGCGAAGTCCTCGTTCGCCCACTCCCGGCGGGCGAAGCCCACCAGCGAGAAGCCCGGCGGCAGGAGCCCCCGGTTGGCGAGGTCGTAGACCGCCGGCATCAGCTTCTTGCGCGACAGGTCACCCGTGACGCCGAAGATGACCAGGCCCGACGGCCCCGCGATACGCGGGAGCCGTCGGTCCGCCGGGTCACGCAGCGGATTGCTGCTCGACAAGGTCTCAGCCCTCCGAGGGGGCGAGGCGCTGGAGCTCCGCCTCGGTCGACTTCAGCAGGTCGTTCCAGGAGGCCTCGAACTTGTCGACGCCCTCGTCCTCCAGAAGCCGCACCACCTCGTCGTACGAGATGCCGAGCGCCTCGACCGCGTCGAGGTCGGCGCGCGCCTGCTCGTACGTGCCCGTGACGGCGTCGCCCCGGATCTCGCCCTTCTCCTCGGTGGCGTACAGCGTCGCCTCCGGCATGGTGTTCACCGTGTTCGGCGCCACCAGCTCGTCGACGTACATCGTCGCCTTGTAGGCCTTGTCCTTCACACCGGTGGACGCCCACAGCGGACGCTGCTTGTTGGCGCCCTCGCGCTCCAGCGCGGCCCAGCGGTCGGTGGAGAAGACCTCCTCGTACGCCTGGTAGGCCAGGCGCGCGTTGGCGATGGCGGCCTTGCCGCGCAGCGCCTTGGCCTCGTCCGTGCCGAGCGCGTCGATCCGCTTGTCGATCTCGGTGTCCACGCGGGACACGAAGAAGGACGCCACGGAGTGGATCTTCGACAGGTCCAGGCCGCGGGCCTTGGCCTTCTCCAGGCCGGTCAGGAACGCGTCCATCACCTTGCGGTAGCGCTCCAGCGAGAAGATCAGCGTGACGTTGACGCTGATGCCCAGGCCGATGACCTCGGCGATGGCCGGGATGCCCGCCTCGGTCGCCGGGATCTTGATGAGGGTGTTGGGACGGTCCACCAGCCAGGCGAGCTGCTTGGCCTCGGCGACCGTCGCCCGGGTGTTGTGCGCCAGGCGCGGGTCCACCTCGATGGACACCCGGCCGTCCTGGCCGTCGGTGGCGTCGAAGACCGGGCGCAGGATGTCGGCGGCGTCACGGACGTCCGCCGTGGTGATCATCCGGATGGCCTCCTCGACGGTCACCTTCCGGGCCGCGAGGTCGGTGAGCTGCGTGTCGTAGCCGTCGCCCTCGGAGATCGCCTTCTGGAAGATCGTCGGGTTGGTGGTGACGCCCACGACGTGCTGCTGGTCGATCAGCTCCGCCAGGTTGCCGGACGTGATCCGCTTGCGCGACAGGTCGTCCAGCCAGATCGCGACGCCTTCGTCGGAAAGGCGCTTCAGTGCGTCTGTCATGGAAATTCCATCTCCTACGTGTCGTATGTGAGCGTCAGCGCCGGGCGGCGGCGATCGATTCCCGCGCGACGGCGGCCACGTTGTCGGCGGTGAAGCCGTACTCCTCGAACAGCACCTTGCCGTCGGCGGACGCCCCGAAGTGCTCCAGCGAGACGATGCGGCCGGCGTCGCCCACGTACTTGTGCCAGGTGAGGCCGATGCCCGCCTCGACGGCCACACGCGCCCTCACGGACGGCGGCAGGACGCTGTCCCGGTACCCCTGGTCCTGCTCCTCGAACCACTCGACGGACGGCATCGACACCACGCGCGTCGGCACGCCGTCGGCCTGGAGCCGCTCGCGCGCCTCGACGGCGACGTGCACCTCGGAACCCGTGGCGATCAGGACGACCTCGGGCTCGCCGCCCTCGGCCTCGAACAGTACGTAGCCGCCGCGGGCCGCGTCCTCGTTGGGCTCGTACGTCGGCACGCCCTGGCGGGTCAGCGCCAGACCGTGCGGGGCGCCCTTGCCGAACTCCTTGGTCCAGCGCTTGAGGATCTCGCGCCAGGCGATCGCGGTCTCGTTCGCGTCGGCCGGGCGGACCACGTTCAGGCCCGGGATGGCGCGCAGCGACGCGAGGTGCTCGACCGGCTGGTGGGTCGGGCCGTCCTCGCCGAGACCGATGGAGTCGTGCGTCCAGACGTACGTCACCGGCAGGTGCATCAGCGCGGACAGACGCACGGCGTTGCGCATGTAGTCCGAGAACACCAGGAAGGTGCCGGCGTAGATGCGGGTGTTGCCGTGCAGCGCGATGCCGTTCATCTCCGCGGCCATGGAGTGCTCACGGATGCCGAAGTGGATCGTGCGGCCGTACGGGTTCGCCTCCGGCAGCGGGTTGTCCGCCGGGAGGAACGACGACGTCTTGTCGATCGTCGTGTTGTTGGAACCGGCGAGGTCGGCCGAGCCGCCCCACAGCTCCGGGATCACCGCGCCGAGCGCCTGCAGCACCTTGCCGGAGGCGGCGCGGGTGGCGACGCCCTTGCCCGGCTCGAACACCGGCAGCGCGTCCTGCCAGCCCTTGGGCAGCTCACCGGCGGCGATCCGGTCGTACTCGGCGGCACGCTCGGGGTTGTTGTCCCGCCACTGCTGGAAGGACTTGTCCCACACGGAGCGGGCGGCCTGGCCGCGCTCCAGCGCCTTGCGGGTGTGCGCGATGACCTCGTCGGCGACCTCGAAGGTCTTCTCCGGGTCGAAGCCGAGGACCCGCTTGGTGGCCGCGACCTCGTCGTCGCCGAGCGCCGAGCCGTGCGCGGCCTCGGTGTTCTGCGCGTTCGGGGCCGGCCAGGCGATGATCGAGCGCATCGCGATGAAGGACGGCCGGTCGGTGACCTTCTTCGCCTCCTGGATCGCGTCGTAGATCGCGTTCGGGTCCAGGTCCCCGTCGGGCTTCGGCGCCACGCGCTGCACGTGCCAGCCGTACGCCTCGTACCGCTTGACCGTGTCCTCGGAGACGGCCGTCTCGGTGTCGCCCTCGATCGAGATGTGGTTGTCGTCCCACAGCAGGATCAGGTTGCCGAGCTTCTGGTGCCCGGCCAGCGAGGACGCCTCGGCGGAGATGCCCTCCTGGAGGCAGCCGTCACCGGCGATGCAGTAGACGTGGTGGTCGAACGGCGACTCCCCGGCGGGGGCCTCCGGGTCGAACAGCCCGCGCTCGTAGCGGGCGGCCATCGCCATGCCCACCGCGTTGGCGACACCCTGGCCGAGCGGGCCGGTCGTGGTCTCCACGCCCGTGGTGTGGCCGTACTCCGGGTGGCCCGGGGTCTTGGAGCCCCAGGTGCGGAAGGACTTCAGATCGTCCAGCTCGAGACCGAAGCCGGCCAGGTACAGCTGGGTGTAGAGGGTCAGGGACGAGTGGCCCGCGGACAGCACGAAGCGGTCGCGGCCGACCCAGTCGGCGTCCGCCGGGTCGTGCCGCATCACCTTCTGGAAGAGGGTGTACGCGGCTGGCGCCAGGCTCATCGCCGTACCCGGATGGCCGTTGCCGACCTTCTGTACGGCATCGGCGGCCAGGACGCGGGCGGTGTCGACGGCCCGCTGGTCCAGCTCGGTCCACTCGAGGTCTGTGGTGGTCGGCTTTGTGCTCACCCTGGGTCAGGGCTCCTCTCCACATGTCGGATGCCGGTGACTGCCCACCGGCGTGGTCGAGCCTACCCCCGTAGGACGTGCCTTTTTCCGCGTCATTCCAGAGTGCGGGCACTCCCCGGGATCCGCCTCCTGACCGGTGAGTTTCCGCATTCGGCAGATGAATACGGAGCCGCTCATCCGCGTGCTCAATCGAGCTTCGGGACGCACCTCGGAGAGGGGCCCGCCAACACGACCGGACCCCCGCGAATGCCGGGGTCTGGGCAACGTCTAGAGTGGCGTGGTACGCGCGAGCCTTTACCGGCACTTCACAGGAACGGCTCGCTGGGATGTCTCTGTAGGGGTGTGCGTGACGGCCGTTGAATCCCGCCCGGCGGGGGTTTTGGGGACGAGTCAGAGCCCTGCGCATCGGCCGTTCCGGGCCCGTGTAATGGCATTCGTGGCTCTCACCAAGCCGCGGATCATCGAACTGCTGCTCATCACCACCGTCCCGGTGATGTTCCTGGCGCAGCAGGGCGTGCCCGACCTGACGCTCGTGCTGCTGACCTGCCTCGGCGGCTACCTGTCGGCGGGCGGCGCCAACGCGCTCAACATGTACATCGACCGCGACATCGACGCGCTGATGGACCGCACCTCGCAGCGTCCGCTGGTGACCGGCATGGTCAGCCCGCGCGAGGCCCTGGTCTTCGGCATCACCCTGGCGGTCGTCTCCACGCTGCTGTTCGGCCTGACCGTCAACTGGCTGTCCGCCTGGCTGTCCCTCGGCGCGCTCCTCTTCTACGTGGTCGTCTACACGATGATCCTCAAGCGGCGCACGGCGCAGAACATCGTGTGGGGCGGCATCGCCGGCTGCATGCCGGTGCTGATCGGCTGGTCCGCCGTCACCAACTCGATGTCCTGGGCCCCGGTCGTCCTCTTCCTCGTCATCTTCTTCTGGACGCCGCCGCACTACTGGCCGCTGTCCATGAAGGTGAAGGAGGACTACGCGCGCGTGGGCGTGCCGATGCTGCCGGTCGTCGCCGGCAACAAGGCGGTGGCCAAGCAGATCGTCCTCTACAGCTGGGTGATGGTCGGCGTGTCGCTGCTGCTCACCCCGATGGGCTACACCGGCTGGTTCTACACCGCGGTCGCCCTGGCGGCCGGCGGCTGGTGGCTGTGGGAGGCGCACGCGCTGCTGAACCGCGCCAAGGCCGAGGTGACGGGCGCCAAGCTCAAGGAGATGCGCCTCTTCCACTGGTCCATCACCTACGTCTCGCTGCTTTTCGTCGCCATCGCGGTGGACCCCTTCCTGCGCTGAGACACCGATCCGCACGCCGACGGGCGGGGCACGTGGCCAAGGCCACGGACCCCGCCCGTCGCCGTTCGATCTACCCGTCGGTAGCATCCTGCTCATGGCAGACACGCAGCAGGTGGACCCGAAGGACGGGCAGAAGGCGGCCCGGCTCGCCAAGCAGATCGGCGGCTACGCCAAGGAGCACGGCGGCGCCGAGGGACACGTGGAGTACCTCGGACAGCGCGGCGCCCGCATCGTCCTCGTCGGAGAGGACGGCGCCTGGGGTGACGTCTTCGCCCCCTCCATGGAGATCGCGCGGCAGGCCGTCGAGAAGGCCGGCATCACGGTGCACGAGGAGTTCGACGGCGAGTTCGCCGCCAAGGTGAAGACCGGCCCGTACGAGTGGAGCCGCATGGCGGGCATCCAGGTCGGCGGCCCCTCCGACGACTGACCGCCCCCAGGGCAACACCTCTTCACCGGTTCACCCGTTAGGACCTGTAGGCAGCGACAGCGTCCACACGGGGAGAGTCCGGAGATGATCGACCCGCCGTCCCTCGTGGACCAGTACTGCCACGGCGTACTGCGCACGGAGCTGGGCCTCGGCACGTTCGAGGCCCAGCTGGCCCGCACCGAGGGGGCGCCGGCGCCCGGCACCACCCTCTTCGACACCCAGACCGGGTTCGCGGTGCGCCGCTGGTGCCCGCCGCTGCTGGGCCTGGAACCGCACTGCCCGCCCGCCCGCTACCTCGCCCGCCGCCGTGAGCTGGGCACGGCCGAGGCGGGCCGCCGACTGCTGCGGGGCAGCGGCATCACCGCCTACCTCGTCGACACCGGCCTGCCCGGCGACCTCACCGACCCCGGCGAGCTGGCCCGCGCCGGCCAGGCCGAGGCGCACGAGATCGTCCGCCTGGAGCAGCTCGCCGAACAGGTCGCCGACACCTCCGGCACCGTCGAGTCCTTCCTCGCCAACCTCGCCGAGTCGGTGCACGGCGCCGCCGCGCACGCCGTCGCCTTCACCTCCGTCGCCGGACTGCGCCACGGCCTCGCGCTCGCCCCCGAACCGCCCGAGCCGGGGGCGGTGCACGGCGCGGCCGGACGCTGGCTCGCCGCGCGGGGCGCGGGAGGACGGCTCACCGACCCCGTGCTGCTGCGCCACCTGCTGTGGATCGCCGTGGCCTCGGGACTGCCGCTCCAGCTCCACGCCGGGCTGGGCGCCCCGGGCGCGCGCGTCGACCGCACCGACCCGGTGCTGCTCACCGACTTCGTCCGGGCCACCGCCGGCCTCGGCACCGACCTGGTGCTGCTGTACGGCTACCCCTACCACCGGCACGCCGCCCATCTCGCGGGCGTCTTCCCGCACGTCTACGCCGACTGCGGCGCCGCCCTGGTCCGCACCGGCGCCCGGGCCGCGACCGTCCTCGCGGAGGTGCTGGAGCTGGCCCCCTTCGGCAAGATCCTCTTCTCCAGCGGCGCCCGTGGCCTTCCCGAGCTGCACGTCGTCGGCGCCCACCTCTTCCGCGAGGCCCTCGCCAGGGTCCTCGGCGGCTGGGTCTCCGAGGGGGCCTGGTCCCTGGACGACGCCCGGCGGGTCGCCACGATGATCGCCTCCGGCAACGCGGCACGGGTGTACGGGCTGAGCTGAGCGGAAGACGCCGCGCGGGGGCGGGGACAGGGGGAGACTGGGCGGGTGAAGCAGACCGACGCCCTGCTCGACCGGTTCCTCCCCGGGCTCGCGCCCCTGTCCCCGCTCGCGGTGTGGGCGCACGGCTCCCTGGCCGCCGGCGACTACGTGGAGGGCCGCAGCGACCTCGACCTGATCGCCGTCCTGCCGCATCCGCCGAGCCCCGGCGCCGTGTGGCGGGTGGCCGTCCTGCACAACCGGCTGCGCGCCGAACCGCTCGCGGGCGGACTCCACTGCACGTACCTGAGCCCGGACACGGCCGAGGACGCCGAGCGGCGCCACCTCACCTGGGCGCACGGACGGCTGCTGCGGCGGCCAGTCACCCCCGTCACCCGCGCCGAGCTGCACACGTCGGGCCGGGTGCTGCGCGGCGCGCCGCCCGCGGACGTCCTGCCGCCGGTGCCGGACGGGGAGCTCGCCGCGTTCGTGTCGCGGGACCAGCACGACTACTGGCGGCCGCACGTGGACCGGGCGGACCTGTGGACGCGGGACGTATGGGTCGACCTCGGGATGCTGACCCACGCGCGGGCCGCCGTCACCCTCCGGGAGGGCCGCCTGATCAGCAAGCGGGAGGCGCTGGACGTGCTGTCCCGCCTCGGCGCGCCCGAGGAGGTCGTGGAGGACATCCGCGCACGCCGCTACGGCGGACCGGTCACGGCCGACACGGCATGGCTGCGGAGGCGCGCCGGACTGGTGCGGGGTTACCTGGGCCCGGCGATCGACGCGCTGGCGGCCGGCTCCTGAGCCGGGACGGTCTGCGGCTGCGGGGCCGCCTCGGGGCGCTCGCGGAGGGACAGCAGGACGCGCAGCACCCAGATCCACATGACGCACGAGCCGAACATGTGCGCGCCCACCAGGACCTCGGGCAGGTCGGTGAAGTACTGCACGTAGCCGATCACGCCCTGCGCCAGCAGGATCAGGAACAGCTCACGGGTGCGCGCCAGCGGCCCCTTGGGGGCGTCGACGGCCTTCAGCACGAACCACAGGGCGAAGGTCAGCGTCACCACGATCCACGCGAGCACGGCGTGCAGCTTGGCCACCGTCTCCCAGTCGACCGGCATCCGCGGGACCTCGCTGGAGTCGCCCGCGTGCGGACCCGCGCCGGTCACCACCGTGCCGACCGCGATCAGCAGCACGGACGCGGCCACCAGGAACCACACCAGCTGCACCACGGCCTTGCCGACCAGCGGCCGCGGCTCGGCGTCGCCCTCACGGGTGCGCTGCCACATCACCGTCGCGACCGCGATCAGCGCCGAGGACAGCAGGAAGTGCGCCGCGACCGTGTACGGGTTCAGCCCGACCAGCACCACGATGCCGCCGAGCACCGCGTTGCCCATGACCACCCAGAACTGCGCCCAGCCCAGCCGGGTGAGGCTCCGCCGGTACGGCTTCTGCGAGCGCGCGGCGACGATCGCCCAGCCGACGGCCGCGCACAGCACGTACGTCAGCAGGCGGTTGCCGAACTCGATGTAGCCGTGGACGCCCATCTCGGCGGTGTTGTGGATGGAGTCCTCGGTGCACTTGGGCCAGGTGGGGCAGCCCAGCCCCGAGCCGGTCAGCCGGACAGCGCCGCCGGTGACCACGATGACCACCGACATCACGAGCGCGGTGAGGGCCGCGCGGCGGACGGTCCGGGGGTCCGGCGTCCAGCGGGCGGCGACGAAGGCGAGCGGGTTGCGCAGGAACGACGGGGCGTCGGCGCGGGTCACGTTTGGCACGCGTCCCATCGTAGGCCGCCGCTTGTGCACGCTTTCACGAGGGTCGGTCGCGGTCATCGCGCGCTCACTCCCACCGGAAGAACCTGCCCGCGGCCGCGAGGCCGGCGACCGCCCAGGCGGTGAGGATCCCCAGGTCGGCCCAGGGCATCCCGGCGCCGTGCTGGAGCACGTCCCGCAGGCCCCCCGACAGCGCGGCGATGGGCAGCAGGCCGAGCACGTCCTGCGCCGCCTCGGGGAACTTGTCCAGCGGCACGACGACCCCGCCGCCGACGAGCAGCAGCAGAAAGACCAGGTTGGCGGCGGCGAGCGTGGCCTCCGCCTTGAGCGTGCCGGCCATGAGCAGACCGAGCCCGGAGAAGGCGGCCGTGCCCAGCGCCAGCAGCGCGACCACGGCGAGAGCGCCGCCCTGCGGGTCCCAGCCGAGCATCAGCGCGATCACCGTCAGCAGGACCACCTGGAGCACTTCGGTCACCAGCACCGACAGCGTCTTGGCGGTCATCAGGCCCCAGCGGGGCAGCGGGGAGGCGGCGAGCCGCTTCAAAACGCCGTAGCGGCGCTCGAAGCCGGTGGCGATGGCCTGCCCGGTGAACGCGGTCGACAGCACCGCGAGCGCGAGGACGCCGGGCGCGAGGAAGTCCACCGCCGCGCCGTCGCCGGTGTCCACCACGTCCACGGTGCTGAACAGCACCAGCAGCAGGGTGGGGATGATCACGGTGAGCAGCAGCTGCTCGCCGTTGCGCAGCAGCATCTTCGTCTCGAGCACCGCCTGCGCGGCGATCATGCGGGCCAGCGGCGCCGCGCCCGGCTGCGGAGAGTAGGTCCCGGTGGCCGTCACGAACGCAGCTCCTTGCCGGTCAGCTCCAAAAACACGTCTTCGAGGGTGTGGCGCTCCACCGAGATGCGGTCCGGCAGGACACCGTGCTGGGCGCACCAGGACGTCACCGTGGCGAGCAACTGCGGGTCGACCTTGCCGGAGACCCGGTACGAGCCCGGCGTCACCTCGGCGGCCGACGCGTCGGAGGGCAGCGCCTTCAGCAGGGACGCCACGTCCAGCCCGGGCCGCCCGGAGAAGCGCAGGGTGTTCTCGGCGCCGCCCCGGCACAGCTGCTCGGGGGAGCCCTGGGCGACGACCCGGCCGGCGTCGATGATCGCCACGTCGTCGGCGAGCTGCTCGGCCTCTTCCATGTAGTGCGTGGTCAGGACGACGGAGACGCCGTCGGCGCGCAGGTCGCGGACCAGGTCCCAGGTGGCGTGGCGGGCCTGCGGGTCGAGGCCGGCGGTCGGCTCGTCCAGGAACACCAGTTCCGGGCGGCCCACCACGGCCATCGCGAGTGCGAGCCGCTGCTGCTGTCCGCCGGACAGCCGCCGGTAGGACGTACGGCCGCAGGAGCCGAGGCCCAGGCGCTCGATCAGCGCGTCCACGTCCAGCGGGCGCGCGTGCAGTTTGGCCACGTGCCGCAGCATCTCGTCCGCCCGCGCCCCCGCGTACACGCCGCCGGACTGGAGCATCACGCCGATGCGGGGCCGCAGCGCCGCCGACTCGCGGACCGGGTCGAGACCCAGGACGCGCACCGTGCCGGAGTCCGGCCGCCGGTACCCCTCGCAGACCTCGACCGTGGTCGTCTTGCCCGCTCCGTTGGGGCCGAGCACGGCGGTCACGCCCTGCCGGGCCGCCAGGTCGAGGCCGTTCACCGCGGTCTTCGTGCCGTACCGCTTCACCAGGGACTGCACCTGGACCACGGGCTCACTTCGCATGGGTCATGAGTCTAGGGAGCTTCCGGGGGGCTCAGGGCCGGGGGTACGGGAAGCCGGCCGGACGTGAGACGCGGTCTTGCGCGGACCGTCCGGAATATGCTCCGGAACGGCAAGTGCGCCGGTCGGAGGGGGTGCGGGCCGTGCCGGCGGGCGCTCGTGGACGGTGCCGGTCCGATCGATCAGAGATCGTTTCCGCAGGTCAGATTAGGTATGCCTAAGTGATGCAAGGCACTGTGGGCCGTCCGGGCGCGGCTTGCCCGCCTCCGAGGAATTACGCAACAATGGCGTTGTGAAAAACGTTGGCGAGGCGTCCCACGAGGATCTGGCAACCGGTGAGCGGTCCACCCGCAACCGGGTCGCCCGCTCCATCCTGGACCACGGCCCGTCGACCGTCGCCGAACTGGCGGAGCGGCTGAAGCTCACCCAGGCGGCCGTGCGCCGCCACCTCGACGCCCTGGCCGCGGACAACGTCGTGGAGGCCCGTGACCGGCGCGTCTACGGCACGCGCTCGCGCGGGCGTCCGGCCAAGGTGTTCGCCCTGACCGACTGCGGCCGGGACGCCTTCGACCAGTCCTACGACAAGCTCGCGGTGGACGCGCTGCGCTGGATCGGCGAGCGTGAGGGCGGCGGCGAGGCCGTCGCCGCGTTCGCCAGGGCCCGGATCGCCGCTCAGGCGGGCGCCTACCGCAAGGCCGTGGAGGCCGTGCCGCCCGAGAAACGCACGGAGGCCCTGGCCAGGGCGCTCAGCGCGGACGGGTACGCTGCGACCGCGCGCAGCGCACCGGTCGGCGAGCAGCTCTGCCAGCACCACTGCCCGGTCGCCCACGCCGCCGAACAGTTCCCGCAGCTCTGCGAGGCCGAGACGGAATTTTTCGCCGAGCTCCTCGGTACTCACGTACAGCGGCTGGCGACGATCGCGCACGGCGACGGCGTCTGCACGACGTTCATCCCCAAGATTTCCCACAACGCATCTGCAAGCACGTCCGGGAGGAACCCCGCATGACTCTCCCCACGGAGACTGCCCACCCCGAGCTGGAGGGTCTGGGCAACTACGAATACGGCTGGGCCGACCGTGACGAGGCCGGTGCGTCGGCGCGACGCGGCCTGAACGAGGAAGTCGTCCGGGACATCTCCGGGAAGAAGAACGAGCCGGAGTGGATGACCAAGCTCCGTCTCAAGGGCCTGCGCCTGTTCGAGAAGAAGCCCATGCCGAACTGGGGTTCCGACCTCTCCGGCATCGACTTCGACAACATCAAGTACTTCGTGCGCTCCACGGAGAAGCAGGCGGAGTCCTGGGAGGACCTCCCCGAGGACATCAAGAACACCTACGACAAGCTGGGCATCCCCGAGGCCGAGAAGAAGCGCCTCGTCGCCGGTGTCGCCGCCCAGTACGAGTCCGAGGTCGTCTACCACCAGATCCGCGAGGACCTGGAGGAGCAGGGCGTCATCTTCCTCGACACCGACACCGCCCTGAAGGAGCACCCGGAGCTCTTCAAGGAGTACTTCGGCACGGTCATCCCGGTCGGCGACAACAAGTTCGCGTCGCTCAACTCCGCGGTGTGGTCCGGCGGCTCCTTCATCTACGTCCCCCCGGGCGTGCACGTGGAGATCCCGCTCCAGGCCTACTTCCGGATCAACACCGAGAACATGGGCCAGTTCGAGCGGACCCTGATCATCGTCGACGAGGGTGCCTACGTGCACTACGTCGAGGGCTGCACCGCGCCGATCTACAAGTCGGACTCGCTGCACTCCGCGGTCGTCGAGATCATCGTCAAGAAGAACGCCCGCTGCCGTTACACGACCATCCAGAACTGGTCGAACAACGTCTACAACCTGGTCACCAAGCGGGCCGTGGCCTACGAGGGCGCGACCATGGAGTGGGTCGACGGCAACATCGGCTCCAAGGTCACCATGAAGTACCCGGCCGTCTACCTGATGGGCGAGCACGCCAAGGGCGAGACCCTGTCCATCGCCTTCGCGGGCGAGGGCCAGCACCAGGACGCCGGCGCCAAGATGGTCCACATGGCCCCGAACACCTCGTCGAACATCGTCTCCAAGTCGGTGGCGCGCGGTGGCGGCCGTACCTCCTACCGCGGTCTGATCGAGATCGGCGAGGGCGCCCCCGGCGCCAAGTCCAACGTGCTGTGCGACGCGCTGCTCGTGGACACCATCTCCCGCTCGGACACCTACCCCTACGTGGACGTCCGCGAGGACGACGTGTCCATGGGCCACGAGGCGACCGTCTCCAAGGTCTCCGAGGACCAGCTCTTCTACCTGATGAGCCGCGGTCTGAGCGAGTTCGAGGCGATGGCGATGATCGTGCGCGGCTTCGTCGAGCCGATCGCCAAGGAACTGCCGATGGAGTACGCGCTCGAGCTCAACCGGCTGATCGAGCTCCAGATGGAAGGCGCGGTCGGCTGACACCGGCCAGGGGCGGCCATCGGCCGCCCCGCCGTTCCGTCAAGCCCCTTACGTAAGGAAAGCGAGCACTACGACAGCCATGGCTGAGGCTCAGAACATCCCGGTCGGATCGACGACCGCCGGTTCGATCGCGGTCGCCGCCGAGTCGACCGTCGCCACGCGCATGAGCGCGCCCCCGTCCTTCGACGTGGCGGACTTCCCCGTCCCCCACGGCCGTGAGGAGGAGTGGCGGTTCACCCCGCTGGAGCGGCTGCGCGGCCTGCACGACGGCACCGCCACCGCCACCGACGAGGGCGTCAAGATCGCCGTCGAGGCGCCCGAGGGCGTCACCGTCGAGGCCGTCGGCCGCGACGACGCCCGGCTCGGCCGCACCGGCGCCCCGGCGGACCGCGTCGCCGCCCAGGCGTACTCGGCCTTCACCCAGGCCTCGGTCGTGACCGTGCCCAAGGAGACCGTCCTCACCGAGCCGATCCGCATCGCGGTGCACGGCGACGGCGGCACCGCCTACGGCCACCAGGTCATCGAGCTCGGCGCCTTCGCCGAGGCCCTCGTGGTCATCGACCACACCGGCGACGCGGTGCTCGCCGCCAACGTCGAGTACGTCCTCGGCGACGGCGCCAAGCTCACCGTGGTGTCCGTCCAGGACTGGGACGGCAAGGCCGTGCACGTCGCCCAGCACAACGCGCTCGTCGGCCGCGACGCCTCCTTCAAGTCGGTCGTCGTCACCTTCGGCGGCGACGTCGTCCGCCTCCACCCGCGCGTCACCTACGCGGGCCCCGGCGGCGAGGCCGAGCTGTTCGGCCTGTACTTCACGGACGCCGGCCAGCACCAGGAGCACCGCCTCCTGGTCGACCACAACGTCCCGCACTGCAAGTCCAACGTCGTCTACAAGGGCGCGCTGCAGGGCGAGGAGGCGCACGCCGTGTGGATCGGCGACGTGCTCATCGAGGCCAAGGCCGAGGGCACCGACACCTACGAGATGAACCGCAACCTCGTCCTCACGGACGGCGCGCGGGTCGACTCGGTGCCGAACCTGGAGATCGAGACCGGCGAGATCGTCGGAGCCGGCCACGCCTCCGCGACCGGCCGCTTCGACGACGAGCAGCTCTTCTACCTGATGGCCCGCGGCATCCCCGAGAAGGACGCCCGCCGTCTGGTGGTCCGCGGCTTCTTCGCCGAGCTCGTCCAGCAGATCGGCGTCCCCGACATCGAGGAGCGCCTGATCGCCAAGATCGAGGAGGAGCTGGAGGCAGCGGTCGCATGACCTTCGTACGCGTCTGTGGACTGGGCGAGCTGGAGGAGGACACCCCCAAGCGGGTGGAACTCGACGGCACGCCGGTCTCCGTCGTGCGCACCGAGGGCGAGGTGTTCGCGATCAACGACATCTGCTCGCACGCGAACGTGTCCCTCTCGGAGGGCGAAGTCGACGACTGCCACATCGAGTGCTGGCTGCACGGCTCGCGCTTCGACCTCCGTTCCGGAAAGCCCGACGCCCTCCCGGCGACGCGCCCCGTCCCCGTTTACCCCGTAAAGATCGAAGGGGACGACGTGCTCGTCTCCCTCACCCAGGAGTCCTGAGGCACCCATGGCAACGCTTGAAATCCGAGACCTGCACGTCACCGTCGAGGCCGACAACGCCACGAAGGAGATCCTCAAGGGCGTCGACCTCACCGTGAAGCAGGGCGAGACGCACGCCATCATGGGCCCCAACGGCTCGGGCAAGTCGACCCTCGCCTACTCGCTCGCGGGTCACCCCAAGTACACGATCACGCAGGGCACCGTCACCCTCGACGGCGAGGACGTCCTGGAGATGTCCGTCGACGAGCGCGCCCGCGCCGGCCTGTTCCTCGCCATGCAGTACCCGGTCGAGGTCCCCGGCGTCTCCGTCTCCAACTTCCTGCGCACCTCCGCCACCGCCATCCGCGGCGAGGCCCCCAAGCTGCGCACCTGGGTGAAGGAGGTCAAGGAGGCCATGGAGCGCCTCAACATGGACCCCGCCTTCGCCGAGCGGAACGTGAACGAGGGCTTCTCCGGCGGTGAGAAGAAGCGCCACGAGATCCTTCAGCTCGAGCTGCTCAAGCCGAAGATCGCCATCCTCGACGAGACCGACTCCGGCCTCGACGTCGACGCCCTGCGTGTCGTCTCCGAGGGCGTCAACCGGGTCCGCGAGTCCGGCCAGGTCGGCACCCTGCTGATCACGCACTACACGCGCATCCTGCGCTACATCAAGCCCGACCACGTCCACGTCTTCGCGGCCGGACGGATCGCCGAGTCCGGCGGCCCCGAGCTCGCCGACAAGCTGGAGGCAGAGGGCTACGAGGCATACACGAAGGGTGGCGCATCCGAGTGACACAGCTGCCGGGCCTCCTCGACACCGAGGCGATCCGCAAGGACTTCCCCATCCTGGACCGTCAGGTCCACGACGGGCGCAAGCTCGTGTATCTGGACAACGCGGCGACCAGCCAGAAGCCGCGTCAGGTGCTGGACGCCCTCGGCGAGTACTACGAGCGCTACAACGCCAACGTCCACCGCGGTGTGCATGTGCTCGCCGAGGAGGCCACGGCGCTGTACGAGGGTGCGCGCGACAAGGTCGCCGAGTTCGTCAACGCGCCCTCGCGCGACGAGGTGATCTTCACCAAGAACGCCTCCGAGTCGCTCAACCTCGTGGCCAACATGCTCGGCTGGGCCGACGAGCCCTACCGGGTGGACCACGAGACCGAGATCGTCATCACGGAGATGGAGCACCACTCCAACATCGTGCCGTGGCAGCTGCTCGCGCAGCGCACGGGCGCGAAGCTGAAGTGGTTCGGCCTCACCGACGACGGCCGGCTCGACCTGTCGAACATCGACGAGGTCATCACCGAGAAGACGAAGATCGTCTCCTTCGTGCTGGTGTCCAACATCCTGGGCACGGTCAACCCGGTCGAGGCCATCGTGCGCCGCGCCCAGGAGGTCGGCGCCCTGGTGTGCATCGACGCCTCCCAGGCCGCGCCGCACATGCCGCTTGACGTGCAGGCCCTCCAGGCCGACTTCGTGGCCTTCACCGGCCACAAGATGTGCGGCCCGACCGGCATCGGCGTCCTCTGGGGCCGCCAGGAGCTGCTGGAGGACCTGCCGCCGTTCCTCGGCGGCGGCGAGATGATCGAGACCGTGTCGATGAGCTCGTCGACGTACGCCCCCGCCCCGCACAAGTTCGAGGCGGGCACCCCGCCGATCGCCCAGGCGGTCGGGCTCGGTGCGGCGATCGACTACCTGTCGGACATCGGCATGGACAAGATCCTCGCGCACGAGCACGCCATCACCGAGTACGCCGTCAAGCGGCTCCTCGAGGTGCCGGACCTGCGCATCATCGGTCCGGCCACCGCCGAGGACCGGGGCGCCGCGATCTCCTTCACCCTCGGGGACATCCACCCGCACGACGTGGGCCAGGTCCTCGACGAGCAGGGCATCGCGGTCCGGGTCGGCCACCACTGCGCCCGTCCCGTCTGCCTGCGGTACGGAATTCCTGCGACCACGCGGGCGTCGTTCTATCTGTACTCCACGCCGGCGGACATCGACGCACTGGTCGACGGTCTGGAGCACGTACGGAACTTCTTCGGATGAGGGGCTGAGGCGTGAAGCTGGACTCCATGTACCAGGACGTCATCCTGGACCACTACAAGAACCCGCACGGGCGTGGTCTCCGGGACGGCGACGCCGAGGTGCACCACGTCAACCCGACGTGCGGCGACGAGATCACGCTGCGCGTGAAGTACGACGGCACGACCATCAGCGACGTCAGCTACGAGGGCCAGGGCTGTTCCATCAGCCAGGCGTCCGCGTCCGTGCTGAACGACCTGCTGGTCGGCAAGGACCTTGCCGAGGCGCAGAAGATCCAGGGCACGTTCCTGGAGCTGATGCAGTCCAAGGGGAAGATCGAGCCCGACGACGCGATGGAGGAGGTGCTGGAGGACGCGATCGCGTTCGCCGGCGTCTCCAAGTACCCCGCGCGGGTCAAGTGCGCCCTCCTGAGCTGGATGGCGTGGAAGGACGCGACGGCCCAGGCGCTGGGCGCCGACGCCGAAAGGACTACGGCATGAGCGAGACCGTGGAGATGAAGCCGGCCTCGGAGGAGGAGCTCCGCGAGGCCCTGATGGACGTCGTCGACCCCGAGCTGGGCATCGACGTCGTCAACCTGGGCCTGATCTACGGCATCCACGTGGACGACTCCAACGTGGCGACCGTCGACATGACGCTGACGTCTGCCGCCTGCCCGCTGACCGACGTCATCGAGGACCAGGCGAAGTCCGCCACGGACGGCCTGGTCAGCGAGTTGCGGATCAACTGGGTCTGGATGCCGCCGTGGGGCCCGGACAAGATCACGGACGACGGCCGTGAGCAGCTGCGGGCGCTGGGCTTCAACGTCTGAGTCCGCCGCACCACGGATCGACGGCGACGTCCCCTTCGGGGGGCGTCGCCGTTTTCGTGCCGCTTCGGGGTCTCCGTTGTGTACGCTCGTACACATGGGATACCTGCTGCTGGCCGGGGCCATCGCGGCCGAGGTGTGCGCCACCACCGCCATGAAGTACAGCGACGGCTTCAGCAGGCTCTGGCCCTCCCTGCTGACCGTGCTCGGTTACGTCGTCTCCTTCGCCCTCCTCGCGCAGACGCTGCGCACCGTGGCCGTCGGCACCGCCTACGCCATCTGGGCCGGCGTGGGGACCGCCGCCATCGCGACCATCGGCATCCTGTTCCTCGGCGAGGGGATGACGGTCCCCAAGGCCGTCGGCATCGGGCTGATCATCGTCGGCGTGGTGGTGCTGAACCTGGGCGGCGCGCACTGATGGCCGGGCGCCGGTACGACCCGGAGCGGCGGCAGCGGATCATCGACGCGGCGATCCGGGTGGTCGGCCGCAGCGGCATCGCCGGACTCAGCCACCGCAGCGTCGCCCAGGAGGCGGACGTGCCCCTCGGCTCCACCACGTACCACTTCAAGACCCTCGACGAGCTGATGGTGGCCGCCCTGCGCCAGGCCAACGAGGGCTTCGCCAAGGTGATCGCCTCACGCGGCGGCCTGGAGGACCCGCGGGCCGACCTGGCGGGCGAGCTGGCGGCGCTGATGGGGGAGTGGCTGGGCGGCGAGCGGACGGGCGTGGAGCTGGAGTACGAGCTGTATCTGGCGGCGCTGCGGCGCCCGGCCCTGCGTCCGGTCGCCGCCGAGTGGTGCGAGGACGTCGCCGTGGTGCTGTCCCGCCGTACGGACCCGGTGACGGCGCGGGCCCTGGTCGCCCTGATGGACGGCATCTGCCTCCAGGTGCTGCTGACGGGGACGCCGTACGACGAGCAGTACGCGCGGGAGGTGCTGGGGCGGCTGCTTCCGGGTGACGGCGGGTCCCGGACAGGCGCCCGAGGCGTGTCCCGGACCGGCACCCGAGATGCGGGCGGCACCGGTTCGCGTCCGGTGCCACCGGCCGGTTAGGTTGCCCTCATGACCGACACGACTGCTCAGAGCACCACCGGCGCAGTGGCCGCCGGCCTCGCCACCATCGCCGCCGACGGCACCGTCCTCGACACCTGGTTCCCGGCCCCCGAGCTCGCCGCCGAGCCGGGCCCGTCCGGCACCGAGCGGCTCTCCGCCGAGCAGGCGGCGAAGCTGCTGGGCGGCGGCGCCATCGCCGCGGCCGGCCCGGACCCGCGCCGGGGCGTCGAGGTCGTCGCGGTCCGCACGGTCATCTCGTCCCTGGACGCCAAGCCGGTCGACGCGCACGACGTCTACCTGCGGCTGCACCTGCTCTCCCACCGGCTGGTGAAGCCGCACGGCCAGAACCTGGACGGCATCTTCGCCCACCTGGCCAACGTCGCCTGGACCTCGCTGGGTCCGGTCGCCGTGGACGAGCTGGAGAAGGTGCGGCTGAACGCCCGCGCGGAGGGCCTGCACCTCCAGGTGACGTCCGTGGACAAGTTCCCGCGCATGACGGACTACGTGGCCCCCAAGGGCGTGCGCATCGCCGACGCCGACCGCGTCCGCCTCGGCGCGCACCTCGCCGAGGGCACCACCGTGATGCACGAGGGCTTCGTCAACTTCAACGCCGGCACGCTCGGCACGTCGATGGTCGAGGGCCGCATCTCGGCGGGCGTCGTCATCGGCGACGGCTCCGACATCGGCGGCGGCGCGTCCACGATGGGCACCCTGTCGGGCGGCGGCAACGTCCGCATCTCCATCGGTGAGCGCTGCCTGGTCGGCGCGGAGGCGGGCGTGGGCATCGCCCTCGGCGACGAGTGCGTGGTCGAGGCCGGCCTCTACGTCACCGCGGGCACCCGGGTGACCATGCCCGACGGCCAGGTCGTCAAGGCCCGCGAACTCTCCGGCGCCTCCAACATCCTCTTCCGCCGCAACTCGGAGACGGGCCGCGTGGAGGCCCGTCCGAACAACGCGGTGTGGGGCGGCTTGAACGACGTGCTGCACAGCCACAACTGACGGCCGACGGCCGCTGCTCGCGGCCGCCTTGCCGATCAGCGTCCTGACCGGCTGCCGAGCTGTCGGCAGTTGTCGGCGTCGATCAGCGTCGAGCGCCCTTCCGCGGCCCGAGGACGGACCGGGAGGGCGCTCGCGTTTGTGTACGGGACGCCTCGCGGTCCCGGTCGCGGTGGTTGCTCCACGCGCCGCTGCAAGCGACGAGCGCCCGCGGCGTGTGTACCCGCACCACCCACCTCGCAGGCGGGGCGGTGTCCGTCAGGCCTCGGGCTCCACGGCAGCGTCGATCTCCGAGATCAGGGCCTCGACGCGAGCCCTGATCTCCTCACGGATGGGGCGGACGGCCTCGACGCCCAGGCCTGCCGGGTCCTCCAGGGCCCAGTCGAGATACCTCTTGCCCGGAAAGACCGGGCAGGCATCACCGCAGCCCATGGTGATGACGTAGTCGGACGCCCGGACGGCGTCGGTGGTGAGGATCTTCGGCCTCGCGGTGGAGATGTCGATGCCGACTTCCCTCATGGCCTCGACGGCGGCCGGGTTGACCCGGTCCCCCGGGACGGAACCGGCGGAGCGGACCTCGACACGGTCGCCGGCCAGGTGGGAGAGGAATCCGGCCGCCATCTGCGAGCGGCCGGCGTTGTGCACACAGACGAACAGCACGGAGGCGAGCGGGTTGACGGACATCGGTTCGTGCCCCTTCGGCTGTGGCATCAACAGGAGGTCGACCCCGGGTTCTCGGCCCATCAGCCGTGACTGGTATCAGTGTCGACTGATGTGACAGTATCAGCTCATGATGACGTCAGCCGACGCTGATCTGATGCGGGTGCTCGCCGACCCCCTCAGATTCCGGATCGTGCAGTTGCTCGCCCGTGAAACGCTCTGCACCACGCACCTCATGGAGGAGACGGGCGCCAAGCAGACGAACCTCTCCAACCATCTGAAGGTGTTGCGCCAGGCCGGTGTGGTCGAGACCGAGCCGTGCGGCCGGTGGACCTACTACAGCCTTCGGCCGGACGTCATCGAGAACCTGGCCGGCCAGTTCGCCGATCTCGCCGCCACTGCTCGCGCGGCCGCAGACAACAAGAGGGCCTGCCCGTGACCCGCACCACCGTGACCGCGCCGCCCGCGGAGCCCTCGGTCGTCGCGAAGCTGTCGGCCCTGGACCGCTGGCTCGCGGTATGGATCCTGCTTGCCATGGCTCTCGGCCTGGGCCTGGGACGTGCCGTCCCCGGTCTGAACGACGTCCTGGCCGAGGTGGAGATCGGCGGCATCTCCCTGCCCATCGCCGGCGGCCTGCTGATCATGATGTACCCGGTCCTGGCCAAGGTTCGCTACGACAGGCTCGATGCTGTCACCGGTGACAAGAAGCTGCTGTTCTCTTCCTTGGCCATCAACTGGCTCGTCGGTCCGGCGGTGATGTTCGCGCTGGCATGGGCCTTCCTGCCGGACCTGCCCGAGTACCGCACCGGCCTGATCATCGTGGGCCTCGCCCGCTGCATCGCCATGGTCATCATCTGGAACGACCTCGCCTGCGGTGACCGCGAGGCCGCGGCCGTCCTCGTCGCTCTCAACAGCGTCTTCCAGGTGCTGGCCTTCGGCCTGCTGGGCTGGTTCTACCTCGACCTGCTGCCCGGCTGGCTCGGCCTCGGTGACGGTCAGCGCCTGGACATCTCCATGGGGAAGATCGCCCTCAACGTCGTCGTCTTCCTCGGTGTCCCGCTGATCGCCGGATTCCTCACCCGCCGTATCGACGAGCGCCGGCTGGGCCGCGACGCCTACGAGGCGAACTTCCTGCCCCGGATCGGTCCTTGGGCCCTGTACGGGCTGCTGTTCACGATCGTCGTCCTCTTCGCCCTGCAGGGGAGGACCATCACCTCCCAGCCGCTGGACGTCGCCCGGATCGCCCTGCCGCTGCTGGCGTACTTCGCCCTCATGTGGTTCGGCGCCTTCGCGCTCGGCAAGGTGATCGGTCTTCCCTACGACCGCACCGCCACGCTGGCGTTCACCGCGGCCGGCAACAACTTCGAGCTGGCCATCGCCGTTGCCATCGCCACGTTCGGTGTCACCTCCGGTCAGGCTCTGTCCGGTGTGGTCGGCCCTCTCGTCGAGGTGCCCGTCCTGGTCGGGCTCGTGTACGTCTCGCTGGCGTGGCGCCGGAAGTTCGCCGTGCGGGACCAGGCCTGACACGGCGCACCGAAGTGGCGGTGCTCCGGCGTCAGGCCACGGGCGACGCGCCGGCCAGCAGTTGCCCCATCGCGGCGAGCACGGACGGCTCGACCCGGTAGTAGACCCAGGTGCCGCGCCGCTCGGAGGTCAGGAGGCCGGCCTCCTTCAGCTTCTTGAGGTGGTGGGAGACGGTCGGCTGGGAGACCCCGACGTCGGAGATGTCGCACACGCACGCCTCACCGCCCTCGTGCGAGGCGACCGCGGAGAACAGCCGGAGGCGGACGGGATCGCCGAGGGCCTTGAACATGCGGGCGGCCGTCTCGGCTTCCTCGGCGTTCAGGGGCCGCTCGGTCAGCGGCGGGCAGCACGGCGCGACACTCCCACCGTCGAGTTCGAGCAGCGGCAGAACCTTGGCATTCGACATGCGTCTATGTTGACACATGTCGAATTACGCCGCCAGAGCCATCGGTGCCGGACACCTCGTTTCGACAGACGTCTATGTTGACGTCTGTCGATACAGGTGCCATGCTGGCTCCAACAAGACATCGACGGAATTCGAAACAGGGGATCGGGGAGTCCGCATGCCCGTGTGCTGAGGTGTGTGATGCCGACAGCCGTGCGGACACCCGGCGCAGCGGGACCCATCTCGCGTCCGCTCCCCTCTCCCCGCTCCGCCGAGGCGCCCGAACCGCAAACGACACAGAGGACAACCGCCATGGAGAAGCAGAACCTGCCCGTCGTGGTCATCGGGGCCGGACCGGTCGGCCTGGCCGCCGCCGCCCACCTCGTCGCGCGAGGTATCGAACCGCTCGTGCTGGAAGCCGGCACCACGGCGGGCAGCGCGGTGCGGGAGTGGAGCCATGTGCGGCTGTTCTCCACCTGGAGCGAGGTGACGGACCCGGCCGCCGAGAAGCTGCTGGCGCCTACCGGTTGGGTCAAGCCCGACCCGGCGTCCTATCCCTCCGGCGGGGACTGGGCCGAGAGGTACCTTCAGCCGCTTGCCGACGTCCTCGGCGGGCGAGTGCGCACCGGGGCACGGGCGACCGGAGTTTCGCGCGCCGGCCGTGACCGGATCGTCGACGCCGACCGCGAGACGCAGCCCTTCGTCGTCCACGTCACCTACGCCGACGGCCGGGAGGAGAAGGTGCTCGCCCGGGAGGTGATCGACGCCTCCGGCACCTGGACGACGCCCGGTCCGGCCGGTGGCAGCGGTCTGCCCGCACTCGGCGAGAGGGCAGCCGCCGACCGGATCACCTACCGTGTCCCGGATCTGAAAGACCCGGCCGTGAGGACCCGGTACGCCGGCAGGCGCACCGCCGTGATCGGCACCGGTGCCTCCGCCTTCACCGCACTTGCCTACCTCGCCGATCTGGCCGAGGCCGACGACGGCGCAGGCACCCACGCGGTGTGGATCCTGCGCCGCGGCATCTCCGGCTCGACCTTCGGCGGCGGCACCGCCGACCAGCTCCCGGCGCGAGGCGCGCTCGGGCTCGCGGCCAAGGCCGCCGTGGACGACGGTCACGCGGACGCGGTCACCGGCTTCCGCACCGAGGCGATCGAGCGGGACGCCGACGGCCGTCTCGTCCTGGCCGCCGAGGACGGCCGCCGCCTGGAACCGGTGGACGAGGTGATCGTGCTGACCGGCTTCCGGCCGGACCTGTCGTTCCTGTCCGAGATCCGTCTCGGACTGGACGAGCGTCTTCAGGCCCCCGTCGCACTGGCGCCGCTGATCGACCCCAACCAGCACTCCTGCGGCACCGTCTACCCGCACGGCCACCGCGAACTGGCCCACCCGGAGAAGGGCGTCTACCTGGTCGGGATGAAGTCCTACGGACGCGCCCCCACGTTCCTGGCGATGACCGGCTACGAGCAGGTCCGCTCCGTGGTCGCCGCCATCGCCGGGGACACCGAGTCCGCCGACCGTGTCGAACTCACCCTCCCCGAAACCGGGGTGTGCGGTGGAGCCGGGCTCTTCGACGCCCCCGCGGCGGAGCAGAGCGGCGACGGCTGCTGCACTCCGGCGCCGCAGCTGATCCAGCTCGGCTCGAAGGCGCCCGCCGAGGAGGCCCCCGCGGGCGGCTGCTGCGGCTCGTGATCGGTCTCCGCATGGGGAACTCGGCCTGACCACCGGCCGTCACCTCTCGCGGCGTCGCGGCCCAGGGGCGTCCTCGCAGACACCCCTCGGCCGTTCGGCACCGCGCGACACGGCCTCGGCGCGACGTTCGTGCCCGAGTCCGCGGGGCCGGCCGCCGAGACGAGGACGAGGACGGGGCGGAGGCCGTGTGACACGATCAAGGGATGCTGCGACTCACCGATTTCATCATCGACTGTCCCGACACCATGGCGCTGGCGGGCTTCTACTCCGAGGTGACGGGGCGGCCGGTGAAGGAGGACAGTACCGCGGACTGGGCCGGAATCCGGTTCGGGGAGATCGAGTTGGCGTTCATCCGGGTCGACGACTTCCGGGCTCCGCAGTGGCCCGACACCGAGCATCCCAAGCAGTTCCACCTCGACTTCGAGGTCGACGACATCGAGGCCGAGCAGACTCGCGTGCTCGGCCTCGGGGCCACGCTGCGGCAGGACTTCACCGGGCCCGAGGGGTACGGGTGGCGGATCTACACCGACCCGGTCGGGCATCCCTTCTGCCTCTGCCGCAACAAGGGCGTCGTCTGGACCGACGAGGGGCCGGTCTGGTCCGGGCGGGACTGACCTGTCGTCGTGCGTGAGATCTTCGCCGGAGTGTCGGCCGAGTGCAGCGCACCCGTGGACGCGGCCGCGTCGAGGGAGGCGGAGCGGCGGCTCGGGCGTGCGGTGCCGGCGAGGTTGGGCGCCCTGCTGCGGGAGACCGACGGGGTGGTCGACGCGTACGGGACCGGGGTCGTGTGGCCGCTCGCCCGGATCGTCGGGCAGAACCTGTTGTTCTGGTCCGGGGAGGGGCTCCGCGAGTCGTACATGCCCTTCGACTCGCTGCTGTTCTTCGGCGACAACGGCGGGGGCGACCAGTTCGCCCTCGTCGTCGCGCCCGAGCGGGACGACGTCTTCGCGTGGGACCACGAGACCGACAGCCGGGTGTGGGTCGCCGGAAGCATCGACGCGTATGTGCGGCGCGCCCTCGCCGAGGACGCGGCCGGGGACTGGTGGCGGTAGCCGTTCCGCGGTAGCTCATGCTCGTACGGGTTACTTTCCGTGACCTTGAGGTCGTTTTGGCAGATGAACGGGTGGACACAGGGTCCGATCAGACGCCAAGGCGACTGGAAGTGCACGGAAGTGGGACGGGCGATGAGTGACAAGTGGGTGCGGGGCGTGCTGCGCTGTGTGATCGGTGTGATGGGGGTGGCCGCGATGCTGATGCTCTGCGGGAGCCTGGCGGGCACCGCGTACGCCGACGAGACGACCAGCGGCTCGAAGAACGGGCCCCGGGTGGGGCTGGTGAACGCCGATCTCGGGCAGATCGACGACCCCGCCGAGGACGTCCTGGAGCACGTGCTGCTGCTCAGCGACGGGCAGATGTGGAACTGACGTCCGCCAGGCGGTCGTAGGTCTCCCTCAGGGCGGCCGTCGTGCGCGGGTCCGCCGGGCGTAGGGGCGGGCGGACGGGGCCCGCGGGAAGGCCCAGGGCGGGGAGCAGGGCTTTCGCCGTCACCGTGCCGGGGAGGCCGCCCGCCATCATCGCCTCGACCAGCGGCATCAGCCGGTGCTGGAGGCGCACGGCCTCCGCCGTGTCGCCCCGGTCGAAGGCGTCGAGGACGGAACTCACGGCGGACGGGGCCACGTTGGCCACGGTGCTGACACACCCGGCGCCGCCCACCGCGTACAGCGCCAGATTGTGCTCGTCGCAGCCCGCGTAGTACGCCAGATCCGTGCGGGCCATCACCTTCTGCGCGGCCAGGAAGTCGTTGCTGCAGTCCTTCACCGCCACGATCCGCGGGTGCTCGGCCAGTCGCAGCAGGGTGTCCGGCTCGACTCGGACGCCGGTGCGGGCCGGGATGTCGTAGAGGACCAAGGGGAGCCCGGTCGCGTCGGCCGTCTCGCGGAAGTACGCCTCGACCGCGTCCTGCGGCGGGCGGCTGTAGTACGGGGCGACCAGCAGGAGGGCGTCGGCGCCCGCCCGCTCCGCATCACGGGCCAGGGCGGCGGTGTGGGCGGTGTCGGGGGTGCCGACGCCGGCGACCAGCGTGGCGCGGGTGCCGACGGCCTCCCGTACGGCCGCGATCAGCGACCGCTTCTCGGCGTCCGTCGTCGTCGGGGACTCACCGGTCGTGCCGGACAGCACAAGGCCGTCGCAGCCCCGGGTCACCAGACCGTCGGCCAGCCGCTGGGCGCCGTCCAGGTCCAGCGCGCCCGAGGCGGTGAAAGGGGTGATCATCGCGCACAGCGTGCGGCCGAGGGAGGGAGGGGTGGTCGTCATGGGAGTAGTGTCGGCTCGCGGACGGTGAAGGTCTACTTACAGGTTCTGACCGGTACTCGTAAGCATTGCTTGAGGGATAGGGCGGAGCGGGCGGGGGTACTCGGGTGGCCCCACCGAGAGGAGGCGCACCGTGGCCGGAACCATCCAACAACGGCCCGTCCGCGACGAGCACAGCGTCGGCGAGCTCGTCGGCCAGGCCACCGAACAGATCTCACGACTCGCACGGCAGGAAGTGGCGCTCGCCAAGGAGGAACTGGCCGAGAAGGGGCGCCGGGCCGGAGTCGGCGGCGGGATGCTGGGAGCGGCGGGAGCGTTCGGTTACGCGGGGCTGCTCGCGCTGGCCGCCACGGGAATCGCCGCTCTCGACCTGGTGCTGCCGCTGTGGGCGGCGGCCCTGATCATCACGGGCGTGCTGTTCCTGATCGCCGGTGTGCTGGCGCTCACCGGACGCGGGCAGCTGCGCCGGGCCACGCCGCCCAAGCCGGAGCGGACGCTGGGCAGCGTCAAGGCCGACGTCGAGGAGATCAAGGGAAGGGCACACCGATGACGCACGACGTGAGGGGCTCGGCGTCCCCGTCGGGAGCCCACGTGGACGCCGGCAGTGAGGCGGCGCACGGGGCCAAGGGCCCGGACGAGCTGCGGCGGGAGATCGAACGGACCCGGCACGAACTCGGCGACACCGTCGAGGAACTGGCCGGGAAGATGGACGTCAAGGCACGGGCCAGGGCGCGCGCCGACGAACTGAAGGACCGGGCCGGCGCGATGAGCGTGCAGATGCGCAGCAGCGCCGCCCACGCGGGCGAGGTCGGCAAGCAGCACCGCACGCAGCTGATGGCCGCCGCGGGCGGGCTCGTGATGCTGGCCGTGGGCGCGGCGGTGATGGTGCAGCGCCGCCACCGCTGAGCGGGCCGGCCGCGCGGCCGGGAGAACCGGAACCCGGTGCAGGGCGGCGGGGGTCGGAATCGGACATCCGCTTCCGACCCCCGCCGCCCGTTGCCGGAGCGGCGTCAGGCCGGGGTCACGGCTTGAAGCGCAGGACCTGCGGGTCGTGGTCGCTGATCTGGTCGTGGAACTCCGCGTTGATGTGCACGCTGTCGTAGCTGAACGAGCACGAGCGGCGGATCGACGGGCTGATCAGGATCTGGTCCAGCGCCTGGCTGTTGCCCTGGTACACGTACGAGTAACGCTCCGACGCGGGCAGCGACTTGATCGCCGACCAGAGGACGCCGTCGCCCTCCATGATGCGGGTGGTGCGGGAGAACTCGAAGTCGTTGATGTCGCCGAGGGCCACGACCGCCGCGTTCTTCTGGACCTTGAGGATCTTCGCGGTGAAGTCGTGGACCTCCTGGGCCTGGAGGTGACGCTGCGTCTCCGAGCTGCGCAGCGGCGGCTGGTACTGCGAGGTCAGGCCCTGGTCGCCGCCCTTGGACGAGAAGTGGTTCGCGATCACGACGACCGTGCGGCCCCGGAAGACGAACTCGCCGGCCAGCGGCTTGCGGCTGTCCTCGAACGCCGACGATTGCGGGGCGATCCGGCCGGGCGACAGGGTGAGGGCGGCCTTGCCGCGGACTCTCACCACGTCGGTCGGCGTGGTGGCGTCACCGCCGGGCCGGTCGGTGAAGGACACCCGGGCCGGGTTGAAGAGGAACGCCTGGCGGATGTTGCCGCCCGGCTCGCCGCCGTCCCGCTTGTCGGCCGGGTCGACGGCGCGCCAGTCGTAGCGCGGGCCGCCTGCCGCCTCGACGGCGTCGATCAGCTTCCCGAGCGTGACGTCGGCGGCGACCGTGCCGTCGTCCGTGGCGCCGTTGTTGTCCTGGATCTCCTCCAGCGACACGATGTCGGGCGAGGAGAGGCGGTGCACGATCGCCTCGGCGTGCGCGGCGAACGTGTCGTCCGACGGGTCGAGGTTCTCCACGTTGTACGTGGCTATCGCGAGTTCGGAGCGGTGCTGCGCGCGGGTCGTCTCGCGCTTCGTGCCGCCCGCCTCCAGCGTGCCGAGCTCGCTCGCGACCAGGGTGTAGCCGCCGTACTGGTTGTAGTCCAGCGGGCCCGTGGTGGCGCCCGCGAGGACGTCGCCGACGTTCGCGTCGGGGAAGTCGGCGGCCTTGCCCAGCGACTGGATCTGGATCCGGCCGGTGTTCTGCGCGTCGTACGAGCCGTAGACCGTGCCGCCGCGCCGGTTCCGGTTCTCGCGCGGCTTCACGGTGACCCACAGCTCCGTGTACGGGTCGGTCGCGCCCACCACGCGGGCGTCGGCGACCCGGACGTTCATGCCCTCCAGCGATTCGTACAGGTCGAGGGCGTACCTGCCCGGACGCAGCGTGAGGGCGTTGACCGAACCGCCGGCCGCCGGGCCGCCCTGCGGGGCGTACGCGGCCGGGACGGTGCGCGCGTCGAGGACGGCCGGGGCCGGGACCGGGTTGCCGCGCGAGACGACCGTGACGGTGGGCTTGGTGATCTCGGTGACCGACTGGTTGCCGGAGGACGCGCCGCCGGGGACGAACTCGGTGACCGTGCCGGAGACGGAGACCTCGTCGCCCACCGCGACACCCTGCGGGGTGGAGCTGGTGAAGACGAACACGCCCTCACTGGTGGCCGGGTCTGCGTCGGGGGCGGGGTCCTGGATCCAGAAGCCGCGGGACGAACCGTAGGTGCGGATGCCGGTGACGATGCCGGTCACGTCGGTGACCTGCTTGCCGGCGAACGGCGAAACACGCGTGTCGCCCTGGATGTCGTGGATGCGCACGGACTCGGCGTGCGCGGGCGTCGTGAGGACGACGGTGGACGCCGCGGAACACACGGCGGCGACGGTGAGCGCGGCGAGGCGCGCGGACGGCTTGCTCGGCAACGGGATTCCCTCCGGGGACCGGAACGAGGGTGGGGCGGGCGCGGTGCGGGACACACCCCGTCTACGCGCGTCAATGTCCAGCCTGCCCGGACCACTTGTCAAGGTTTCGGCCATGCACGCCGCACGACGCGGAGAGGAAGTGGGCGGCATGGGTGGAAATCCGTCTAGGCTGAGCGGCTGAGACGTAGAGGGCACTAGGAGAAACAGCCGATGTCAGACAGCTCCATCCTGCCGCCGGCGCGGCTGCGCCCCGAAGCGGAGCTGGCGCGCGACGCCCTGTCCACTCCGGTGCTGTCCCGGGCCGCCCGGCTGGCCCGCTGGGCAGGCCCCGCGACCCGCGTGGACGCCGGCGGCGGACTGGTGGACGAGCAGCTCCCGGACGCCGCCGCGGAGTTGGGCCTGAGCGGTGAGGACGCCGCGACCGACGCCAGTGAGGCCTGGCGGGTCGCCGTGGACACCGGGCTCGTCGAGGTGGCCGACGAGGAGGAGGGCACCGTCCGCGCGGGCGACGAACTGTCGCTGCTCACCGGGGGATCGCCGCAGGACGTGCTGAACGTGTGGCTCGGCGCCCTGGAGACCGTGCTGGACGACGCGAGCGTGCCCGACCTGGGCGGTCTCGTCGACGCCATCGCCGGCGGCGAGGGGTCGGGGGAGCTGGACCTCGACGCGCTGGACTGGAACCCGGAGGCCGAGGCGGAGTTCCTCGACGGGGTCCTCGGCAACCTGTACCTGCTGACCGTCGGCGAGGACAAGGCCGGCGACGCGCCGGTGCCGCTGCCCGCGCTGGCCGCCTCCGTCATCGTGCCCGACGACATGGCGGAGCCCAGCAACGACGTCCTGGAGCAGGTGTCCGACGCGATGATGCGGCTGGACGACCAGTTCCGGATGCTGGAGCCCATCGGGCTCGTCGAGTACCAGCCCGTCGACGAGGCCCTGATGGCCGACGCCGACGAGGAGCCCGCCGCCCCCGTGGACGACACGGACGTGGCCCGCTACGGGCTGGTACGGCTCACCCCGCTCGGGCTGTACGGGCTGCGCGCCCGGCTGCTGGAGGCCGGCTTCGAGGCGCCCGCGGTCGGCGACCTCGCGGACAAGGGCGCCGACGCGCTGCTCGACGGCACGGCCGTCTACCCGCCGGCCGCCGCCCATGCCGAGACCGAGCACTGGCTGGAGCGGCGCCGGCCGCTGGAGGCCGCGCGGGAGCTGCTCGCCGCCGCGCGCGGCTCCGACGAGGGGGCGCCGCTGCGGAGGCTGCGCTGCCAGCAGGCGCTGTCGCTGGTGGGCGGCGCCGCGGAGCCCGCGCTGCGGGAGGTGCTGGACGACGCCGAACTCGGCGGTCTGGCGCGGGTGTGGCTCGCCGAGCACGGGGCCGCGGACGTGCCGCCGCCGTCCGAGGCGATGATCTTCTGGCTCACCATCGACACGGTGGCCGCGCAGCTCGCCGCCGAGGGCAACTCCGAGGAACTGCGCTCCCTGGTGGAAGGGCTGGCCCGGCAGCACAGCGGCTTCTTCGACACGGCGTGGCGGGTGGACCACCCGGCGACCGCGGACGTCCTGGAGGCGATGGGACGCCTCCACCCGGACAGGAAGATCGCGAAGGAAGCACGGAAGGCAGCTTTCAAGGCGCGGTCGCAGCAAGGGAACTGAAAAGCAGCCGGTGCGCCGGTGATTAATTCGCTCGCCCGGGCGACGGCCGCCCTCGTACAGTGATGCACGTCCAGGTGCGAAGGCAGGACCTACTTCCACTGATAATGGGGCGGTCGCGGGTTCGAGTCCCGCCACCGGCACGACGCGCCGGTGTAGCTCAGGGGCCAGAGCACCTACGTCGGTTCCGCCGGTCTTGAACTCTGGACACCACAACTTCATGCACCTCCCGGTGCGCGGGCTGCGGCTACTTCTTCTCTCCAAAGAAACCGATGCCGCCGCCGACTTGATCTCGGGAGGCGCAGCTCTGGTGGGTGCCCGGTGCGCAGGCAGCGGTTACTTCGGGATCGGGTTCACTGCGGGTTCGAATCCCGTCGTCGGCCTTGGGCCGACGTGGCGGAAATGGAAGACGCGCCTGACATGTTCCGCAGCCGACTCGTTTCTCGGGCACCCTCCTTCGTTGCGCCTCCTTTCCGTGAAACGGACAGGAATTCGGGGGAATTCACCATGGCGCGATTCAACACCCGCGCGGCGAGGCCGCAGCCGACGTCGCGCGTCACGTCCACCGGCCGTGTGCTGCGCACCCACCAGGGCGGCCGTGGCCGCGAGCGTGACGCCCGTTCGGAGCTGTTCCTGCTCGCGGTGGCCAACTTCGTCACGCAGCGGACGTTCTACGAAAGCGGCGACGCCCGCGACGACCGGTTCGCGAAGCTCGTGCGCGAACTCGCCGTGAGCGACCCGGACTGGACGGCCGGACTGCTCGGCTGGCTGCGCGGCGAGGGCAACCTGCGCACCGCCGCGCTCGTCGGCGCCGCCGAGTACGTCACGGCCCGGCTGGACGCCGGCGCGACCGACGGCCCGTCGAACCGCCAGGTCGTGGACTCCGTGCTGCGCCGCCCCGACGAGCCGGGTGAACTGCTCGCCCACTGGACGGCGACCTACGGCCGGAACATCCCGAAGCCGGTCAAGCGCGGTGTCGCCGACGCCGTGCGGCGGCTCTACGGGGGCAAGGCCCTGCTCAAGTACGACACCGCGTCCAAGGGCTACCGCTTCGGCGACATCCTCAACCTGGTGCACGCCGCCCCGGACCCGGCCAAGCCGTGGCAGGGGGACCTGTTCCGGTACGCCCTCGACCGCCGGCACCACCCGGAGACCGCGGAGCCGCCCGCCACGATTCCCGTCCTGGCCGCCCACCGTGAGCTGATGGCGCTGCCCGTCGAGGAGCGGCGCGCGGTCGTCACCGCGCCCGGCGGCGCCGAGCGGCTCGCCGCCGCGGGACTCACCTGGGAGGCGCTGGCGGGCTGGCTGCAGGGACCGATGGACAAGGCGGCCTGGGAGGCCGTCATCCCCTCCATGGGGCCGATGGCGCTGGTGCGCAACCTGCGCATCTTCGACGAGGCCGGGGTGAGCGACGAGGTCGCGGCGCGGGTCGCCGCCCGCATCGCCGACCCGGCGGAGGTCGCACGGTCGCGGCAGTTCCCCTTCCGCTACCTCGCCGCGTACCGGCACGCGCCGTCGCTGCGCTGGTCGTACCCGCTGGAGCAGGCGCTGGGGCACTCGCTGGCCAACGTGCCCGAGCTGCCCGGCCGGACGCTGGTCCTCGTGGACCGCTCGGGTTCGATGTTCTACAGCCGGATGTCGGACCGCTCCGAGCTCACCCGCGCGGACGCGGCGGCCGTCTTCGGCACGGCGGTCGCGCTGCGGGCCGCGAAGGCCGACCTCGTCGAGTTCGGCACGACGAGCAGGCCGGTGCGGTTCCGCCGGGGCGAGTCGGTGCTGAGGATCCTCGACCGGTTCGGGGACCTCGGCGGCACCGACACGACCGAGGCGGTGCGCCGGCACCACCGGGGGCACGACCGGGTGCTGATCGTCACCGACGAGCAGTACGCCGCCGGCCTGCACGGCGACCCGACCGAGCAGGTCCCGGCGGACGTGCCGGTCTACACCTGGAACCTGGCCGGGTACCGCGCGGGCCACGGCCCCTCCGGCACGGCGAACCGGCACACCTTCGGCGGCCTGTCCGACGCGGCCTTCCGGATGGTGCCGCTGCTGGAGGCGGGGCGCGACGCCGACTGGCCTTGGGCGGCCGCCTGACACGAACGCCGGGCACCCCTGTGAGGGGTGCCCGGCGCTTCTCGTGCGTGCCGCGGGTGACTACAGGGCCTGGCCGGCCGGCTTGACCATGCCGCGGACCGTGCGGCCCTTCACGAACTCGCCGATCGCGGTCATCTCCCACTCGCCCGAGTACTGCCGGATCAGCTTCGCCATCATCACGCCCGTCTGCGGCTCGGCGCTCGTCAGGTCGAAGCGGACCAGTTCCTCGCCGGTGGACGCGTCGAGCAGACGGCAGTACGCCTTGGCGACCTCGGTGAACTTCTGGCCGGAGAACGAGTTCACCGTGAAGACCAGGCCGGAGACCTCCATGGGGAGGCGGCCGAGGTCGACGGTGATGACCTCGTCGTCGCCGGCGCCCTCACCCGTGAGGTTGTCACCGGAGTGCTGGATCGCGCCGCCGATGATCTGCAGCTTTCCGAAGTAGCAGCTGTCGATGTGGTTGCGCTGCGGGCCGAAGGCGATGACCGAGGCGTCCAGGTCGATGTCCTTGCCGCGGTAGGCGGGCTCCCAGCCGAGGCCCATCTTCACCTGGGACAGCAGCGGGCGGCCGCCCTTCATCAGGGAGACCGTCTGGTTCTTCTGGAGGCTGACCCGGCCCTTGTCCAGGTTGATCTTCCCGGCGCCGGGCGCGGCGGCGGGCGGGGCCGGGGGAGCCGCCGGAGCCGCCGGGGCGGGCGGCGCCTGCGGGGCGGCGGCCGGGGGAGCGGGCGGGGCGGCCTGCGGGGCCACCGGCTGCGCCGGGGCGGCCGGTTCCTCGACGGAGACGCCGAAGTCCGTGGCGATGCCGGCCAGGCCGTTGGCGTAGCCCTGGCCGACCGCCCGGACCTTCCAGGCGCCGTTGCGCAGGTAGATCTCGACGACCACCAGGGCCGTCTCCGCGCCGAGCTGCGGGGGAGTGAAGGTCGCCAGGACGGCGCCGGTGTCCGCGTCGCGGACGGTCGCGGTGGGCTCGATGCCCTGGAAGGTCTGGCCCGCCGCGTCGGGGCTCGCGGTCACGACGATCTTCTCGATGCCGGGCGGTACGGCCGCGGTGTCGACCGTGATGGCGTCGGGCGCCGAGCCCCCGCCGGAGCGGTAGGTCACGCCGGGGCCCGTGGGCTGGTTGTAGAAGATGAAGTCGTCGTCGGAGCGCACCTTGCCGTCGGCGGTGAGCAGCAGGCCCGATACGTCGAGCCGCACGGGCGCGGCGACGTCCACCGCCACGCGGGCAGTGGGAAGAGGGATGTTCGAGCCGGGGGTCATAGCTGTCATGCCGGGTGAACGAGCGAGGCCGTTTTACCGTTCCCTTACCTGTGGTCCGTTCGGCTGAGCCGCCGGCCCCGTCCCCGCTCAGCCCCGGTTGCGGGGGTGGTCGCGGGCCGCGCGTTCGTTGCCCCGGCGGTAGTTGCCGGTCCAGCGGGCCATGACCAGCTGGGGGTCGGCGCCGGAGACCTCGGTGAGGAAGCGGGCGGCCCGGTCGCCGCGCAGGACGGTGGCGCGGCGGCCGTGGTGGGTGATGTGGACGGTTCCGTCGGGGTGCGCCTCGTAGGTGAAGCCGCTAGGTCTGGCCATGCCGGCGATCGTACGGGGAGGGGGCGCGGACGCCCAGGGATTTCTTCCCCGGCGCCCGCGCCCCCACCTGCCGTCCGGCAGACCTACGGCACGACCACGATCTTGCGGCCCACGCCCGCCGCGAACTGCTCCAGGGCCTGCGGGTACTGCTCCAGCGGGAGACGGTCGCTGATGAAGACGTCCGGGTCGAGGACGCCGTTCGCGAACAGCTCCGCCGCGCGCTCGTAGCTGTGCAGGACGGCCATCGAGCCGGTGATGGTGATCTCCTGGTTGTAGATCCGGTACGGGTCGATCTCCACCCGGGTCGCGTAGTCGGCCACCCCGAACTGGAGGAAGGTGCCCGCCTTGGCGACCCGGCCGAGGCCGTCCTGGATCGCCGCCGCGTTGCCGGTCGCGTCGATCACCAGGTCCCAGCCCTGCGGACGGTCCAGCTCGTCCGGGGTGGCCGCGGACGCGGAGACGCCGAGCCTGCGGGCGGTCTCCAGACGCGACGGGTTCAGGTCGACCATGTCGACGCTCGCCGCGCCGGTCCGCTTGGCCAGCTCCAGCATCATCAGGCCCATGGTCCCGGAGCCGTAGATCAGCACGTGCGCGCCGAGCCGCGACTGGAGCACGTCGTAGCCGCGCACCGCGCAGGACAGCGGCTCGACGAGCGCCGCGTCCTGCGTGCGGACGTGCTCGGGGAGCTTCACGCAGTTCGCCACCGGCGCGACCGCGTACTGCGCGGCGCCGCCCGCCGTGGTGACGCCGATCGCCGCCCACCGCTCGCACAGGTTGTTGTGGCCGGTACGGCAGTAGCGGCACTCGTAGCAGTACAGGGAGGGGTCGACGGCCACCTGGTCGCCGAGCGCCACCTCGGTGACCTGGGAGCCGACGCCGACCACCTCGCCGGCGAACTCGTGCCCCGGCACGATCGGCAGCTTCGGCGCGAACTCGCCCTGCAGGATGTGCAGATCGGTCCCGCACAGCCCGCACGCGGCGACCTCGACGACGACGTCCCTCGGGCCCGGCGTCGGGTCCGGGACCTCGGTGACGACGGCCCGGCCCACGGACTCGATGACGGCGGCCTTCATTTCACGGCTCCCAACGACAGGCCCTGGACGAGTTTGTCCTGGGCGGCGAACCCCGCGGCGAGCACCGGCAGGGAGATGACGAGCGACGCGGCGCACACCTTCGCCAGGAACAGGCCCTGGCTGGTGATGAAGCCGGTCAGGAAGACGGGGGCGGTCTCGGCGACCACGCCCGTCAGGACACGGGCGAACAGCAGCTCGTTCCAGCTGAAGATGAAGCAGATCAACGCCGTCGCCGCGATGCCCGGCAGGGCGATCGGGGCGACCACCCGGGCCAGCACCGTCGGCAGCCGGGCGCCGTCGATCTGGGCGGCCTCGATGACCGCGACCGGGATCTCGGAGAGGAAGGACTGCATCATCCACACCGCGATCGGCAGGTTCATCGAGGTGTAGAGGATGACGAGCAGCCAGATGTTGTCGAGCATCCCGGCGTTCTTGGCGAACAGGTAGATCGGCAGCAGGCCGGCCACCACGGGCAGCATCTTGGTGGAGAGGAAGAAGAACAGGACGTCCGTCCACCGTTTCACCGGGCGGATGGACAGGGCGTAGGCGGCGGGCAGCGCCAGCACCAGGACCAGCAGCGTGGACGTCACGGACGCGACCGTCGAGTTGATCAGGGCGGGCCAGGGGCTGGCGCCGCCGTCCGCGCCGAAGAACTCGCGGTAGCCGTCCAGGGTGAGGGCGGCTCCCCAGGAGGGCGGGTTGGTGGCCGCGTCCGTCTCGGAGTGGAAGGACGTCAGCGCCATCCAGGCGATGGGCAGGAAGAACACGATGCCGGCCAGCCAGGCGACCAGGCCGAGACCCGCTCCGCCGCGGAACCGGCCGCGGGTGCGTACGGCGGTGCTGCTCATGCGCGGGACACCTCCTCGCGGAACAGGGACGAGACCACGCGCAGAGCGAAGGTCGCGATGACGATGGAGCCGATGACGACCAGGACGCCGGCCGCCGAGGCGAGGCCGTTCTCGTGCGCCTGGTAGAAGGTCTGGTAGACGGTGTAGGGCAGGTTGGCGGTGCCGAGACCGCCGGACGTGAGGGTGAACACCGCGTCGAAGTTCTGCACGATGTAGATCGAGCCGAGCAGCGCGCCCAGTTCGAGGTAGCGGCGCAGGTGCGGCAGCGTGATGTGCACGAAGATCTGCCAGTCGCTCGCGCCGTCCACGCGGGCCGCCTCGAGCTGCTGCTGGTCCCGGCTCTGCAGCCCCGCCAGCAGGATGAGCATCATGAACGGCGTCCACTGCCACACCAGCGACGCCTGCACGGCGAGCAGCGGGGTGCCGGAGATCCAGTCGGGCTGGGGACCGCCGACGTAGTGCAGCAGGCCGTTGAGGAGGCCGTACTCCGGGTTGTAGAGGACGTGCTTCCAGAGCAGGGCGGCGGCGACCGGCACCACCAGGAACGGCGCGATGAGCAGGGTGCGCACCACGGCCCGCCCCCGGAACTTCCGGTCCAGCAGCAGCGCGAGCAGCAGTCCGATCACCAGGCTGGCCAGGACCACGCCCACGGTGAGCAGGACGGTCGTCCAGACGGACTTGCGCAGTGCCGGGTCGGTCAGCACCTCCTGGTAGTTGGCGAACCCGGCGAAGCTGCGGGCGTCGGGGTAGAGGGAGTTCCAGTCGAAGAAGGAGATCACCAGGGTCGCCACGAACGGCAGCTGGGTGACCACGATCATGAAGATCAGGGCGGGCAGCAGCGGGGCGCGGGTGGCCCAGGCGCGCAGCCGGGCGGAGGGCCGGCCCGGTACGGCGGACGTCTTCGGTGCGGCCGGAGGGGCCGTGGTCGTGGCGGTCATCGTCCCTCGTACTCCTCGGCGATCTCTTCTGCGAGCTGCTGGGACTTCCTCAGGGCCGTCTCGACGGACTGGCGTCCGGCGATGGCCGCGCTGATCTCCTGGGAGACCTTGGTGCCGAGATCGGTGAACTCGGGGATGCCGACGAACTGGATGCCGGGCGCCGGGCGGGGCTGGACGCCGGGGTCGTCGGGGCGGGCCTGTTCGATGGCCCGCCTGGTCATCTCCTGGAAGGCGGAGGCCTCCGCCCGGTAGTCGGGATTGGCGTAGGTGGAGGCGCGCTTGCCCGCGGGGATGTTGGACCAGCCGACCTGCTCGCCGGCCAGCTGCTCGTACTCCTTGCTGGACGCCCAGGAGACGAACTTCCAGGCGTTGTCCGGGTTGCGGGAGGCGTTCTGGATGCCCCACGCCCAGGTGTAGAGCCAGCCCGACGACTGGGTCTTCTCGACCGGCGCGGGCGCGTAGCCGATCTTCCCGGCGACGGGGGAGCCGTCGGCCTCCAGGGAGCCGGCCGCGGACGTGGCGTCGTACCACATGGCGACCTTGCCCTGGGTGAGGTTGTTCAGGCACTCGGCGAAGCCGGCCTGCGGCGCGCCGGACTCGCCGTGCTCCCGCACCAGGTCCACGTAGAAGTTGACGGCCTCCTTCCACTCGGGGGAGTCGAGCCGCGCCTTCCAGTCCTCGTCGAACCAGGTGCCGCCGAAGGTGTTGACCACCGTGGTGAGCGGCGCCATGACCTCGCCCCAGCCGGGCAGTCCGCGCAGGCAGATGCCCTTCATGCCGGGCCGGGCGCCGTCCGCCTTCGCCGCGAGGTCGGCCACCTGCTGCCAGGTGGGCCGCGCGGGCATCGTCAGTCCCTTCTCCGCGAAGACGTCCTTGCGGTACATCAGGAACGACGACTCGCCGTAGAAGGGCTGGCCGTACAGCTTGCCGTCCTCGCCGGTGAGGGACTGCCGCATCGGCTCGAGGACGTCCTGCTGGTCGTACGCCCTGTCCTCGGCGACGTACGGGTCCATGTCCTTCAGCCAGCCGTTCTTGGCGTAGATGGGTATCTCGTAGTTGGACAGGGTGGCCACGTCGTACTGGCCGGCCTGGTTGGCGAAGTCCTGGCTGATCTTGTCGCGGACGTCGTTCTCCGGCAGCACGGTGAAGTTCACCTTGATGCCGGTCTCCTTGGTGAAGTGGGCGGCGGTCAGCTTCTGCAACTCGACCATCTGCGAGTTGTTCACCATCAGGACGTTGATGGCGTCGCCGCCGGATCCGGCCCCGCCCGCTCCGACCCAGCAGCCGGAGAGCAGCGGGGCGATCAGCGTCCCTGCGGCGGCCGTGGCGAGTACGCCTCGCGGCCTCCGTCGGCTCTGGGTTCGCATGGATCGCTCCTGGACGTATAGGGAGACATCGGGCGTCACCTGGCATGGCTCGGCCCCGTGGGGACGTGTGAGGGTATGGGGTTGAGGGGCGTGGGAGGTGCTACACCCGGACGACCTGCGGTCCGAGCAGGGAGTAGCGGTGGGCCTCGGAGGCCGGCAGCAGGGTGCTCGTCACGATCGCCTCCAGCGCGCCGACCTCGGCGAACCGGCAGAAGCTGACCGCTCCGAACTTGGTGTGGACACCCGCGAACACCACGCGGCGGGCGGCCCGCACCGCCTGCGCCTTGACCTCGCTGACCGCCGGGTCGGGCGTGGTCAGACCGTGTTCGCGGGAGATCCCGTTGGCGCCGATGAACGCCAGGTCGATGACGAAGCCGGAGAGCATCTTCGTCGTCCAGTGGTCCACGGTGGCGAGCGTGCCCGAGCGGACGCGGCCGCCGAGCAGCAGGACGGACGCGTTGCCGTTCTGCGCGAGCGCGCCCGCGACCGGCAGGGAGGCGGTGACCACGGTGAGCGGCCGGTCGGCGGGCAGGGCCTCGGCGATGAGCTGCGGGGTGAAGCCCTCGTCGACGAAGACCGTCTCGGCGTCCCCGAGCAGCTCCGCCGCGGCGGCCGCGACCCTGCGCTTTTCGGGGACGTGGCTGGTGGCGCGGAAGGCGAGCGTCGTCTCGAAGCCGGCGCTCTCGACGGGGTAGGCGCCGCCGTGGGTACGGCGGACGAGGCCGTGGTCCTCCAGGGCGCGGAGGTCGCGACGGACGGTCTCCTTGGCGACGCCCAGCTCGGCGGCGAGCGCGGTCACGTCGACCGAGCCGGTGGCTCGGGCCACCCGCACGATCTCACGTTGACGCTCTTCGGCCGTTCTGGTGGCCATGGCTGGACCCCTCCTCCGCTTGCTTGCCCGTTCGGGCCTCTGCAGGAAGTTGTACAGCGGGGACGGGGTGCTGACCAGGTCTGTTGCGGGTCCGTTGATGCCCGGTTGTGCCCGTCTGGGCGGGCGGGTGCCCGGCTCGGACCTGGGTGGGGAGTGAGAGCGGGCAGGGCGGGCGCCCGTTTTCCGACGCCGGGCGCCCGATTGCCGCCCGTCCGCTCGGGCGGGGGTGCGTTTTCCGCCTGCGCGAGGGGGACGCCCTCAAGGGGCGCGGGGAACTGCGCGAACGGCCCGCGCCGGGCGGCAGTCGGCGGGCGGCGGGTTGTGGCGGGTGGGTTGCCGTCGGGGGCGGGGGTGTGCTGCAGAGGGTGCCGCCCCGAGCGGCACGACTGCCCGCAGAGGAGGCGCCCTCAAGGGGCGCGGGGAACTGCGCGAACGGTTCGCGCCGGGTGGCAGTCGGCGTACGGCGGGTCGTGGCGGGTGGGTTGCCGTCGGGGGCGCGGGTCCAAACGAGGGCGCGTTGCAGAGGTGCCGCCTGCGCCCTCCGTCGCGTCAGTGCGGCCAGATGGGAGGGTCGGTCACGAAGTGACCTCCGAGGCACGCGTGGGACGGGTCCGACGAAGACAGCTCCCCCTGCTCAGCGATCAGCTTCTCCGCGAACGCCTCCGAGTCGTCCCGCGGCTCGTACCCCAGCGCCCGCGCGGACCCCAGGTCCCACCACAGCCGCGTGTTCGCGGAGGAGCCGTACACCACCGTGTGCCCCACCCCCTCCGCCGTCAGCGCCGCGTGGAACAGTCGCGCGCCGTCCGCCGGGCTCATCCACACCGACAGCATCCGCACGCTCGTCGGCTCCGGGAAGCAGGATCCGATCCGCACGGACACCGTCTCCACCCCGTGCTTGTCCCAGTACAGCTGCGCCAGGTCCTCGCCGAAGCACTTGGACAGGCCGTAGAAGGTGTCCGGCCGGCGGGGCGTGTCGATGGGGATCAGAGGATCGTCGCCCTGGGGGCGCGGGGTGTAGCCGACGGCGTGGTTGGAGGAGGCGAACACGATCCGGCGTACGCCTTCCTCGCGCGCGGCCTCGTACAGGTTGTACGTCCCCTCGATGTTCGCCTTGAGGATCTTGTCGAAGGACGCCTCCAGCGAGATGCCCGCGAGATGGACGACCGCGTCGACACCCCGCACCGCTTCCCGCACGGCGTCCCGGTCGCTCAGGTCGCCGACGATCGCGTCGGGCGCGCCCTCCACCGGCCGCAGGTCGAACAGCCGCAGCTCGTACCCGTGCCGGGGGAGCAGTTCCCGCATCAGCGTGCCGAGACCGCCGGCGGCGCCGGTGAGCAGGACGGTGCGGGGAGCGGGCATCTGCGGGTCTCCTTGCGGCGCCGGCCGGAACGGACGGAACGAACGTGCAGGTGGACGCACGGCGTTCATGTGCGTGGACACGCTAAGGAGCCCGGACGCGGCGCGTCAAGTACCCCGGCCCCACCCCTCCCGCGTCCGCCACGCGCAGCGATCCGCTTGACCCGCCTCCCCGCCCCGCCTTAGCGTGGCCCTGTTCAGAAATATGGACGGCAATCAAGAATATGGACCACGACCAGGGAGAGCTTGTGACGTCAGCCCCTCTCGCCGCGCGACTCAGTATCCCCAGCGGGCCGCTGTTCTTCCCGGTCACCGCCTACGGACCCGACGGCGCCGTCGACCCCGACACGTACCGGCTCCATGTGCGGCGCGGTGTCGAGGCCGGGGCCGCAGCCGTCTTCGCCTGCTGCGGCACGGGCGAGTTCCACGCGCTGACGCCCGAGGAGTTCGAGACCTGCGTGCGCGCGGCGGTGGAGGCCACCGAAGGGCGTGTCCCGGTCGTCGCCGGCGCCGGCTACGGCACCGCTCTCGCCGTCCGCTACGCCCGCCTCGCCGAGGCCGCCGGCGCCGACGGCCTGCTCGCCATGCCGCCGTACCTGGTCAAGGCCGGGCAGGAGGGGCTGCTGCGGCACTACCGCGAGCTGGCCGCCGCGACCTCCCTGCCCGTGATCGTCTACCAGCGGGACAACGCCGTCTTCGCCCCCGGCACCGTCGTCGAACTCGCCCGTACCGACGGCGTCGTGGGCCTCAAGGACGGCTACGGCGACCTCGACCTGATGCAGCGCACGGTCAGCGCCGTGCGCGCGGCCGGCGTCGAGGACTTCCTGTACTTCAACGGGCTGCCCACCGCCGAGCTGACCCAGCCCGCCTACCGCGGCCTCGGCGTCACCCTGTACTCGTCGGCGGTGTTCTGCTTCGTGCCGGAGATCGCCCTCGCCTGCCACGCCGCCCTGCGCACCGGCGACGAGGCGACCGTCCGCCGCCTGGTCGACGGCTTCTACCGGCCGTTCGTCGACCTGCGGGACAAGGGCCAGGGATACGCCGTCTCGCTGGTCAAGGCGGGCGTGCGGCTGCGCGGGCTGGACGTGGGGGAGGTCCGCCCCCCGCTGCACGAGCCGGCCGGGGATCATCTCAAGCAGCTCGCTCAACTGATCGAGCGTGGACAGGCGCTGCTCGAGGAGGGCATGTGAAGGCATCGGCGTTCGTCTACCCCTGGGACGTCAACGGGGATCCGGGGGCGTCCGCGCGGCTCGCGGAGCTGGGCACCGCGCAGGTGACCCTCGCCTCGGCCTACCACTCCACCCGCGCGCTGACACCGCGTCACCCACGGACCCGTGTGGTCACCGCCGAGTACGCGGCCGTGCTGTACCCGCCCGACGAGTCCCGCTGGTCCGGCCGCGCACCGCGCCCCCACCCGGCGGGCGACTGGGCGCCGGGCAACGCCTTCGGCGAGGCCGCCGCCGCGCTCACGGACGCGGGCCTGGAGGTGCACACCTGGGTGGTGCTCGCCCACAACTCCCGCCTCGGCGCCGAGCATCCGGACACCTCCGTGGTCAACGCCTACGGCGACCGTTACCCGTGGGCGCCGTGCATCGCCCAGCCGGACACCCGCGCCTACCTGACGGACCTCGCCGCCGAGGCGGCCGTGCGCCCCGGCGCGCGCGGCACCGAACTGGAGTCGCTCGGCTGGTACGGCCTGGCGCATCTGCACGCCCACGACAAGACCGCCGGGGTCCCGCTCGGGGACGCCGGCCAGTACCTGATGTCCCTGTGCTTCTGCCCCGCCTGCCGGGACGGGTACGCGACGGAAGGGCTGGACGCGGACGCGCTCGCCGCCGCCGTCCGGGACGCGCTGGACCCGGTGTGGCGGGGAGAGACGCCGTCAGGGGGCGGCTGGGAGGGCGTCGAGAAGCTGCTCGGCGACACCCCGGCGGACGCCACGCGCGCGTGGCGCGACCGCACGGCCCGCACCCTCCAGGAGCAGACCGTCGCCGCCGTGCGCCGGGCCGCGCCCGAGGGTTTCCAGGTGCTGCTGCACGCCGACCCGGTGTCCTACCACTGCGGCGCCAACGCCGGCGTCGACCCCGCGCACGTCCTCTCCGTCGCCGACGGCGTGGTCGTCCCCTGCACCGGCGGCCCCGGTCCGATCGCCCCGTTCGCCGCCGAGCGCCGGGAAGGCGCCGTGCTCGCCGCCAACTTCACCGTCGTCTCCGGCATGGGCGGCAGTCCCGGCACCCTCGCGGCCGACGCGGACGGGGCGCGCAGCCTGGGGGCGACCGAACTGCGGCTGTATCACGCGGGGCTGGCGTCGGACGCGGACCTCGCCGCCGTACGGTCGGCGCTGGCCGGCCTCTGAGCCAGGAGCACCGCCGCCGTCACCCCCAGCACCACCCCGAGGACGGACAACTGCGCGCGATGGCCGACGGGCTCGACCATCGCGGCGCCCGCCGCGAGACCGATCACGTTCGGGGTGTACACCAGGGTGCCGGCGGTGGCGGTGACCCGGCCCAGCAGCGGTCCGGGCGTACGACGCTGCACCTCCGTGAACACGGCGATCAGCGCGGCGGGCAGCCCCACGCCGATCGCCGCTGCGCTCGCCCACGCCACCGGGTCGTACGGCACCGCGCGCAGCGCCACCGCGACGGCCAGCAGACCGATGCCGTACGCGGCGAACCGCCCCGCGCCCAGCCGCCGCAGGCCCGGGCCCGAGAGCAGCCCCACCGTCACCGACCCCGCGCCCTGCACGGCGTACAGCACACCGGCGTACGCGGGGGAGTGGCCCAGGTCCTCGACCACCGCGTACGTCAGCGCCCCGCTCACCCCCGCGCACAGCATGGTGACCCCGCCCGCCAGGGCCAGCGGGCGCAGCACGCTGTCCCCCCACAGGCGCCGGAGGCCCTCTGCGGTCGCGCCGCGGGTGCCCTCCCGCGCCCTGTCCGGCGGCCTCTCCCGGACCCGCAGCGACATGTACACCAGCGCCGCCGCCAGGAAGCTCGCCGCGTCCAGGACGGCGACAGCTGATCCGCCGTACGCCGTGTACAGCCCCGCGCCCGCCAGTGGGGCGAGCAGCTTCATGCCCTCGTCGGCCGTCATCCGCAGGCCGTTGAAGTGCCCGAGCAGGGAGCGGTCCACTGCGCCCGCGACCAGCGCCGACTCCGCCGCGTCGTGCACCGTGCCGGCCGCGCCGTACACGAAGAGCACCGCGTACAGCAGCCACAGCTCCTCCGGTCCGTCCACCGCGCACAGTGCGAGCAGCAGCGCCGCCATGCACAGGCTCAGCACGATCAGCAGCGGCCGGCGACGACGGCGGTCGGCGAGGGTGCCGAGCACCGGGCCCGCCAGTGCGGGCGCCCACATCGCCAGCGGGCACAGCGCCGCCAGCCTGTCCGAGCCGGTGAGGTCCTTGACCCACACCCCCGACGCCAGCCACAGCGCGGAGGTGCCGAACCCGGAGACCACCACCGCCGTCAGACACCGGCCCGCCGTGCGGTCGCGCAGCACGCGGACCGCCGTCCATCTCGTCGTCATGCCTGGTCATCGTGGTCCTAAGGCGGCGGTGAAGGCATCGGGCGAATGCCCTAGGCGGCGGACGCGGACGGGCGCCGGACCCGCTCGCCGATGAGTTCCGCGCCCGCACGCGGTCACCCCTTCGTACGCCACCGCATCCCGGGAGCAGCCATGACCGACACTCCGCTCGACCTCGGACCGCAGACCAGGATCGTCGCCCCCCTGGCCGAGGGGGTGACCGACGCGCAGCTGGCGGACAGCACGCCGTGCCCGCGTTACGCCGTGCGCCATCTCCTGGGCCACGTCCTCGGGCTGGCCGTCGCCTTCCGTGACGCGGGCCGGAAGGACCTGGGGGCCACCACGGACACCGGTCCGCAGGACGCCCTGCCGGACGTCGGACCCGCCTGGCGCGCCGAACTGCCCAAGGTGCTCGACGAACTCGCCGAGGCCTGGCGGGATCCGGCGGCCTGGACCGGCATGACGCGCGCCGGGGGCGTCGACATGCCGGGCGAGGTCACTGCCGCCGTCGCCGTCGACGAACTGGTGATCCACGGCTGGGACCTGGCCCGCGCGACCGGACAGCCGTACACGCCCGACCCCGCCGCGCTGGAGAGCGCGCACGCCTTTCTGCTGGCCGCCGCCGAGGAGGGCGACCGGGGCGGGGGCATCTTCGGCCCCGTCGTCCCCGTCCCGGCCGACGCCCCGCTGCTGGACCGGACGATCGGCCTCAGCGGCCGCGACCCGGGCTGGACCCCGCCCGCGTGAGACGGGCCCGGGCCGCGCGGTGGGCGAGTGCGGTCCGGGCCCGCAAGAGCCCCGCGGGCCCGGTGCGGCCGGGCGCGCCGCGTGAAGCGACCCCACCTTCCTTTGTCAAAAGCATTGACGAAGGAGCCGGCCACTCCTACGGTCATCCGCGTCGTACTTCGTACGTCATATATGAGACGCGATACGCGAGATCCGATACGCGATCCGACGCGAGATCCGAGAGGCGCGCATGACCTCTGTGCCCACGCCGATCCCCTCCCGCACGCAGTACGTGCTGGAGGAGATCAAACGCCGCATCCTCACCGGCCGGCTCACCCCCGGCCAGGCCTTGGTCGAGACCGACCTCGCCGCACAGTTCGGGGTGTCCAAGACCCCGGTGCGGGAGGCGCTCAAGACCCTGGCCGGCACCGGACTGGTGGTGATGAGCCAGTACAAGGGCGTCACGGTGCGCATGGTCGACGCGGACATGGCGCGCGAGGTGTACGACGTTCGGCTGCTGCTCGAGCCGGAGGCACTGAAGCGCGCCGTGCGCCGCGGCGCCTCCCTGGACGACGCCCGCGAGGCGCTGACCCGCGCCGACGGGGCCACCGACACCGCCGAACGCTCCCTCGCCAACCGCGAGTTCCACCGCGCCCTCTACCTGCCCTGCGGCAACCCGCTGCTCGGCCGGATGCTCGACGAGGTCCGTGACCAGGCCGCCCTGGTCTCCGCGGTCGCCTGGGCCGCAGACCCCTCCTGGGAGCGGGAGGCCGGCGAGCACCGCGTGATCCTCGACCTGGCGCTCGCCGGGGACGCGGACGGCGCCGCCCGCGCCCTGCACGCGCACATCGCGTCCTTCGTGCGACGCGCCTTCCCCGAGGCGGGGTTCGAGGCGGAGTTCACGGCGCCGGAGGGATCCAGGAAGGACGGTCAGGCATGACGACGACGTCCACAGCCCGGACGCGCGCACCCGGGGCCGCCGGGACCCCGTCGTCCGAGGCGCGGCGTGCGGCCCTGGCCGGCGTGGTGGCGATCCCCGTCACCCCGTTCGCCGAGGACGGCTCGGTCGACCCGGACACCTACCGGGCGCTGCTGCGCCGCCTCCTCGACGGCGGCATCACCACCCTCACCCCCAACGGCAACACCGGCGAGTTCTACGCCCTCACCCCCTCCGAGCGCCGCCTCGTCACCGAACTGACCGTCGAGGAGGCCGGCGACCGCGCCGCGGTCCTCGTCGGCGTCGGCCACGACGTGCCCACCGCGGTCGCCTCCGCGCGGCACGCCCGCGACCTCGGTGCGCAGATGGTGATGGTGCACCAGCCGGTCCACCCGTACGTCTCGCAGAGCGGCTGGGTCGACTACCACCGGGCCATCGCCGAGGCCGTGCCCGAGCTGGGCGTCGTCCCCTACCTCCGCAACGCGCAGCTCGCCGGCGCCCGGCTCGCCGAACTCGCCGACGCCTGCCCGAACGTGATCGGCGTGAAGTACGCGGTGCCGGACGCGGCCCGGTTCGCCGCGTTCGCCCGGGACGCGGGACTGGAACGCTTCGTGTGGGTGGCGGGGCTCGCCGAGCCGTACGCCCCCTCCTACTTCTCCGCCGGGGCGACCGGTTTCACCTCGGGCCTGGTCAACGTCGCCCCGTCGGTGTCGCTGACCATGCTGGAGGCGCTGCGCTCCGGCGACTACGCGACCGCCATGAAGGTGTGGGAGCAGATCCGCCGCTTCGAGGAACTGCGCGCCGCCAACGGCTCCGCCGACAACGTCACCGTGGTCAAGGAGGCCCTCGCCTCCCTCGGGCTGTGCCGCCGGGAGGTCCGCCCGCCCAGCAGGCCGCTGCCCGAGAGCGAGCGCGCCGAGGTCGCCGCCATAGCCGCGGGGTGGTCCGTATGAATCCCCGCAAGTCCCCCGAAGAGCTCCGCAGTCACCAGTGGTACGGCACCGACGGACTGCGCTCCTTCAGTCACCGGGCCCGCACCCGCCAGCTCGGCTACCTGCCCGAGGAGCACCTGGGCAAGCCGGTCGTGGCGATCCTCAACACCTGGTCCGACATCAATCCCTGCCACGTCCACCTGCGCGACCGCGCGCAGGCCGTGAAGCGGGGCGTGTGGCAGGCGGGCGGCTTCCCGCTGGAGTTCCCGGTATCCACCCTCAGCGAGACCTTCCAGAAGCCGACGCCCATGCTCTACCGCAACCTCCTGGCCATGGAGACGGAGGAGCTGCTGCGCTCGTACCCGGTCGACGGGGCCGTGCTGATGGGCGGTTGCGACAAGTCGACGCCCGCCCTGCTGATGGGCGCCGCGAGCGCCGGTCTGCCCGCCGTGTTCGTGCCCGCCGGGCCGATGCTGCCCGGGCACTGGCGCGGCGAGACCCTCGGCTCCGGCACCGACATGTGGAAGTACTGGGACGACAAGCGGGCAGGTGTCATCGGCGACTGCGAGATGCAGGAACTGGAGAGCGGCCTGGCCCGCTCGCCCGGCCACTGCATGACCATGGGCACCGCGTCCACGCTGACCGCCGCCGCCGAGGCGCTCGGCGTCACCGTGCCGGGCGCGTCGAGCATCCCGGCCGTCGACTCCGGGCACGACCGGATGGCCGCGAAGGCCGGCATGACGATCGTCGACCTGATCCAGAAGGACCGCCGGATCGGCGACATCCTCACCGCCGACGCGTTCGAGGACGCCGTGACGACCGTCCTCGGCCTCGGCGGCTCCACCAACGCGGTGATCCATCTGATCGCCATGGCCGGACGGGCGGGAGTGAAGCTCACCCTCGACGACTTCGACCGCATCGCCCGTACCGTCCCGGTGCTCGCCAACGTGCGGCCGGGCGGCCGGACGTACCTGATGGAGGACTTCCACTTCGCCGGCGGGCTGCCCGGGTTCCTCTCCCGGATCCCGGACCTGCTCCACCTGGACCGGCCCACCGCCTGCCACGACACCCTGCGCGAGCAACTCGCCGGCGCGCGCGTGCACGACGACGACGTCATCCGGCCCCGCGACAACCCGGTCGCGGCCGAGGGCGGGGTGGCCGTGCTGCGCGGCAACCTCTGCCCGGACGGCGCCGTCGTCAAGCACATCGCCGCCGAGCCGCACCTGCTGAAGCACACCGGTCCCGCCGTCGTCTTCGACGACTACAAGGAGATGCAGCGGACCATCGACGACCCGGCGCTGGGCATCACCGCCGACAGCGTGCTGGTGCTGCGCAACGCGGGCCCCAAGGGCGGCCCGGGCATGCCCGAGTACGGGATGCTGCCGCTGCCCGGCCACCTGCTCAAGCAGGGCGTGCGGGACATGGTGCGGATCTCCGACGCCCGCATGAGCGGGACGAGTTACGGCGCCTGCGTGCTGCACGTCGCCCCCGAGTCGTACGTCGGCGGGCCGCTCGCGCTGGTGCGCACCGGCGACCCGATCACCCTCGACGTCGAGAACCGCACCCTCACCCTCGACGTGGACGACGAGGAGCTGCGCCGCCGCCGCGCGGAGTGGACACCGCCGCCCGCGCGTTACGAGCGCGGCTACGGCGCGCTCTACAACGACCAGATCACCCAGGCCGACACCGGCTGCGACTTCGAGTTCCTCGCCCGGCCGGGCACGGTCCAGGACCCGTACGCGGGCTGACCCGCCCACCCGGGCGGACCCGGCCTCCGCACATCCATGCAGAAAGCGCTTCCTATCCGTTGCGCGCACCCCGGCACCACCCAGGCACCGCGCACCCCGGCACCGCCCAGGCACCCCGCACAGCACGACGTACCGAGAAACGGAGAACAGTCATGGCCCAAGCCGCAGCCGTGGCGAAACCGCCCGCGCCACCGAGGCGGCGCCGTGCCTCCGCCACGCCCCGCCGACTGCCCTACCTGCTGATCGCGCCGGCCGCCCTGCTCATGCTGGGGTTCATCGCGTACCCGGTCCTCAGCGTCTTCTACTACAGCCTGCGGGACTACAACCCCACCAAGCCCTGGCGGAACGGCTTCGCGGGACTCGACAACTTCACCCGCATCTTCACCGAGGACCCCCTCTTCCGGGACACCCTCGTCTTCAGCGCCAAGTGGGTCTTCGTCGAGGTCGGCCTGCAGCTGATGTTCGGACTCGCCCTCGCCCTCATCGTCAACCAGACCTTCGCCGGCCGGGCGCTGGGCCGCGCGCTGGTCTTCTCCCCGTGGGCCGTCTCCGGCGTGCTCACCTCCGCGATCTGGGTGCTGCTCTACAACTCCCAGACGGGCATCACCCGTTACCTCGCGGACATGGGCATCGGCGAGTACGGCGTGAGCTGGCTGTCGGACACCTCCACGGTGTTCCCCGCCGCGGTCGTCGCCGACCTGTGGCGCGGGGTTCCCTTCTTCGCGATCCTCATCCTCGCCGACCTCCAGTCCGTCTCCAAGGACCTGTACGAGGCCGCCGAGGTGGACGGCGCCAGCCGCTTCAAGCAGTTCTGGCACATCACGCTGCCCCACCTGAAGGACGCCATCATCCTCTCCACGCTGCTGCGTGCCGTGTGGGAGTTCAACAACGTCGACCTGCTCTACACGCTGACCGGCGGCGGACCCGCCGGTTCGACCACCACGCTGCCGCTGTACATCGCCAACACCTCCGTCGACGCCCATGACTTCGGCTACGCGTCGGCCCTCACCACGGTGGCGTTCGTGATCCTGCTCTTCTGCTCGATGGTCTACCTGCGGCTGAGCAAGTTCGGAGGCGAGAAGTGATCACCAAGGAGGCCACTCCGGCCGCCCCCTCCCTCGCGCCGGCCGTCCCCGAGCCGCCCCGGCCCACGACGCGGCGCCGGGCCTGGGACGAGGCGCCCCGCTGGCAGATCTACCTGCCGCTCGGCATCTACCTCGTCTTCACCCTCATCCCCTTCTACTGGATCCTGCTGTTCGCGCTGCGCCCGGCCGGCTCCACCTCGCTCGTGCCCTGGCCGATGACCACCGCCCACTTCGAGAAGGTGTGGACGGACCGCGGCTTCGGCACCTTCTTCCAGAACAGCGTCCTCGTCGGCGTCGCCACCCTGTTCATGACCACCCTGGTGGCCCTGGCCGGCGGCTACGCGCTCGCCCGCTTCGACTTCCGGATCAAGCGCGGGTTCATGCTGGCGCTGCTCTGCTCGCAGTTCGTGCCCGGCGCGCTGCTGCTGGTCCCGCTGTTCGAGATCTTCGCCGAGCTGCGGATGATCAACTCCCTGGGCAGCGTCATCATCGCCGAGACGGTGTTCCAGCTGCCGCTGTCGATGATCCTGCTCAGCAACTTCATCAAGAACGTGCCGTACTCGCTGGAGGAGGCCGCCTGGGTCGACGGCTGCGACCGGTTCCGGGCGTTCCGGGTGGTCGTCCTGCCGCTGCTGCGGCCCGGCCTGATCGCCGTCGGCTCCTTCGCCTTCGTCCACTCCTGGAACCACTTCCTGTTCGCCCTGATGTTCCTCAACAACCAGGAGAAGCAGACGATCCCGGTCGGCCTCAACACGCTGATGAGCGCGGACAGCGTCGACCTCGGCGCGCTCGCCGCGGGCGGCATCATCGCGGCCGTCCCCGTGGTGATCGTGTTCGCCTTCATCCAGAAGTGGCTGATCACCGGCTTCAGCGCGGGGGCGGTGAAGGGATGACCGCCTCGCCCGCCGCCCTCGGCGCCCCGCTCCCGGTCGTCCTGGCCGGCGCGCGCGGACACGGCCGGTGGCACGTGGAGAACATCCGCCGCCTCCAGGCGAAGGGCCTGGTCCGCCTCGTGGGCGTCTGCGAGCTCACCCCGCTCACCGAGGACGAGTTCGGCGGCGAACTCCCGGAACAGTCCGACGACTTCGGGGCGCTCCTCGACTCCACCGGCGCCCGTGCCGCGGTGATCTGCACCCCCATCCCCACCCACACCGCGCTCGCGCTCACCGCCGCCGAACGGGGCGCGCACCTGCTTCTGGAGAAGCCCCCGGCGCCCTCGTACGCCGAGTTCCGGCGGATGGCGGACGGGGTCGCCGCGGCCGGGGTGTCCTGCCAGATCGGCTTCCAGTCGCTCGGCTCGCACGCCGTGCCCGCGATCCGCGACCTGATCGCCGAGGGCGCCGTAGGCCGGGTGACCGGTGTCGGCGGGGCCGGCGCCTGGGTGCGCCCCGAGGCGTACTTCCGCCGCGCGCCCTGGTCGGGCCGCCGGCGCCTCGACGGGGTCGACGTCGTCGACGGGGCGCTCACCAACCCCCTCGCACACGCCGTGGCCACCGCCCTGGCGCTCGCCGGGAGCACCCGCGCCGAGGACGTCGCCGGCATCGAGACCGAGCTGCTGCGGGCCAACGCCATCGAGTCCGACGACACCTCCTGCGTCCGCGTCACCACCGCCCAGGGCGGCTCGGTCACCGTCGCCGCCACGCTGTGCGCGGAACGGGCGGACGAGCCGTACGTGGTGGTGCACGGCACCAGCGGCCGGATCACCTTCTGGTACAAGCAGGACCGCGTCCTGCTCCAGCGCGCGGACCACGGCCCCGAGGAACTCCGCTTCGGCCGCACCGACCTGCTGGAGAACCTCGTCGCCCACCTCCGTGCCGGCAGCCCGCTGCTGGTCACGCCCGACGACACCGGCGCCTTCATGCAGGTCGTCGAGGCGATCCGCACCGCCCCCGACCCGTATCCGCTGCCCGACGACGCCTGGCGCCGCGTCCCCGGCGAGGACCGCCGGGTGGTGCCCGGCGTGGACGCCCTGGTGGCGGCTGCCGCGGAGCGCCTGTCCCTCTACTCCGAGCTGGGCGCCCCCTGGGCCCGGCCCGCCCACCACCACCTGCCGAAAGAGGTGAGCACCCGATGACCGGCAACGACTCCGTGGTGCTGCGCGTCGCAGGCCGGCCCGTCGGCCGGTACGTCACCCGGCCGGAACTGCCGGCCCGGCTCTCCCCGCGGCCCTACCTGCACCCCGTCACCACCCTGGCCGGCACGGCGGTCACCGAGCTGAGCCCCGCCGACCACGCACACCACCTCGGCGTCGGTGTCGCCGTTCCCGACGTCGAGGGGTTCAACTTCTGGGGCGGACGCACCTACGTCCACGGCCGCGGCCCCACCGAGCTGGACAACCACGGCGCCCAACGGCACACCGCCTACCACCGGCGCGAGGCCGACGGCTTCACCGAGGAGCTGCGCTGGATGGCCGCTCCCGGCCAGCTGCTGCGCGAGCAGCGCACGGTCACCGCGACCGCTCTCACCGACGGCGCCTGGGCCCTCGACCTCACGTTCGCGCTCACCAACGTGTCGGGCCGCCCGCTGTCCGTCGGCAGCCCCGCCACCAACGGCCGTCCCGGCGCCGCCTACGGGGGCTTCTTCTGGCGGGCCCGCAAGGAGGACACGGCGCCCGGCGTGTTCACCGCGGCGGCCGACGGCACGGACGCGGCGCACGGGCGGACCGCCGACTGGGTCGCCCTGGCCGGCTCGACGTGGACCCTCGTCTTCGCCGCGGCCACGGAGGCGACCCGCCGCGACCCCTGGTTCGTGCGCGCCGAGGAGTACCCGGGCGTCGGCTCCTCCCTCGCGCACGACGCGCGGCTGCCCGTCCCGCCCGGGGAGACGGTGGAGCGCCGGGTCGTCACCGTCGTCGCCGACGGCCTGCTCGGCCGCGAGGAGGCCGCCGCCCTGGTCACGAAGGCGGTGACCGCGTGAGCGCCGCCCCCGACGACCCCGTCTACCGCAACCCCGTCCTCGACGCCGACTGGTCCGACCCCGACGTGATCCGCGTCGGCGACGACTTCTACCTCACCGCGTCCAGCTTCGGCCGCGTCCCCGGACTGCCCCTGCTGCACTCCCGGGACCTCGTCAACTGGACCCTCGTCGGCCACGCCCTGCAACGCCTCGAACCCGAGAGCGCGTTCGCGGTGCCCCGGCACGACTGCGGGGTGTGGGCGCCGTCCCTGCGCCACCACGACGGCCGCTTCTGGATCTTCTGGGGCGATCCCGACCAGGGGATCTTCCAGGTCAACGCGCCCGGGATCCGCGGCCCGTGGACCCGCCCGCACCTCGTCAAGGCCGGCAAGGGGCTGATCGACCCCTGCCCGCTGTGGGACGAGGAGAGCGGTGAGGCGTACCTCGTGCACGCGTGGGCCAGGTCCCGCTCCGGCGTCAAGAACCGCCTCACCGGGCACCGGATGCACCCGCACGGCACCGAACTCCTCGACGAGGGCGAGGTGATCGTCGACGGCGACCGCCTCCCCGGCTGGTTCACCCTCGAAGGGCCCAAGCTCTACAGGCACGACGGCTGGTTCTGGATCCTCGCCCCCGCCGGGGGAGTGGAGACCGGCTGGCAGGGCGCCTTCCGCTCCCGCGCCTTCTTCGGCCCGTACGAGGAGAAGGTGGTCCTGGAGCAGAAGGACACCGACGTCAACGGCCCGCACCAGGGCGCCTGGGTGCGCACCCCGTCCGGTGAGGACTGGTTCCTGCACTTCCAGCAGCGCGGCCCCTACGGCCGGGTCGTCCACCTCCAGCCGATGCGGTGGGGCGGTGAGGGAGGCTGGCCGGTGATCGGTGACGAAGGCGCGCCCGTTCCCGGGCACCGCCGTCCGGACCTTCCGCCGCAGAAGCCCGCCGCGCCCGCCACCGACGACGACTTCCCCGGCGGACGGCCCGGCCGCCAGTGGCAGTGGACCGCCAACCCCCGTGACGGCTGGGCCACCCACCACTCGGCCGACGGGCTGCGGCTCACCTGCGTCCGCACCCCCGACGCGCACGACCTGCGCGCCCTGCCCAACGTCCTCACCCAGCGGCTGCCCGGCGCCCCGTGCACCGTCGAGGTGGACCTGCGGCTCGACGACGGCGAACCCGGGGCGCGGGCCGGGCTCGCCGTCCTCGGTGACGCCTACAGCTGGATCGGACTCGAGCGCGGCACGGACGGCGCCGTGCGGCTCGTGCACCGGTTCGCCGAGACGGCCGCGGAGGCGGAAAGGGACGCGGCACCCCCGCGCCCCGCCCCGGGCGGCCGGGCCCGGCTGCGCGTCGACATCGGCGTCGGCGCGCGCTGCCGCTTCTTGTACGACACAGGAGACACAGAAGACACCGGAGAAGACACCGGAGATGGCGTCGGGGAGGGCGGCTTCCGCCCCTCCGGTCAGGTCTTCGCCGCGACTCCCTGGCGCTGGGTCGGTGCTCTGCTCGGCCTGGCCGCCCTGGCGCCCGCCGGTCAGGGACACGCCGGTACCGCCACGTTCACGCAGTTCAGGATCCGTATCCAGGAGAAGAGAGCCGACCGATGAAGATCAGCATTCTCGGAAGAAGCACGGGCAGAGGGCGTCGCGGCAGGACGTCGGCGGCCGTCGCCCTGGGAGCGGTCCTCGCGCTGACCGCCACCGCCTGCGGGGACGACGGCAGCGGCGGCGCGGGCGCCGAGGGCGACGGCAAGGGGAAGATCGTCTTCTGGGACAACAACGGCGGTGTCCGCACCGACATCTGGAAGGAGATCATCGCCGACTTCGAGAAGGCCAACCCGGACATCGACGTCCAGTACGTCGGCATCGCCTCCACCGAGTACCAGTCCAAGGTGGACACCGCCATCCAGGGCGGCGGCATGCCGGACGTGGGCGGTATCAGCGCCTCGATGCTCGCGGGCTTCGCCGCCCAGGGCGCGCTCGAGCCGCTGGACGAGCGGCTGGAGGGCTCGTCGCTGAACGGCAAGCTCAACAAGGACATGATCGAGTCGCTGCGCGCGGCCGGAGGCGGGGACGACCAGCTGTACTCCGTGCCGACCTCCGCCAACAACGGCGTCCTGTACTACCGCACCGACATGTTCGAGAAGGCGGGGCTGGAGGAGCCGACCACCTGGGACCGGTTCTTCACGGCCGCGGAGAAGCTGACCGACAAGGGCAGCAACCGCTTCGGCTACACCATCCGCGGCGGCGCCGGCTCCATAGCGCAGGCCCTCGACGCGATGTACGGGCAGTCCGGCATCACCTCGTTCTGGGACTCCACCGGCAAGAGGACCACGGTCAACGACCCGAAGAACGTCAAGGCGCTGGAGAAGTACGCGGCCCTGTTCAAGAAGGTCACCCCCGCCGCCGACCTCAACAACGACTTCACCAAGATGGTCGCCCAGTGGGACTCCGGCGAGATCGGGATGCTCAACCACAACCTGGGCTCCTACCAGGACCATGTGAAGGCGCTGGGCGCGGAGAGGTTCCGGGGCATCCCGCAGCCGGTCGGCCCCGGCGGCAAGCGGGTGCAGGTCTCCAACCCGGTCGACGGCATCGGCCTGTTCAAGAGCTCGAAGAACAAGGACGCCGCCTGGAAGTTCATCGAGTTCGCCGCGTCGGCGGAGTCGAACTCGAAGTTCAACGAGTCGGCGGGACAGGTGCCGGCGCACGCGGACGCGGCGAAGGACGCGTGGATCGCGAAGGCGGAGCCGACGAAGCTGGCGGCCGACGCGCTGAGTGACGGGTCCACGACCATCGTGCAGCTGCCGTACTACCTGCCGGACTGGAACACCGTCTCGAAGGCGGACAACGAGCCGAACTTCCAGAAGGTGCTGCTGGGGGACATGAGCGCGAAGGCCTTCCTGGACGGGCTCGCCGGGCAGCTGAACGAGGCTCAGGCCGAGTGGGACGAGCAGATGGGGTGACTGCGGCCTCGGGGGCGGTCCGTTGCACTTCGGCTGCGGGCCGCCCCCGGTCGGGCGCGCAGTTCCCCGCGCCCCTGGCGGGGCGCTTCCCCGTAACACCCCCGGACCACGAACAGGAGAGCCGCACCATCAACGTTCTTGGATGGCATGGGCATGCCAGAAAAGTCGGTGTGCTGGCCGGCTGCACCGGCCTCGTGCTGGCCCTGACCGGCACCGCCGCCCAGGCCCACACCCCCGCGCACCGCGACCCCGCCCGCCAGACGTTGCCCGCGGGCGACGGCTGGGCGTCCCACGGCTCGGGCACCAGCGGAGGCGCCGCCGCCGACGCCGCGCACGTCCGTACCGTGACCGACTGGGCCCAGTTCACCGCCGCCCTCACGGAGGGCGGGGACGCCCCGCGGATCATCAAGGTGAAGGGCACCATCGACGCCGTCGCCGACGGCTGCGACGCGCTCGCCGTCCCCGGCTACGACTTCGACGCCTACCTGGAGAAGTACGCCCCCGAGACCTGGGGACTGGAGCGGGACCTCACCGACGAGCCCGACGACAGCCCCGAGGGACTGCGCCGCGCCTCCGCCGCGCACCAGGACGCGGTGATCAAGGTGAACGTCCCCTCCGACACCACGATCATCGGCGTGGGACGCGACGCCGCGATCAAGGGCGCCAGCCTTCAGATCAAGGACGTCGACAACGTCATCGTCCGCAACCTCACCCTGGAGAGCCCCGTCGACTGCTTCCCGCAGTGGGACCCCACCGACGGCGACCGCGGAAACTGGAACAGCGAGTACGACACCGTCGTCGTGCACGGCTCCACCCACGTGTGGCTGGACCACAACACGTTCACCGACGGCGCGCACCCCGACAGCGCGGCCCCCACCCACTTCGGCATGCTCTACCAGCAGCACGACGGGGAGCTGGACATCGTCAAGGGCGCCAACCACGTCACCGCCTCCTGGAACGTCTTCACCGAGCACGACAAGACGATCCTCATCGGCAACAGCGACAGCGAGTCGACCGCAGTGGGCGACCGGGGCAAGCTGAAGGCGACCTTCCATCACAACCTGTTCGAGGACCTCACCGAGCGCACCCCACGCGTCCGGTTCGGGCAGGTCGACGTCTACAACAACCACTTCGTGGCCGGCTCCGGGTACGGCTACAGCTTCGGCGTCGGCAAGGAGTCCCAACTCGTCGCCGAGCACAACGCGTTCACCCTGCCCCAGGGGACCAGCCCGGCGAAGGTCCTCAAGCGCTGGAACGACTCGCCCCTCACCGCCCGGCACAACCTGGTCAACGGCAGGCCGGTCGACCTGATCGCCGTGCACAACGCGGAGATCCCGGAGGAGACCCTGCGCTCCGGCGCCGGCTGGACGCCCACCCTGCGCAGGTCCGTGCACCCCGCCTGGGCCGTGCCCGCCCTGGTCGCCCTCGGCGCGGGTGCGGGCCGCCTCCGCTGACCCGCGCGCCGTCCGAGGCCGCTGGTGCGGTCCGCCCCCACTGCGGACCGCACCGGCCCACCCCCCGAGTCCCCTCAAGGAGCACCCGCATGCCCTCGCACCTGACCCGGAGGAACGTCCTGCTGGCCGGCGCCGCGGCCGGCTCCGCCCTCGCCCTGTCCGCCGCACCCGCCCACGCCCACCGCCGTCCGGGCCGTCCCTTCGGCCGGCACGGCTCGCCGTCCGCGCGGCTCACCCCCACCACCCTGTACGTCCACCCGCGCGGCGCGGGCGACTTCACCGGCCTCCAGGCCGCCGTCGACGCCGCCACCGGCACCGGACGCACCCTCGTCATCGCCCCCGGCGTCTACCGCGAGACCGTCTCCGTCCCCGCCGACCGCACCGGCATGACCTGGACCGGCGCCTCCGACGACCCGCGTGACGTGGTCGTCGTGTACGACAACGCGGCCGGCACGCCCAAGCCCGGCGGCGGCACCTACGGCACCTCGGGCTCGGCCACCACCACCCTGCGCCCCGACGGCTTCACCGCCCGCCGTGTCACCTTCGCCAACGACTGGCTGCGCGCCGACCACCCCGGCGTCAGCGGTACCCAGGCCGTCGCCGTCAAGGTCATGGGCGACCGCAGCGCCTTCTTCGACTGCCGGTTCCTCGGCCACCAGGACACCCTCTACGCCGACTCGGCGTCCCTGGACACCGTGGCCCGCCAGTACTTCGCGCGCTGTCACGCCGAGGGCGACGTCGACTTCGTCTTCGGCCGGGCCACGGCGGTGTTCGAGGACTGCGACTTCCGCACCCTCGTCCGCCCCGACCTGGCGTCCGCCCCGTTCGGCTTCGTCTTCGCGCCCTCCACCGCCGTGACCAACCCGCACGGCTTCCTGGTGACCGGCAGCCGCATCAGCAGCGAGGCGCCGGACGGCTCCTACAAGCTGGCCCGCCCCTGGGTGCCCAGCTCCGACCCGACCGCCCGGCCCATGCTCACCGTCCGCGACAGCCGCCTCGGCCCCGGCATCGACGCCGTCGCGCCCTACACGGACATGGCGAGCGGGTATCCCTGGCAGGACCAGCGGTTCGCCGAGTACCGCAACACCGGTCCCGGCGCGGTGATCACCGTCCCCGCCAACCGGCCCCAGCTCACCCCCGCCCAGGCCGCCACGCACACCCGCCGGGCCTGGCTCGGAGACTGGCGGCCCCAGGCATGACCTCCCTGCCCGGACCGCCCGGCCTGCTCGACGCGCTCAAGGGCGACCTGACGTTCCCGCTCGCCTGGGGGACCTCGCCCGTCCGGGACCCCGCGCGCTGGCGCCGGACGGCCCGGGCCGCGGTGGAGGACGCGCTGCTCGTCCCCGCCGAACCCGCCCTGCCCTACGACCCCTCCTACCTCACCGGCCCCGAAGCAGACGCGTACACGCGGGAGTCGGTGACCGTCACGCTCACCCGCCGCACCCGGGCCCGCGGCGTCCTGCTCACCCCGCACGGCGCCGGACCCTTCCCCGCCGTGCTGCTGCTTCACGACCACGGCTCACGCTTCGACATAGGCAAGGAGAAGTGCGTCCGCCCCTGGTACGACGAGACCCGGCTCGCCTCCGCCGAGGAGTGGGCCGCGCGTCACCTCGACGGGCGTTTCCCCGGCGACGAACTAGCCCGCCGCGGGTACGTCGTGCTGTGCTTCGACGCCCTCGGCTGGGGCGAACGCGGCCCGCTCGTGTACGAGGAGCAGCAGGCACTCGCGAGCGCCCTCTACCAGCTGGGCTCCTCACTCGCCGGACTGCACGCCCGCGAGGACCAGCGCGCCGCCGCCTTCCTCGCCGGCCTCGACCGGGTGGACGCCCGCCGGGTCGCCGCCGCCGGCTGGTCCATGGGCGGCTACCGCGCCTGGCAGGCCGCCGCGTCGAGCGACCACGTCACCGCCGCCGCGAGCGTCTGCTGGATGTCCGGGCTGAAGCAGCTGCTGGTGCCGGGCAACAACACCCTGCGCGGCCAGTCGGCGTTCCACATGCTGCACCCCGGACTCGCCCGCCACCTCGACCTTCCCGACGTGGCGGGCATCGCCGCGCCCAAGCCGATGCTGTTCCTCCAGGGCGGACGCGACCCCCACTTCCCCGCCGACGGCGTGCGGGCCGCGTTCGACAGGCTGCGCACGGTCTGGCGGGCCTGGGACGCCGAGGAGCGGCTGCGGCTGAGGGTCCGGCCCGAACGCGGGCACACCTTCGACTCCCCGATGCAGGACGAGACGTACGCCTGGCTGGACTCCGTGCTCCGGGCCTGACAGCCCGTGCGAGGGGCCGGACGGTGTCCGGCCCGCCGGTATGCCAATCCGTCACACGAAGAACACCGGAACGACGTGCGGCACGGGCACAATCCAGCCAGCGTTCAACAGATCATCATCTCCCGCTCATCGAGGAGCAGTTGCATGTCCGAGGCATACAAGACGGCCGAACGGCAGGGCACCGGGCCGTCCGGAGCGACAGGCGTCGACCGGTTCTTCCGGATCACCGAACGGGGCTCGACGTTCGGCCGGGAGATACGCGGCGGCTTCGCCACCTTCTTCACGATGGCCTACATCCTCGTGCTCAACCCGCTCATCCTGGGCGGCGCGAAGGACAAGTTCGGTGAGCAGCTCGACCCGGTGCAGCTCACCACCGCCACCGCCCTGGTGGCCGCCGTGATGACGATCATCATGGGTGTCGGCGGAAACCTCCCGCTCGCCCTGGCCGCCGGACTGGGCCTCAACGCGGTCGTCGCCTTCCAGCTAGCCCCGCTGATGAGCTGGGACGACGCGATGGGCCTGATCGTGCTGGAGGGCCTGCTCATCTGCGTCCTGGTGGTGACCGGGCTGCGCGAGGCCGTCATGCACGCCATCCCGCAGCAGCTCAAGCAGGCCATCAGCGTCGGCATCGGCCTGTTCATCGCCCTGATCGGCTTCGTCGACGCCGGCTTCGTCACGCGCATCCCGGACGCCGCGAACACCACCGTGCCGGTCCAGCTCGGCAGCACCGGCACCCTCGCCGGCTGGCCGATGCTGGTGTTCTGCGTCGGCGTTCTCCTCACCGTCGGCCTGCTCGCCCGCAAGGTGCGCGGCGCGATCCTCGTCAGCATCGTCACCATGACCGTCGTCGCCCTGGTCGTCAACGCGGTCGCCGACGTCGAGACGTGGGGCCTCACCACGCCCGAGTGGCCCGACAAGATCGTGGACGCCCCCGACTTCGGGCTCCTCGGCCAGTTCAGCCTGTTCGGCGCGTTCGGCCAGGTCGGCGTGGTCACCGTCGTGCTGCTGGTGTTCACCCTGATCCTGTCCGACTTCTTCGACACCATGGGCACCGTCGTCGGGGTCAGCGCCGAGGCCGGCCTGCTGGACGAGGACGGCAAGGTGCCCGGCCTCGGCAAGGTGCTGCTGATCGACGGAGCCGCGGCCGTCGCGGGCGGCGCCGCCTCCGCCTCCTCGGCGACCTCCTACATCGAGTCGGCGGCCGGCGTCGGCGAGGGCGCCCGCACCGGGTTCGCCAACCTGGTCACCGGCTCGCTGTTCGGGCTCGCGCTGTTCCTCACCCCGCTGCTCACCATCGTCCCGCTCCAGGCCGCCGCCCCCGCCCTGGTCGCCGTCGGCTTCCTGATGATGACGCAGGTCAAGCACATCGAGTGGGACCGCTACGACATCGCCATCCCGGCGTTCCTCACCATCGTCGTGATGCCGTTCACCTACTCCATCACCAACGGCATCGGCGCCGGCTTCCTCGCCTACGTCCTCATCAAGACGGTGCTGGGCCGCGCCAAGGAGGTCCACTGGCTGCTGTGGGGCACCTCCGCGCTGTTCCTGGTGTACTTCGCGATCGACCCGATCGAGCAGCTGCTCGGCGTCTGACCGTCGCACACCACGGCGGGGCCGCCCCCTTGAGCCCCGGGGGCGGCCCCGCACGCGTGTGCACCGCGAGGTCAGTCCCGGAGCGCGGCCCTCATCGTCTCCCGCGCGATCGGGGCGGCCAGCCCGTTGCCGCTGACCTCCGAGCGCTGCGCGTCCGACTGTTCCACCAGCACCGCCACGGCGACCTTCTTGCCGTTCGAGTCGGACTCGGCGTACGAGGTGAACCAGGCGTACGGCGTCTTGCTGTTGTTCTCGCCGTGCTGGGCCGTGCCGGTCTTGCCGCCCACGGTGGCGCCGGACAGCTGCGCGTTGGTGCCCGTGCCCTCGTCCACCACCGTCTGCATCGCCGACCGCAGCTGCTCGGCGGTCGAGGAGCTGACGATCCGCCGCGTCGAGGCGTCCTCGTCGTGGTCCTCCAGCACGTCGCCGCCGCTGTCGGTCACCCGGGACACCATGTGCGGCGACACCAGCTCGCCGTCGTTCGCGAGGGCCGCCGACACCATCGCGATCTGCAGCGGAGTCGCCGTCACGTCGAACTGCCCGATACCGCTCAGCGCCGTCTGGGGCCGGTCCATGTCCGAGGGGTACACACTGGTGTAGGCGCGCACCGGGACGTCCTGCTTCTCGTCGTTGAAGCCGAACTTCTCCGCCATGTCCCGCACCTTGTCCTGCCCGAGGTCGACGGCCATCTTGCCGAAGACGTTGTTGCAGGAGTACTGGAGCGCCACCCGGATCGACGCGTCCTCGCAGGGCGCGGACGGGTTCTCGTTGGTGAGGTTCTTCGACGAGTCCGGAAGCGGGTAGGGATCGGGGCTGTCGGTCCGCTCGTCCACCGAGGAGTACAGCCCGTCCTCCAGCGCGGCGGCCGCCACCACCAGCTTGAACGTCGAGCCGGGCGGCAGCGGCTGGCGCAGTGCCCGGTTGGTCAGCGGCTTGTCCGGGTCGTCGTTCAGCCGCTTCCATGCCTCGCCGGCGGTGTTGGCGTCGGTCAGCGAGGCCGGGTCGTACGACGGGGTCGACACGGCGGCGAGGATCCGGCCGGTCTCCGGGTCGACGGCGACCGCGGCGCCCTTCTTGTCGCCGAGCGCCTTGTAGGCCGCCTTCTGCACGGCCGGGTCGACGGTCGTCACCACGTTCCCCGGGGCGGCCCGTCCGTCGGTGACCGTGTCCGTCACCGTCTTGAGACGGGGGTCGGTGCCGTTGAGGACATCCGCGTAGATGCCCTCGAGCTGGGTCGGCGCGTAGGCCTGTGAGGCGTAGCCGGTCACCGCCGCGTACAGCGGACCGTCCGTGTAGGTGCGCTTGTACGCGAGGTCGCTCCCCTTCGTCCGCGCCGAGCCGGTGATGTGCTCACCGCCCACGACGATGTTCCCCAGCGGCTCCGCGTACGTCTCGATCGCGTTGCGCCGGTTGTCGTTGTCGTCCGCCAGTGCCCGGCCCTCGTAGAACTGCACCCAGGTCGCCCGCACCAGCAGGGCGAACACCAGGAGCAGGGTGAAGACGGAGGCACGCCTGATCGTCCTGTTCATCGCGTGGGGACAGACGAGCGGGAGAGGGCGGGACGTTCCCGCCCGGCCGGATTCTCATCGGCTGTTCATACAGCCGCCCCTGCGGCGTGACCCCGCTCACCCGCCGCCCAGGAAGCCCGCCTCGTAGGCGGCGACCACGGCCTGCGTACGGTCCCGGGCGCCCGTCTTGGCCAGCACCGACGCCACGTGCGTCTTCACGGTCGCGGCACCCACGCCCAGCCGCCCGGCGATCTCCGCGTTGGTCAGCCCGCCCGCCATGTGCCGCAGCACCTCCCGCTCGCGCCCGGTCAGCCGCCCCACCCACGCGGGCGGCGCGGGGCGGGCCCGTGCGTGCTCGGCGGCCAGGGCCCGCACCGCCTCCGGGAACAGCAGCGTGTCGCTGCGCGCCACCAGCCGCACCGCCCCGACCAGCGCGTCGGCCTCCGCCCGCTTCAGCAGGAACCCCGCGGCGCCCGCCCGCAGGGCGTCGTACACGTACGCGTCGTTCTCGAAGGTGGTGACGACGACGATCCGGGGAGGTCCGCCCGGGCCTGCGAGGATCCGCTCGGTGGCGCGGATGCCGTCGGTCTCCGGCATCCGCACGTCCATCAGCACCACGTCCGGTCCCAGCTCCCGCACCACCGCCACCGCCTCCGCCCCCGTGGCGGCCTCGCCGACCACCTCGATGTCCGGCTCGGCGGACAGGATGGCCCGCAGGGCGGTGCGGACCATGCGCTCGTCGTCGGCGACGACGACACGGACCGGGGCGGGGACGGTCATGAGGGTTCCTCGTCAGGGGCAGGCGGACGGGGGGACGGGCAGCAGTACGCGCAGACGCCAGACCCCGTCCACCGGGCCCGCCCGCGCCGTGCCGCCCAGCAGCCGGGACCGGGCCCGGATGCCGTCCAGCCCGTGTCCGCCGCCGTCGCGGGTGGGGGCGGGAGCCACGAGAGGGTTGTCGACGACGATCTCCAGACACCCGTCGCGCAGGTCGACGTGCACGGTCACCGTGACCCCGGCGCCGGCGTGCCGCAGCGCGTTGGTCAGACCCTCCTGCACGATGCGGTACGCCTCGCGGGACAGCACCGGCGGGACGTCTTCCAGCGGCGCGTCCACCGTCGCCGCCACCGGCTGCCCGGCGGCCCGGGTGCGGCGCAGCAGTCCGTCCAGGTCGGCGGCGAGCGTGGGGGCCGGGGCCGTGCCGGAGGCGTCGCCGTCGCGCAGCACGCCCAGCACCGTGTCGAGTTCGCCGACCGTGCGCCGGGTGGTCTCCTCGATCGCTGCCAGCGCCTCACGCACGAACTCCGGGTCGCTGCCCAGGACCCGGCGGGCGGCGCTCGCCTGCAGGGTCACCGCGCTCAGCGCGTGCCCCACCGAGTCGTGCAGTTCGCGCGCCAGCCGGTTGCGCAGGGCGAGGTCGGCGGCCCGTGTCTCGGCCGCGGCGAGCCGCTCGTCGGGGGCCGGACCCAGGAGCGCGGGCGCCCAGCGGGCGAGCAGCGCGCCCGCCCCCGCCGCGCAGGCCGCGAGCGCCAGCAGCGCCGCCACGCCCGCGACCGGGGCGAGCGCCGGGGCCCACGCGTGGTCGAGGATCTCCGGCAGCCCCAGCCGGGAATCCCGCCAGGCCGGGACGAACGGCAGGACGATCAGCACGGCCGCGAACGGCGGCAGCGCCAGCGACATCCCGGCGACGACCGCGCCGAACGTCAGGTGCAGCGCGAACCACAGCGCCGTACGGGCCTTGGCGGCCCGGCCGCGGGCGGGCCCTTCGGCGAGCCGCTCCGCCGGTACCCCGCACAGCCAGCGCGCCGCCGCCCCCTCCAGCGGCCGGGTCAGAGGGAACAGCGAGGTGACGACGGCGAGGGGCAGCCCCACGACGAACGAGGCGAGCTGAAGCGTGAGGGAGGTGAAGACCCGGGCGTCCTCCGAACCGGCCACGGAGCCGACGACCACGGTGCCGACCAGGACGTACGGCATGGCGAGCGCGCCGCCCAGGACCAGATGGACCCAGCGCAGCCGGGCCTGCCGCCCGACCAGCGGCCGCAGCAGGGCCGTCATGCCGCCGGGAGCCGGGCGGGCCGCGCCGCGAGGAAGCGGACGCAGACGGCGGTGACGAGCAGCCCGACGGTCATCTGGCCAGCGTAGGTCAGCAGCGTCAGGGCCGTCGGGCGGTCGGCGGCATCTCCCGGCGCGAGCAGGGCGGCCGCCGTCATCCAGCCGCCCCAGCAGGCCACGGCGGCGGACCCGACGAGCGCGGCGGCCAACGGCACCCGCACCGAAGGCCCGGGAGCCCGCCGGCGGACGAGCGCCCACGCCCCGGCGACCGCGGCCAGCAGGAAGGCGACGTACAAGCCGTCCAGCACCCGGGCGTCGCCGCCCCGGTCCGCGACGGCGTCCGCGGTGAGCCCGACGGTGCCGCCGCAGGCCCACACCACCCGCAGCGTCAGCGGGAACAGGACCAGCACCGAGGCCGCGGCCACCAGGGCCCGCTGCCCGGCCCGCCCCGCGGCACCCGCGCGCCGGTCTCCGGTACGGCCGCGCCACAGGTGCCCCCAGCGGTCCCTGGCGTACAGGGCGAACAGGGCGCCCAGGGCGAGGCCCTGCACGATGAAACCGCCGTACACGACGGCGAACACCCAGCCGTCCAGGAAGGGTTCGCCGTCACCCCCGCCGCCGCCTCCGCCGAGGACGTCCAGCAGCAGCTGGAGGGGATAGCCGGCCATCACCGGCGCCAGCAGACCCGTCGCCACCCACATCGGCGCCGTGAGCAGCCAGGCGGGCACCGCGCGGCCCCACGGCCGGGTCAGCAGCAGCACCAGCATGATCACCGCGCCGTCCATCAGGATCGTCAGCGCGTTGGCGACGGCCAGGGCGACACGGTGGTCCAGCAGCGGGCTGCCGGCCGGGATGCCGAGCTGACTCCCGGCCACCCAGGCGGTCTTGAGACCGAGGTAGGGCAGGCAGGCCGCCACGGCGACGGCACGCAGCAGTCTGCGGGTGCGGGTGGGAACGGACGCGGTCGGTGTCTGCGGCATGCGTCCACGCTCCCGCGCGGACACCCGTCCTCACGTCCTGCGGGACGACGATCCGCCTCCGCCGCCCGGGGGAGGTCCGGCTCAGCCCTCCAGGGCCAGCACCAGCTCGTCCGTCTCCTCGCCCCTGCCCGGCGCGTACGCCCTCGCCTCCCCGGTGACCTGGAAGCCGCACGTGCGCAGCACCCGCAGCGAGCCCGCGTTGTCGGCGGCCACGCGCGCGTACAGCGGGCGCTCGGTCACCTCCGCGAGCAGGGCGCGCAACGCGGCCGTGGCGATGCCCTTGCCCCAGTAGGCGCGGTCGATCCAGTACGTCACCTCGCGCTCGCCCGCCTCACCGAAGACGGACACGGAGCCCACCACGTCGCCGTCCACGAGCACCGTGCGCGCCACGATCTCCGGGGAGCTGCGGATGTGCGCCCACTTCGCCTCGAAGCGGTCACGGTCGGCCGGGTCCTCGGGGGTGAAGGCGGCCATCCGCACCGACTCCGGGTCGTTCGTCTGCCGGAAGAAGACGGGCAGGTCGCTGTCGTGCACCGGGCGCAGGGCGATGTCCACGGGTCAGAGCCTCCGGGTGGCCAGGGTCAGCCGGTCGCGGGCGTCGAACAGGGCGTCCTTCACCATCTGTTCGTGGGCGGGGGTGAGCCGGGCCACCGGGACCGAGCAGCTGATGGCGTCCCGGGCGGGCGTGCGGTAGGGGATCGCCACGCCGAAGCAGCGCAGCCCCAGGGTGTTCTCCTCGCGGTCCACCGCGAAGCCCTGCTCCCGCACCTGGTGCAGCTCCTCGATGAGCTTCTCCCGGTCGGTGATGGTGTTCTCGGTGAGCGCGGGCAGCGTCTCGGGGAGCATCTTGCGGACCTGCTCGTCCGTGTAGGTGCTCAGCAGCGCCTTGCCCAGCGAGGTCGAGTGCGCGGGCAGCCGGCGCCCGACGCGGGTGAAGGGGCGCAGGTAGTGCTGGGACTGGCGGGTGGCCAGGTAGACGACGTTGGTGCCGTCGAGACGCGCCAGGTGGATCGTCTCGGTGGTGTCGTCGGAGAGCCGGTCCAGCGTGGGCCGGGCCGCCGCGACGACCTCGTCGCCGTCGATGTAGGAGGTGCCGACCAGCAGCGCCCGCACGCCGATCCCGTAGCGGGTGCCCGTCGCGTCCGTCTCCACCCAGCCGAGATCGACCAGCGTGCGCAGCAGCATGTACAGGCTGGACTTGGGGTACCCGACGGCCTCCTGGACCGCCGCCAGGGAGTGCATCCCGGGGCGTCCGGCGAAGTATTCGAGCAGTTCAACGGTCCGTACCGCGGACTTGACCTGCGCCCCGCCGCCAGTCTCGCCAGCCGACATCGCCCTTGACCCCTTCGTTCGCCGGGAAATAGTCTCCGAAGCACATTCACCCACAGAGACAGTGTTCAGTATATCGAACACCTGCTGGGGGTGACGTACATACTGCGGCATTGCATGCGGCATTCAAGTGGAGGGACCCGCGGTGGCAGCAGCACCAGTCTGGAGTGTCGACCCCCGAACCGGGAAGCAGCGTGAACAGGTTGCGGTGGAGGCCACAGCCCAGGAGGTGGACGCCGCCGTCCGGGCCGCCGACGAGGCGCGCGAGGCGCTGACCGACCGCACCGTCCGCGCCGCGTTCCTGCGCTCCGCCGCCGACGAACTGGAAGCCGCCCGCGACCGGCTCGTCGAGGCCGCCGACGCCGAGACCGCGCTCGGCCCGGTCCGCCTCACCGGCGAACTCGCCCGCACCTGCTACCAGCTGCGCGCCTTCGCCGGCATCGTGGAGGAGGGCGCCTTCCTCGACGTCGTCGTCGACCACCCCGACGACACCGCCACCCCGCCGATCCCGGACCTGCGCCGCTACAAGATCCCGCTGGGCGTCGTCGCCGTCTACTCGGCGTCCAACTTCCCGTTCGCCTTCTCCGTGGCCGGCGGCGACACCGCGAGCGCGCTCGCGGCCGGCTGCCCCGTCGTCGTCAAGGCGCACCCCGACCACCCCGCCCTGTCGGAGCTGGTCGCCAAGGTGATCCGCCGGGCCGCCGCCAAGCATCGGGTGCCCGACGGCGTACTCGGCCTGGTGCACGGCTTCGAGGCCGGGATCGAGCTGATCCGGCACCCGATGGTCGCGGCCGCCGGCTTCACCGGCTCGGTCCGCGGCGGCCGCGCCCTCTTCGACGAGGCCGCCGCCCGGCCCGTGCCCATCCCGTTCCACGGCGAACTCGGCTCGCTCAACCCGGTCCTGGTCACCGAGGCCGCCGCCGCCGAGCGCGGCGAGGCGATCGGCGCGGGGCTGGCCGGCTCGATGACGCTGGGCGTCGGCCAGTTCTGCGTGAAGCCGGGCCTGGTCCTCGCCCCGGCCTCCGCGGCCGGCGACGCCTTGCTGAAGTCGCTCACGGACGCGGTCAGCGACACCGACCCCGGTGTCCTCCTCGACCACCGCATGCGCGACAACTTCCTCGCGGGGGTCGCCGAGCGCGCCCAACTCCCCGACGTGGAGACCCCGGTGACCGCGGGGGCGGGCGGCGAGCACACGGTCAGCGCCGGCTTCCTCACCGTCCCGGCGGAGCGGCTGAGCCGCGAGGGCGCCTACGACCTGCTGCTGGAGGAGTGCTTCGGACCGGTCACCGTGGTGGCCCGCTACACGGACGAGGCGGAGGTGCGTGCGGTGCTGTCCCGGCTCCCCGGCAACCTCACCGCGACCGTGCACGTGTCCTCCGAGGAGGCGGCCGGACAGGGCCGCGGCGCCGAACTGCTGCGGGAGCTGACGCCGTTGGCGGGACGCGTCCTGGTGAACGGCTGGCCGACCGGCGTCGCCGTCGCCCCCGCCCAGCACCACGGCGGCCCCTACCCGGCGACCACCTCCACGTCCACCTCCGTGGGCGGCACGGCGATCGAGCGCTGGCTGCGGCCCGTCGTCTACCAGGGCGCCCCCGAGGCGCTGCTGCCGCCGGAGCTGAAGGACGACAACCCGCTCGGGCTGCCCCGCCGCTTCAACGGCCGCCTGGAGCGCTGACCCCGTTCAGCCGGCCATGTTCACCCGCCGGCCGGCTCCAGGCCCGCGTCCCGGGCCAGGAGCGCGGCCTGCACCCGGTTGTCGCAGTCCAGCTTGGTCAGGATCCGGCTGACGTACGTCTTCACCGTGGCCTCGCTCATGTGCAGCCGGGCCCCGGCGTCCGCGTTGGACAGCCCTTCACCGAGGAGCGCCAGCACCTGGAGCTCCCGCTCGGTGAGCGCGGACAGCCGGCGGCGCGCCTCCTCGCCGCGCGCGGTCGCGGCGGGCGAGGCCAGGGTGTCGACCACGTGCCGGGTGGCGGCCGGGGAAAGATAGGCGTTTCCGGCCGCCGCCGCACGGACCGCGTGGATCAGCTCCTGCGGCGCGGAGTCCTTCAGCAGGAACCCGGCTCCGCCGTGGCCCAGCGCCCGCAGCACGTTCTCCCGCTCCCCGAACGTCGTCAGGATCAGCACCCGCACCCGGGGCGCGACCCGGCCGATCTCGGCCAGCGCCGTCAGCCCGTCCAGCTCCGGCATCTGGATGTCCAGCAGCGCCACGTCGACGGCGGTGGAGCGGGCGGTCTCCACGGCCTCCCGGCCGTTCCGCGCCTCGGCCACGACGTCGATGTCGTCGGCCGAGGTGAGGATCATCCTGATGCCGGCCCGGATGAGTGGCTCGTCGTCGGCGACCAGGACCCGGATCACGCGGCCTCCTGTGCGGTGCGGTGGGACGGGCGGATGGCGGAGCCATGCCATCATGCCCGATCCCGACGCCGGCCCGGAGCCGGCGGTCCGTCAGACCACGTGCGGGTAGGACTCCTTGGCCACCAGCTTCCCGTCGCGGAAGCAGAACCGGTACACGATGTCCTTCTCGTCGTCCACGAAGTGCTCGCACACCGCGTCCTCCGGCAGGGGCGGGCCCTGCTTCTCCACGCCGTCGGTGAGCAGCGAGTCACCCTCGGGGAACTGCCCGCGCAGGTCCGCCTCGGCGTCGCCGACGCGCGCGTCCTCGTACACGAACGCCGGTATCACGCCCTTCTCCACCTCGTCGATCAGTTTGCCCACCCCCCACACCAGCAGGGCGACGGTGCCGGCGGCGAGGACGACGGAGACGAGGGCGCACCCCAGGGCGACGTTCTTCTTGCTGCTCATGATGGCGGCGTACTCCTTCGGGTCGGAGCGTTCGATGTCCGCTCCACCGTCGCCCGCGGCGCCCATCCCGGTCTGCCTCCGAAAGTCGCGTCCCGCGGCGACGGACGTCGCGTCCCCGCGGCCGACCGGCGAGGCGCCGTCGCCGTACGGCAGCACACCGGCGAGCCGGAAGCCGCCGTCGGGGGAGGGGCCGCTGTGCACCATGCCGCCGACGAGCCGGGCCCGTTCCTGCAGCCCCGCCAGCCCCTGGCCACCACTGATCGCGGGCGGCGCCGGGGGCGCCCCGTCCGGCACCGGCGCGTTGGCCACCTCCACCACCAGGCTGTCCGGCTCGTAGCGCAGCTCCACGGTGATCGGGGCGCCCGGCGCGTGCTTGTGCGCGTTGGTGAGGCCCTCCTGGACGATGCGGTACACCGCGTGGTCCGCCGCCGGGGCGAGCGGCCGCGCCTCACCCCGGCGGCGCAGCTCCACCGGTGCGCCCGCGCCGCGCGACGACGCGACCAGCGCCTCCACCCCGGCCGCGCCCCGGGCGGGCGGCGCCCCCGCCGCCTCCGGCTCTGGACCGGGAGCGGGCGCGGCCGGCTCCTCGGTGTCGTCCCGCAGGATGCCGACGGCCTCGCGCAGCTCCCGCATCGCCGACCTGGCGGCCTCCCGCAGGATGCCCACTCCCTCCCGCTGCCGGTCGCCGAGCTCCGGGTCCACCTCGAGCGCCCCCGCGTGCACCGCGATCAGGGCGAGCTGGTGACCGAGGCTGTCGTGCATGTCCTGGGCGATCCGCTGCCGCTCCAGCAGCCGCGCCTGCCGTGCCACCATGGCCTGCTCGCGGACCAGTTGGGCGTTGTGCCGGCGCAGGGCCCACAGCAGGTCACGACGCTGCGCGCGGTACCGGGAGGCGAGCCCCGGCACGACCGCCATCACCAGGTAGGGGCCCGCGCCCAGGGCCGCCGCCATCAGCAGCGACAGCTCCAGCGCGTCCTCGGACCCGTCCCCGAGCAGACCGCCCGCGACGTACAGCGCCAGCCCGGCGGCGTACGCGCCGACCGCGCGCCAGGGGCGCTTGATGCGGCTGCCCGCCGACCAGCTCGCGTAGACGAGCAGCGGGCCGGCGCCGAGGATCGAGCCGGCCAGTGCGGAGGAGACGACGAGCACGGTGGCGGGCAGCGACCGCCGGACCAGCGAGAGCAGCCCCACGAGCAGGGCCACCGCCCAGCCCTCCGCTGCGGATCCGCTCTCCATGGCGTACATCGGGCCCGCGATGCCCGCCAGCACCAGGAGCAGCACGGTCTCCCCGGCGATCCGGCCGCGCGACCAGGGGGAGGCGGCGGCCAGCCGGGACAGCGAGGGGCGGGCGGGGGGAGGGGTCTGTGCTGTGTCCACGCGCCCGACCCTAGGGGCCCGCACCGGGGCGCCGGCATCCTCCCTCCGTAGCTTCCCCGAACGACGAAAGTGAACGGCGCCCGTCAACGTCCGTATCTTTTCCGGCCGTTGCGAGCCGCGACGTCCGGAGACTGCACCCGCACGGGCGGCCCTGGGCGCCTTCCAGGGCCGCTGACCGGATCCGCCACGCGCGGCGAGGCCGCTCCTGGGACAATCACGCCATGGACCTGGACATACCTGAACTTCCCTTCCCGCTACGGACCTACGGCCCCGACGGCTCCTGGTCCTACGAGGACGGCGTCCTCACCGGATGGGCGGGACCCCGGCAGGACCGCTTCGTGCCGCCCACCGGCGAGGCCCTGGAGCCCGCCGCCGACGCGCCCCGGCTGCTCGGCGCGCCCGACGGCGACTTCCAGCTGATCGCGCGGGTCACGGCCGGCTTCGCCGGCTCCTTCGACGCCGGGGTGCTCTACGTCCACGTCGGCGAGCAGGCGTGGGCCAAGCTGTGCCTGGAGTACTCCCCGGACGTGCCCACCGTCTGCACCGTCGTCACCCGGGGCCACTCCGACGACGCCAACTCCTTCACCGTGGAGGGCAAGACGGTCTGGCTGCGGGTGAGCCGCACCGGGCGCGCCTTCGCCTTCCACGCCTCGCGCGACGGCAAGCAGTGGACCTTCGTCCGGCTGTTCACCCTGGGCGACGAGAAGGAGACGGGGGCGGCCCTGGTCGGGTTCGCGACGCAGTCGCCGATGGGGGAGGGGTGCGTGGTGACCTTCGACCACATCGAGTACCGGCTGCACTGGCCGCCGGACCTGCGCCGACGGCAGCTGAGCGAGGTCAGGGGCCCACCGGGGAATGCCGACGGCTGCCTGAACGTTCATCCGGCTGCGGAGGACGTCTCCGCAGCCGTGCCGACCCTGGAGAGAGCCCGCCCATGCGCGTCGAGATCTGGAGCGACATCGCCTGCCCCTGGTGCTATGTCGGAAAAGCCCGTTTCGAGAAGGCGCTGGCCTCCTTTCCGCACCGTGACGGGGTCGAGGTGGTCCACCGCTCCTTCGAGCTCGACCCGGGCCGCGCCAAGGACGACGTCGAGCCCGTGCTCACGATGCTCACCAAGAAGTACGGCATGAGCCAGGCGCAGGCCGAGGCCGGCGAGGACAACCTGGGCGCCCAGGCCGCCGCCGAAGGGCTGCCCTACCGCACCCGGGGCCGCGACCACGGCGGCACCTTCGACATGCACCGCCTGCTGCACTTCGCCCGTGAGCACGGCCGCCAGGAGCAGCTGCTCGACCTGCTCTACCGGGCCAACTTCGCCGAGGAGCGTTCCCTGTTCGGCGACGACGAGCGGCTCCTCGAACTCGCCGGCTCCGCCGGCCTCGACCCCGAGGCCGCCCGCGCGGTGCTCGCCGACCCGGAGGCCTACGCCGCCGAGGTCCGCGCCGACGAGCAGGACGCCGCCCAGCTCGGTGCGCGCGGGGTGCCGTTCTTCGTGCTCGACCGGAAGTACGGCGTCTCCGGCGCCCAGCCCGTCGACGTCTTCACCCGGGCGCTCACCCAGGCCTGGGGCGAGCGGTCCCCTCTGGCCCTCGTCGACGGGGACCCGGACGCCGAGGCCTGCGGCCCGGACGGGTGCGCGGTGCCCGACCGGGAGAACACGCAGGCCGGCGCGGACGTATAAGCGTTCCTTAGCGGTACCGCGCAGACATATGCGATGGACGGGGGCACGGACGGGTCGCAGAGTGGTCCCATGGAGACCTTCGAGAGCCTCGTCCGTGCCGAGTTCACCCCGAAGAACACCTACCTGAACACCGCGAGCAGCGCCCTGCTCCCCGCCCGGGCCGTGGCCGCGCTGGACAGGGCCGTCCGGCTGCGCGCGGAGGGACGCCCGCTCGACCCGCTGTTCGCCGACGTCGAGGCGTGCCGTGCGGCGTACGCCCGGCTGGCGGGCGTGCCCGTCGAGCGAGTGGCGGCCGGGGCGACCGTCGCCGTGTTCTCCTCGCTGGTCGCCGCGTCCCTGCCGCCGGGCGCGGAAGTCCTCACCGCCGACGACGACTTCACCTCCGTGCTGAACCCCTTCCACGCGCGCGGCGACCTCAAGGTGCGGTCCGCGCCGCTGGAAGGGCTGGCCGACGCCGTGCGGCCGGGCACCGCGCTGGTCGCGGTCAGCGCCGCGCAGTCCGCCGACGGCCGGATCGCCGATCTGCCCGCGCTGCGCGAGGCGGCCCGCTCCCACGGGGCGCGCACCTACGTCGACTTCTCCCAGGCGGCGGGCTGGCTGCCGGTGGAGGCCGGCGCGTACGACTACACCGTCGCCATCACCTTCAAGTGGCTGCTGGGCGCGCACGGCGCGGCCTTCCTGACCGCCCCCGGGGACTTCGGCGACCTGGTCCCGGTGCAGGCAGGCTGGACCGCCGGGGAGAACCCGTGGGACAGCTGCTACGGACCCGTCGCCGAACTCGCCCACAGCGCACGGCGGTTCGACACGACTCCCGCGCTGTTCAGCTACGCGGGCCTGCGGGCGTCCCTCACGCTCCTCGAGGAGCTCGGCGTGGACGCCGTCCGCGCCCACGACCTCGCCCTCGCCGACCGCTTCCGGGCCGGACTCACCGCGCTGGGCCACGAGCCCCTGCCCGCGCCCGGCTCGCCCATCGTGTCCGTGCCAGGGCTGGGGCGGCTCCAGCCGGAGCTGTCGCGGGCGGGCATCGAGGTGTCGAACCGCGCCGGCAACCTGCGGGCGTCGTTCCACCTCTACAACACGGCCGCCGACGTGGACCGGCTGCTCGACGCGCTGTCCGGCTGAGCGCACGGCAGCGGGCCGGTGCCTCCTTGTCCCACACGAGGAGGCCCGGCCCGCAGTCGGTGAGGCGGTGCGCACACGTCACCGCCGTGCGTGTCCCTACTTCACCGGGGTGAAGTCCCGCGCGCCGATGAACTCGGGGCGGCGGATCGGGGCCGCGAAGGGCTCGACCGCCGCGTTCTCGACGCTGTTGAACACGATGAACACGTTGCTGCGCGGGAACGGCGTGATGTTGTCGCCGGAGCCGTGCATGCAGTTGCAGTCGAACCACGTCGCCGAGCCGGCCTTGCCGGTGAACAGCTTGATGCCGTACTCCGACGCCATCTTGGTCAGCGCCTCGTCGGACGGCGTCCCCGCGTCCTGCATCTGCAGGGACTTCTTGTAGTTGTCCTTCGGGGTGGCGCCCGCGCAACCGAGGAACGTCTTGTGCGACCCCGGCATGATCATCAGACCGCCGTTGGTGTCGTAGTTCTCGGTGAGCGCGATCGAGACCGAGATGGTGCGCATGTTCGGCAGGCCGTCCTCGGCGTGCCAGGTCTCGAAGTCCGAGTGCCAGTAGAAGCCGCTCGCGCCGAAGCCGGGCTTGACGTTGATCCGCGACTGGTGGACGTACACGTCCGAGCCGAGGATCTGCCGGGCGCGCCCGACGACCCGCTCGTCGCGCACCAGGTTCGCGAAGACCTCGCTGATCTTGTGCACCTCGAAGACCGAGCGGATCTCCTGGGACTTCGGCTCGACGATCGAGCGCTCGTCCGCGCGGATCGCCGGGTCGGCCACCAGCCGGTCCAGCTCGCGCTTGTAGACCTCGACCTCGTCCGGGCCGATCAACTGGTCGACGGCCAGGAAGCCGTCGCGGTCCAGCGCCTGGAGGTCACCCGCGGAGACGGGGCCCGGGGTGTCCGGGGAACCCCAGACGACCGGGTCCTGACGCGGGGTGACCACCTCGGTGGCACCGCGGGTGGGGTAGAGATCGGTGACGCGCGTGGTCGTGGTCATGGTGGATCACACCTCCTCGGTGAGCAGCGGGTAGACGCCGTTCTCGTCGTGGTCCTCCCGTCCGGTCACGGGCGGGTTGAAGACACAGATGCAGTGGAAGTCCTCCTTGACCTTGAGCGTGTGGCGCTCATGGCCGTCGAGGAGGTACATGGTGCCGGGCGTGATGTGGTAGGTCTTCCCGGTCTCGCGGTCGGTCAGCTCGGCGTCGCCCTTGGTGCAGACGACGGCCTCGATGTGGTTCGCGTACCACATGTCCGTTTCCGTACCCGCGTACAGGATCGTCTCGTGCACGGAGAAGCCGACCTTCTCCTTGGCGAGGACGATGCGCTTGCTCTCCCACGTGCCGGACGCCGATTTGACGTGCCGGTCGGTGCCTTCGATCTCCTTGAACGAACGGACGATCACGGTGTTGCGATGCCTCCTCGGCTGGATGTGTTTCAGGCGGTTTCGCGGACGGCGCGGGCCAGGACCCTGAGGCCCTCGTCCAGCTCGTCCGGGGTGATGGTCAGGGCGGGGAGCAGCTTGACGACCTCGCTCTCCGGGCCGGACGTCTCGATCAGCAGACCGAGCTCGAAGGCGCGCTTGGCCACCCGGCCGGCGCGCTCCTTCTCGTGGAACTCCAGGCCCCACACGAGGCCGCGGCCGCGGTACTCCTTGACGTCGGCGAGGTTCTCCTCGGTGATGGCGATCATCGCCTGCTCCACCTGCTCGCCGCGTCCCCGGGTCTGCTTCTCCATCGCGGAGCCGTCCGCCCAGTACGCCTCCAGGGCGGCGGTGGCCGTCACGAACGCGGGGTTGTTGCCGCGGAACGTGCCGTTGTGCTCGCCCGGCTCCCAGACGTCGAGCTCCGGCTTGAACATGGTGAGGGCCATGGGCAGGCCGTAGCCGCTGATCGACTTGGAGACGGTGACGATGTCCGGCGTGATGCCCGACTCCTCGAAGGAGAAGAACGCGCCGGTGCGGCCGCAGCCCATCTGGATGTCGTCGACGATGAGCAGCATGTCCTGGCGCTCGCACAGGTCGGCCAGGGCGCGCAGCCACTCGGGCCGCGCCACGTTGATGCCGCCCTCGCCCTGCACGGTCTCGACGATCACGGCGGCCGGCTTGTTGAGGCCCGAGCCCTGGTCCTCCAGGATGCGCTCGAACCACAGGAAGTCCGGGACCTGGCCGTCGAAGTAGTTGTCGAACGGCATGGGCGTGCCGTGCACCAGCGGGACACCGGCGCCGGCCCGCTTGAAGGCGTTGCCGGTCACGGCGAGCGAGCCCAGCGACATGCCGTGGAAGGCGTTGGTGAACGACACGACGGACTCGCGGCCCTTCACCTTCCGCGCCAGCTTCAGCGCGGACTCCACGGCGTTGGTGCCCGTCGGGCCCGGGAACATGACCTTGTACGGCAGGTCACGGGGGCGCAGGATGTAGTTCTGGAAGGACTCCAGGAACGCACGCTTGGCCGTCGTCGACATGTCGAGCCCGTGCGTGACGCCGTCCCGCTCCAGGTAGTCGATCAGGGCGCGTTTCAGGACGGGGTTGTTGTGGCCGTAGTTGAGTGAACCGGCTCCGGCGAAGAAGTCGAGGTACTCGTGGCCGTCCTCGTCGTACATGCGGCTGCCGTGCGCGCGGTCGAAGACGGTGGGCCAGCCGCGGCAGTAGCTGCGCACCTCGGACTCGAGGGTCTCGAAGACGCTGAGGTCGGGCTGGGTGATGGTCACGACGAATCGCTCCTCGGTGGCGTGGGAAGTCAGAGGGAGTCGGAAGATCGGGGGGCCGGGCCGGCGCGTCAGAGAGCGAACGGCCCGATGCGGTGCAGTACTTCGGGGTCGTGCGGTCCGTCCGGGAAGTCCGTGGTGCCGAACAGCACCTCGCGCTCCAGCAGGGCGCCGTGGCGCTCCGCGAACGCGGTGAACAGGCGCTCGGAGGCGGTGTTGCCGGGTGCGACGGTGGTTTCCACGGTGTCCACGCCGTGCTCCGCGGCGGTCCGGGCGGCCAGCGCGTCGAGCATGGCGGCGGCCAGACCACGGCCGCGGTGCGCCTCGTCGACGGCGACCTGCCAGACCAGCAGGGTGCGCGGGCTGTCCGGGCGGAGGTAGCCGGTGATGAAGCCGACCGCCTCCCCGCGCTCGTCGCGAGCGACGGCCGAGGTGGCGGCGAAGTCACGGCACCACAGCAGATAGCTGTACGACGAGTTCAGGTCGAGGACCTTCGAGTCCCTGGCTATCCGCCACAGCACGGCTCCGTCCGCCACGGTCGGGCGGTCGATTTGCAGGTCTGCTTGTGCGGCAGTCATGCGAATTGAACTTACCGAGGTAAATTCAAAATTGCATCGTCCTGCGGGGTTACGTACGAGCGCGTCATGTGTTATCGCGCGTGCAGGTGTGTCCGCGCGAGCAGTCGGTGAAATGTCCCGTTTCGCACGGGGTAAACCGGCATGAATCGGGCGCGATGTGGAACCGGTCACATCTGTGTAACTCTCGTGACCACGCTCGGAAACGTCCGGTAGCCGCTCCTCGGATTGGGGAGTTTAGGCTCCGGGAGACCGGGCAGGAGAAGACGGGAAGCTGTTCTGCAGAGTAATAGGGAAATAAGCCGGAGAATGTCGCGTGAGTCTTTGTGCGAGGTATTCCGATAATCCCTTGGAATTCACGCCCCGGTCACCCCGTCGATGCGCTCCCGCAGGAGATCGGCGCGGCCGTCGTGGGGCGCGTACTCCTCGATCACATGGATCAGCACCCGACGCGGGCCGAGTTCCGTTCCGGAGGAGCACACCCCCGGTGCGGCCTCGATGGCGGAGTACCTGGGATGCGCCCAGCCGCGGGCGCTCGTGCCGCCCGGGGCGGCACGAGTGGACGCGGGCGGCGGCCTGTGGGCGCCGGGGCTGCGCGACAGCCCCGTCCCGCACCGGCACCGGCGCCCGAAAAGCTCACTCAGGGCCGTGGGGCCCCGCCCCGCTCAGATCCAGGCCTGCTCCGCCGCCGCCAGCCCCGCCGCCACGTCGACCGGCACCCCTGCGTCCGTCAGGGCCGTGGCCAGTGCCGCCAAGCACGCCCGGACCGCGCCACGCGTGGCCTCGGGCCCGTAGTGGTTGACGCGGATCATCTCGCGGGACAGCGCGCCGCCGCCCGCGGCGAGAGGCAGGCCGGGGTCGGCCGCCAACGCCCGCGCGACGAGCTCCGACGCGGTCGTACCGTCCGGCGCCCGCAGCGTCGTGGCGACCGGCGCCGCATCCGCCGCGTCGTGCACGTACGGCGCGATCCCCCCGCCGAGTGCCAGTGCACCCGCCCGGGTCGCGGCCGCCGCCGAGGCGTGCCGCGCCATCACGGCCTCCAGCCCTTCCGCCTCGATCCGCTCCACGCACGCCTCCAGCGCGAGCATCTCCAGCTGAGCCGGAGCGTGCAGCAGCGCCTTGCGGCCGCCGTCGATCCACCGCTCCTTCCAGTCGAGGAGGGAGAGGTAGGAGCGGCGCGGAGCGTTCGGGTTGGCCGCCATGCGCGCCCAGGCCCGCCCGCTCACCGAGACCGCCGACACCCCGGCGGGCCCGCCCATCGCCTTCTGCGCCCCGATGACGCACAGGTCCACGCCCCACGCGTCCGGCAGCACCGGCTCCGCGCCCACCGAGGCGACCGCGTCCAGGTAGAACAGCGCCCCGTGCTCCCGCACGACCTCGCCGATCGCGGCGACCGGGTTGGTGTTGCCGGTGGCGGCCTCGGCATGCACCAGCGACACGAAGTCGATCTCCGGGTGCTCGGCGAACGCGTCCCGCACCTGCTCGGCGGTCACCGCCGTGTGGAACGGCACCGTCAGGTCGATGACGGTGGCGCCGCAGTCCCGCAGCCAGTCGCCGAAGGTCTGCCCGTAGGGGCCGGTGATGACGTTCAACGCGGTCGTTTCGGGACCGGCCGCCGCGCGGATCGCGCCCTCCAGCGGCAGCAGCGCCTCGCCCTGGGTGATCAGCACGTCCTGCCCGGTGCCCAGCAGTCGCGCCACCCGGTCCTCGATCGAGGCGAAGCGCGCGGCGCTCAGTGGGGGCAGGTCCAGGAGGAGGTTCGTCACGGCTGTGCTCTCTTTGCTCATGCTTCACGGCGGCGCGGGTACGTACGACGTCGTCGAGGGTAAACCTTCGCCGGACGGGTGACCGTTGCGGCGGGGGCCGGGGTCCGGCCACAACGGCACAAGGGCAGGTTTGGGGCGCTCAAACCTTTACTTATAGTCTGACTATTCAGCTACTCCTCAGGAGGCCCCTCGTGAAGACGCATCTCGGCCGCAGGACCCGGGTCCTGGTTGCCACCACCGCGACGGCCGGGATGGTGCTCCTCGCCGCCTGTACGTCCACCGACGACGGCGGCGACGGGTCCACGACCGCCGGCGGCGTCGAACTCGTCAAGGCGGGGCAGCTCACCACCTGCACCCACCTGCCGTACCCACCGTTCCAGTCGGAGATCGACGGCAAGGTGCAGGGCTTCGACGTCGCCCTGATCGACCTGGTCGCCGACGACCTCGGCGTGGAGCAGCAGATCCTCGACACGCCGTTCGAGAACTTCAAGACCGGCGCCTTCCTCAACTCGGGCGAGTGCGACCTGGCCGCGGCCGGCATGACCATCACCGACGAGCGGAAGAAGAACGTCGACTTCTCCGACCCGTACTTCAACGCCACCCAGGCCGTCCTCGTCGCCAAGGACAGCGGCGTCGGCTCCCTCGCCGACGTGAAGTCGGAGAACGTCAAGCTGGGCGCCCAGGCACAGACCACCGGCGAGGACTACGTCAAGGGCGAGGGCTTCGACCCGGTCTCCTTCGAGTCCTCCGACGCCGTCCTCAACGGCCTGCGCACCGGCCAGGTCAAGGCCGTCGTCATCGACTACCCCGTCGTCCAGGGCTGGCTGAAGGACAAGGCCAACGCGGACGCCTTCACGGTCGCCGAGCAGATCGACACCGGCGAGCAGTACGGCTTCACCGTGAAGAAGGGCAACAAGGCCCTCCAGGACGCCGTGAACAAGGCGCTCGCCGACGCCAAGGCCGACGGCACGTACAAGAAGCTGTACGAGCAGTGGATCGGCCCGTACGACGAGTCCGCCGCCTCGCCGGCCGCCTCCTGACCCCATGGCCGACACGGAGAAGACGCCGCTCACGCCCAGGCGGAAGGGCCTGACCCGGCGGCAGAAGCGCAGCGTGTCGCGCGGCATCCAGTACGTGGTGTTCGTCGCGGCCGTGATCGCCTTCGGCGTCACGGCCGACTGGGGCCGCCTGCAGAACCAGTTCGCGCAGGTCGACATCGCCGAGCGGATGTTCCCCGAGATCATCACGCTCGCGCTGAAGAACACCGTCCTCTACACGGTGACCGGCTTCGGCGTCGGGCTCGCGCTCGGCATGCTGATCGCGCTGATGAGGCTGTCGTCCGTCGGCCCCTACCGCTGGCTGGCCGGCATCTACATCGAGATCTTCCGCGGCCTGCCCGCCCTGTTGATCTTCATCTTCATCGGCGTCGCCGTCCCGCTGGCCTTCCCCGGCACGGAGATCATCGGCGGGACGTACGGCAAGGTCGCCCTCGCGCTCGGCCTGGTGGCCGCCGCCTACATGGCGGAGACCATCCGGGCCGGCATCCAGGCCGTGCCCAAGGGACAGATGGAGGCGGCCCGCTCGCTGGGCTTCTCGCCCGGCCGCGCCATGGTGTCGATCATCATCCCGCAGGCGTTCCGGATCATCCTGCCGCCGCTCACCAACGAACTGGTCCTGCTGTTCAAGGACTCCTCGCTGGTGCTGTTCCTCGGTGTCACCCTGGAGGAGCGCGAGCTGTCCAAGTACGGCCGCGACCTGGCCAGTCAGACCGCCAACTCGACACCCATCCTGGTGGCCGGCCTGTGCTACCTGCTCATCACCATCCCGCTCGGCTTCGTCGTGCGCCGCATGGAGGCCAAGGCCCAGGAGGCCGTCAAATGAGCCGCCCCGAGATCCGCGTCAGCGGACTGCACAAGTCGTTCGGCGACAACCACGTGCTGCGCGGCATCGACCTGGAGATCGGCCAGGGCGAGGTCGTGTGCGTCATCGGCCCGTCCGGCTCGGGCAAGTCCACGCTCCTGCGCTGCGTGAACCTCCTGGAGGAACCCAGCAAGGGCCAGGTCTTCGTCGGCGGCACCGAGCTGACCGACCCGGACGTCGACATCGACGCCGTACGCCGCCGTATCGGCATGGTGTTCCAGCAGTTCAACCTGTTCCCGCACCTGACCGTGACGGAGAACCTCACCCTGCCGCAGCGCCGCGTGCTCAGGCGCGGCAAGGCGGAGGCCGTGAAGGTCGCCGCGCAGAACCTGGAACGGGTCGGTCTCGCCGAGAAGGCGGACGCCTATCCGTCCTCCCTCTCCGGCGGCCAGCAGCAGCGCGTCGCCATCGCCCGCGCGCTCGCCATGGGCCCCGAGGTGATGCTGTTCGACGAGCCCACCTCGGCGCTCGACCCCGAACTGGTCGGCGACGTGCTCGCGGTGATGCGGATGCTCGCCGACGAGGGCATGACGATGATGGTCGTCACCCACGAGATGACCTTCGCCCGAGAGGTCGCCGACCGGGTCGTCTTCATGGACGGCGGCGTGGTCGTCGAGGACGGGACGCCCGAGCAGGTCATCGGCGCGCCCCGGCACGAGCGCACCCGCCACTTCCTGTCCCGGCTCCTGGACCCGGCCATGGCGCAGGTCGAGGAGGAGACGTCGGACCAGGTGGGCAAGTCCGGCTAGACCGACAGCGTCCGACAGGACCGCCCTCCCGAAGTCCGCGCCGGCAGGGCGGACTCGCGGGAGGGCGGACCCGGGAAGCGGCGGACCTCAGCCGGCGGCCCAGACGACCGGCTCGTCCTCGTAGGCGTCGCCCTCGTCGAACGACGCCGCGACGACCGGCGCGGTCTTCGTCGCGCTCAGCGAGCAGGTCTCGAACGACGCGCCCTCGGTCTTGAAGTCGGCCGGCGCGGTCTCCCGGTCGCACTTGCCCGGAAGGTCGCCGATCAGGATGACACCCGTGCCGGCGCCGCCCTCCAGATCGCCGTCCAGCTTCAGCGAGGCGTAGGACAGGTCGGTGCCGCCGACGTTCTCCACCTTCATCTTGATGTAGTACGGCGTCATGCCCTTGGCCTTCTCGCCGAAGGCGCCGACCATGTCGGACTCGGCACCCTTCTCGATCGCCGTGACGGTGACCGCGATGGTGCCCTTCTTCTCGCTCGTGTACTTGAACGGCAGGACCGCCCGGTCGCCGACCTTGAGCTTCGTGCCCGGGGCGGTGACGTCTCCCGCGGCCGCGTCACCGCCGGCCGCCGGGCTCTCCTCGGCCGGCTCCGGCGACGCCGGTGCCTCCGCCGACACCGAGGCCGCCGGCGACTCCTTCGCCGCCGCGTCCCCGTCGCTGTCGTCGTTGCACGCCGACAGCCCGAGTCCGACGGTGATGGCCGCGGCGGCCGCGAGCACGGCACGTCCCTTGTGTCCCACTGGGTGTTCCCCCTGATGTGTCACTGAAAGACCGCCCGGGACGACAGCCCGGACGCTCACTTGCCGTCGGTGACGGCGGCACACCCGGGAGACACGGGTGCCTGCCGGTGCGTCACGTCACCGACAGGCACTATGTCACTCTCCGGAATACGGCCGGCACACGGGCGGTACACAGCTGTGTCACAGCCATGCAGTACGTTCCGCTCCGCGTCTCAGCCCACGCGGGCCCGTACGGCGGCCGCCTCACCGGCCAGTTCCCGCGCGGCGACGGGCTCACCCGCCGCCTCCCGCAGCACGGCCGCCTTCTCCAGCACGCCTGCGAGCAGATACGGGTAGTGGATGCCGCGGGCCACCGCGACCGCGTGCTCCGCCCGGTCGACCGCCGCCCGCAGGTCACGGTGGTCGCGCACGTCGTACAGGCGTACGTCGAGCAGGTCGACGAGGGCCCGGGTCTCGAACATCGGATCGTCGAGTGAGCGGGCCAGCTCCAGCGCCTCGAGGAGCCGCCGCCGCGCCTCGCCGTACTCGCCGCGCGCCAGACGGAGGCAGCCGCGGGCGTGCGCCAGGTAGAACGGGTCCGACGGCCCCATGTCCCCGGTGAGCGGCGTCAGTTCGGTGAACGTCTCCTCCGCGCGGTCGGGCCGGCCCAGGGCGAGCCACGCCTGCCCGAGCCAGTAGAGGTCCCGCGCGACCAGGGTGCGGATGCCGTGCTCACGCGCCCCGGCGACGATCCCGCCGAACACCTCCACCGCGTCCTCGGCCCTCCCCGCCTGGAGATGGGCCAGACCGACCTGGGAGTACGCGTGCAGCGCCGCCGCCGTCTGCCCGTCGGCGAGCAGCAGTTCGTACGCGTCGGAGCCCGTCGTGACCGCCGCGGAGAGCCGGCCCGCGGGCACGAGGAAGAACGGAGCGTTGCTGAGCGCCTCCTGATGGCCGCGCCGGTCCCCGATGTGCTCGAAGAGGCGCATGGCCTCCGTGTTGGCCTCCTCGGCGGGGCCGTACCGGCGCCGGGTGTAGAGCAGCCCGGCCATGGAGATGAGCAGCCGGGCACGGCCCCGCAGGTTGCCCGTGGCGCCGGCCAGGCGCATCGCCGTGTCGTAGCACTCCTGCCAGTCGTCGTAGTGCCGCCCCGCCTCGAACAGCGTGTGCGCGCCGACTGCCAGCTCCCAGCAGAGCTCGTCCCGCCCCAGCTGCGCCGCCTGCCGCACGCCCGCCACCAGCGCGGCACGCTCGGCGGCCAGCAGCCTCATGGGCGGCACGGACGGCGGCAGGCTCGCCTCCACCCGGTCCGGCCGCCAGCGCGGGGCGTCCCGGTGGAACATGCTCTGGCCCATGTGGTCGCGGTCGGCTATGTCCGTGACCGCCAGCAGCGCGCCGAGGACGCGGACGACGGCGGCCTCCCGGACCTCCGCCGACTCCTCCGCCTCGGCGCGCTCCCGGGCGTAGGCGCGGAGCAGGTCGTGGAAGCCGTACCGCACCTGGCCGCCGCGTGTGCCCGCGATGTCGAGCAGATGCACGTCGACCAGGTCGTCGAGGAGGTCCTGCGCCTCGGACAGCCCGGTGTCGGCCGCGGCGGCCGCAGCCCGGAGCGGGAAGTCGGGCGCCTCCAGCAGCCCCAGCAGCCGGAACAGGCACCGGGCCGCGGGCCGCAGCCCCTCGTAACTCAGCTCGAAGCTGGCCCGCACCTCCAGGTCGCGGTAGCGGAGCGCGTCCAGCCGGTGCTGCTCGTCCGCCAGCCGCGCCACCAGGTCGGCCGGACGCCAGTGCGGCCGCGACACCAGCAGCGACCCGACGATCCGCAGCGCGAGCGGCAGCCGCGCGCACAGCCGCACCAGATCGGCCGGCTCCGTCCCGGTGGCGGACGCCAGCCGGTCGCCCGTACCGGCGCGCAGCATCGCCAGACCGTCCTCCTCCGACATCTCCCGCAGCTCGATCCGCCGGGCCCCGCCGAGACCGCCCAGCCGCACCCGGCCGGTGACGATCACCCCGCACGAGCCCCCGGCGGGCATCAGAGGCGCCACCTGGTCCTCGTCGTACGCGTCGTCGAGCACCACCAGCACCCGGCGCTCCGCGAGCAGACCCCGGTAGAGGGCCGCGCGCTCCTCGGGGTCGTCGGGCACCGCGGTGGCGGGCACGCCCAGCGCGCGCAGGAACCGGCCGAGCACCGCGGCCGGGTCGGCCGGCCGGGCACTGGCCCCCGCCAGCGCCGCGAACAGCTGTCCGTCGGGGTGGACGGGGGCGAGGCGGTGCGCGGCCTGGACCGCGAGGGCGGTCTTCCCGATACCGCCGGGCCCCGAGACGGTCACCAGGCCCGGAGGCGCCCCGGCCGCGCGTTCCTCGCGCAGCGCCGTCTCGATCCGGGCGAGCTCCGCCCGCTGGCCGCTGAAGTCGTGCAGCGCCGGCGGCAGCATCCGGGCCACCGGGACCCCGGGGCGCCCCCGAGCCGTCGTCCGTGTCCGCTTCCGCCGCTTCCCGGTCGCCTTCGAGGATGGCTTGGTGCAGCTCCCGCACCTCCGCGCCGGGCTCCAGGCCGGTCTCCCCGGCCAGGAGGTCCCGCAGCCGGTGGTACGCCAGCAGGGCGTCCGTCCGCCGGCCGCAGCGGTGCAGGGCGAGCATCAGCTGGGCCCACATCCGTTCACGGAACGGATGCTCCATCGTCAGCGCCGTCAGCTCCCCGAGCAGCTCGCCGTGCCGGCCGAGCCGCAGGTCGACGTCGATCCGCTCCTCCAGCACACCGAGCCGCGACTCGTCGAGCCGCGCGGCCTGCGTGGTGAGCGCCGGGACGTCGGCGACCCCCTCGAACGCGGGGCCCCGCCACAGCTCCAGGGCCTCCCCGAACAGCCGGCGGGCCGTCACGGGATCACCGGCCGCCAGTGCCGCCCGCGCGGCCTCGGCCAGGTCGTCGAACCGGGCCGCGTCCAGCTCGTCGCGTCCGGCCCGCACCAGATAGCCCTCGCCCTGCCTGACGATCCGCTCCGGGTCGCCCAGGAGCTGCCGCAGCCGGTGGACGTAGGTCTGCACGTTCTTGACGGCGCTCCTCGGCCGGTCCTCGCCCCAGAGCGCCTCCGCGAGGGCGTCGGCCGTGACCGGGCGGCCCGGCCGGGCGAGCAGGACCGCGAGTACCAGCCGCCCCTTCGGCGTCCCGAGCCCCACCGGCTCCCCGGCCCGCCACACGGTCAGCCGTCCCAGCACCCCGAACCGCACAGTCGCCACCCTCCAGGCGGTCACTGTAACGGCCTTCGACCATGCACGGCCGGTGGCGGCGGGAGTGCCCGCACCGGGCGGCGGGCGACGAACTATCGTGCGGGGCATGAGCGATCAGGCGGTGCTGCACGTGAAGGGGCGGATCCTCGTCGGACCGGACGAGGTCCGCGACGAGCTGTGGGTGGTCGACGGCCGCATCTCCTACGACCGTCCCGCCGGCGCCCGTGACGTCCGGACCGTCGACGGCTGGGTGCTGCCCGGTCTGGTCGACGCCCACTGCCACGTGGGTCTCGACCGGCACGGGGCCGTCCCCGAGGCCGTCGCGGAGAAGCAGGCGCTCACCGACCGCGACGCCGGCGCGCTGCTGCTGCGCGACGCCGGCTCGCCCTCGGACACCCGCTGGACAGACGACCGCGAGGACCTCCCGAAGATCATCAGGGCCGGGCGGCACATCGCGCGCACCCGCCGCTACATCCGCGACTACGCCTGGGAGGTCGAGCCCGACGACCTCGTCGCGTACGTCGCCCAGGAGGCCCGGCGCGGCGACGGCTGGGTGAAGCTGGTCGGCGACTGGATCGACCGCGACCTGGGCGACCTGTCGGCCTGCTGGCCGCGCGGCGCGGTGGAGGCGGCCATCGCGGAGGCGCACCGGCTGGGCGCCCGCGTCACCGCCCACTGCTTCGCCGAGGACTCCCTGCGCGACCTCGTCGAGGCCGGCATCGACTGCGTCGAGCACGCCACCGGGCTCACCGACGAGACCATCCCGCTCTTCGCCGAGCGGGGCGTGGCGATCGTGCCCACGCTGATCAACATCGCCACGTTCCCCGCGCTCGCCGACGGCGGCGAGGCCAAGTTCCCGCGCTGGTCCGCCCATATGCGCCGGCTCCACGAGCGCCGTTACGACACCGTGCGCTCCGCCTACGACGCCGGCATTCCAGTCTTCGTCGGCACCGACGCCGGCGGCACCCTCCCGCACGGGCTGGCCGCCGAGGAGGTGGCGGAACTGGCCGAGGCCGGACTCCCGCCCGTCGAGGCGCTCGCCGCCGGCACCTGGAAGGCCAGGGCGTGGCTCGGCCGCCCCGGCCTGGAGGAGGGCGCCCCGGCCGACCTGGTGGTCTACGGCGCCGATCCGCGCGCGGACCTCCGGGTGCTGACCGATCCGCGCCGGGTGGTGCTGAACGGGCGCGTCGTCGCGTAGGCGCGCCCGCCGGTGGGGCACGGGAGGGTGACGTCGGCGAACAGCCGTACCCCGAAAATCGAAAACGTTCTCCGGTCTTCCTCGAAGGAGTGAAGAGTCGGCGGATCGCTGACGGGGCGGCGGGGGCACGGACATTCTGTCCGGGTCCCAGCAAAGTCTCATGGGGGTCCCACCACCTTGTACACCATCAACTTCCGTACGCATGCCCGCCGTTGGTCCGCCGCAGCCGTGGCCTGCGCGCTCACCGCGGGACCCGTCGCCCTCGCCGGCGCGGCACCGGCGTACGCCACCGAGGGCCACGGCCACGCGAGCGCCTCCGTGCTGCGCACCGACCTCGACGTGTCCCTGCTCAACAAGTCGGTGCAGGTCCCGCTCACCGTCTCCCTCAACGAGGTCGAGGCGCCGGACAGCGCGCGGAAGACGGCCCTCACCGCCACCCTGGACGGCGTCGACCGTGGCAAGCCGTTCAGCGTGCTGCGCGCGCAGGCGGCCGACGCGGTCGCGACCGTCGAGGGGGACAGGGCGGAGGCGTCCACCACCCTCGCCGACGCCCGCCTGCACGTCCCCGGGCTGCCGCTGCTGTCGGTCGTGGAGATCGAGGCGGTGAGCTCCAAGGCGGTCTGCGAGGCGGGGGAGACCCCTCACGCCTCCGTCACCCTGCCCGCCGCGGTCACCGTCCTCGGCAAGCGGGTCTCGCTGAGCGCGGGCGGTCCTACGCACGTCGACGTGCCGGGGGTGGGGTCGGTCCGCCTCGACCTGTCCACGACCGAGACGACGTCGTCCACGGCCGCGGCCACCGCCCTGAGGCTGGAGGTGTCGGTCAACCCGGCGAAGCTGAACGTGGCCGAGGTGGAGGGGCGGCTCACACTGGCGGAGTCGCGGTGCGAGACGCCGGCGTCGGCGGAGGAGGCCGCGGAGGAGCCGGAGGCAGCTGCCCCCGAGGCCCCCGACGCGCCTGAGAAGCCGGAGCCCGCCGTCGAGCCCCAGGGCGCCCGCGCGGAGACCAACCTCGCGGAAACGGGCGGGGATTCGGCCACCCCGTACGTGGCGGCGGGCGCGGTGGCGCTGCTGGCGGCCGGTGGGGGAGCGGTGCTGCTGTCGCGACGGGGGCGGCGGAACTGACCTGAGCGGTCGGGGGCACGGGGGACGCCCCCCGTGCCCCCGTGGCGGGTGCGCCCCCGAAGGGGCGCGGGGAACTGCGCGACCAGCCCATGCCGGGCCGCGGTCGGCGGACGGTGGGTCCAAGCGGGGGCGCGCTGCAGAGGTGCCGTCTGCGCCCACCCGTGCCGCCGACGCGGCACGAGTGCCCGCAGACGGCGGGTGCGCCCCCTCAAGGGGCGCGGGGAACTGCGCGACCAGCCCATGCCGGGCCGCGGTCGGCGGGTCCAAGCCGGGGGCGCGCTGCAGAGGTGTCGTCTGCGCCCACCCGTGCCGCCGACGCGGCACGAGTGCCCGCAGACGGCGGGTGCGCCCCCTCAAGGGGCGCGGGGAACTGCGCGACCAGCCACGAACCACCCGCGGCGGGCAACCGCTCGGCGGTCAGCCGCCCAGCACCCGCCCCAGCGCCCCCAAGAACCCCTCCGTCGTCCCCCGGTCCCGTACCGCCAGGCGCAGCCACTCCGCCCCGAGGCCCGGGAACGTGTCGCCCCGGCGGGCCGCGTAGCCGAGGGAGCGCAACCGCTCCCGCACATCCGACGCGGCCGGGACGCGGACCAGGACGAAGGGGGCCTCCGCCGGTTCCACGACCTGCAGGCCGTGGGACGCGAAGTCCCGCAACCCCGCGATCAAGTACGCACGGTCCGCCGCTACGACGCGCGCCGCCTCCTCCGCCTCCGCCAGCGCCGCAGGCGACACGCATGCCTCCGCCGCCGCCAGTGCCGGCGTCGACACCGGCCACAGCGGCTGCGCCCGCTCCAGCCGAGCGATGGTCTCCGGCGCCGCCACCACGTACCCGATGCGCAGGCCCGCCAGGCCCCACGTCTTGGTCAGGCTGCGCAGCACGACCAGCCCCGGGACGTCCGTCCGCCCGGCCAGCGCCTCCCGTTCACCCGGCACCGCGTCCATGAACGCCTCGTCGACCACCAGCGTGCGCCCGGGCCGGGCGAGCCCGGCCAGGACCTCGGCCGGGTGCAGGACCGACGTCGGGTTGGTCGGGTTGCCGATCACCACCAGGTCCGCGTCCCCCGGGACCGCCGCCGGGTCGAGGCGGAAGCCGTCGGACTCCCGCAGCAGCACCCGGTCCACCGTGTGCCCGGCGTCCCGCAGCGCCGCCTCCGGCTCCGTGAACTGCGGGTGCACCACCACCGGCCGCGACGCCTTCAGCGCCCGCGCCAGCAGCACGAACGCCTCCGCCGCGCCCGCCGTCAGCAGCACCCGCTCCACGGGCAGCCCGTGCCGCGCCGCCACCGCGGCCCGCGCCGCCCGCCCGTCCGGGTAGGCGGCGAGCCCTGCCAGTGACGCCGCTATGCGGTCCCGCAGCCACGCGGGAGGCGTGTCCGCGCGGACGTTGACCGCGAGGTCGACGAGCGCGCCGCCGCCGTCGCGGACCTCCGCGTCGCCGTGATGGCGCAGGTCGTGACCGGACGCAGGCTCAGTGGGCATGGCTGTGGGAGTGCGAGTGACCATGACCGTGATGATGGTGCCCGTCGTCGTCCGGATGGAAATGCGGCTGTTGCGGCAGCCCCACCTTGTCCTCGAAGCCGGGCAGCGCGATCCGGTACACGCAGGAGTCGCAGTTCATCCGCAGATCACCCTTCACGGCCTCCTCGTACCGCTCGAGGACGAGGTCCAGCAGCTCCGGTTCCGGCCCGATGACGTCCGCCGACCGCACCTCGGCGTCCGGGTGGGCCGCCGCCCACTCCTCGGTCTGCGTCCGCACCCGGTCCGGCAGGATCCCGGTGAACAGGAAGTACGGCAGGACGACGATCCGCCGCGCCCCCAGCCGGACGCACCGGTCGAGACCGCCCGGCACGTCCGGCTTCGCCAGCGACACGAACGCCGTCTCCACTCCTGCGTATCCGCGCCCCTCCCACAGCAGCCGGGCCGCCTTGAACACCTCGGCGTTGGCGTCCGGGTCCGTCGACCCGCGACCCACCAGCAGCACCGTCACGTCGGCGGGGTCCCAGGACGGGTCCACCGCCTCCGCGAGCCGCCGCTCCAGCACCCGCAACAGACCGGGGTGCGGGCCCAGCGGACGGCCGTACGTGTACGAGACACCGGGGTGGCGTTCCTTCTCGCGGGCCAGCGCGGCCGGGATGTCACCCTTGGCGTGCCCGGCGGACACCAGCATCAGCGGCACGGCCGCGAACCGCCGCACCCCCCGCTCCACCAGCTCGGCGACGGCCTCGCCCAGCGGCGGCGGGGACAGCTCGATGAAGCCGCCCGCGACGGGCAGGCCGGGCCGGCGACGGCCCAGTTCCCGCACGAAGGCGCGGAACGCCTCCGCTCCGGCGTCGTCCCGGGTGCCGTGGCCGGCGATGAGCAGGGCGGGCGGGGTGGTCACAGGGTCTCCTCGGTCGGAACGGGGTGGTACAGCAGGGCGTTGAGCGCGGCGGCGGCGACCGCCGACCCGCCCTTCTCGGACACGTTGCTCACGGCGGGCAGTCCGCTCTCCCGCAGCGCCGCCTTGGACTCGGCGGCGCCGACGAACCCGACGGGCAGGCCGACGACGAGCGCCGGGGAGGCGTCCAGCGTCAGCAGTTCCTCCAGGGCGGTCGGGGCGCAGCCGATCACCCACAGGGCGCCAGGACCGACCTCCTCGTAGGCCAGCCGCACGGCGTGCGCGGACCGGGTGAGTCCCGGCCCCGACCGTGCCTCGCGCAGCCGGCACACGGTCTCGCGGCGGGTGATCCCGGCCGCGACCATCTCCACGTCCGCGACGACGGGCGCGCCCGCGTGCAGCGCGGCATGCGCGCGCTGCAGTTCGGCCTCGTCCATGACGAGGTCGGCGGCGTACTCCAGGTCGGCCGAGGAGTGCACGACGCGCTCCACGACCGCCCGGGTCAGCGGAGGGAAACCGGAGGTGTCGAGGCGGGCGCGCAGTCTCCGGAACGACTCCTGCTCGATGGGGTGGACCACGCGGTTCACCGGGCCTCCTCCTGCCAGCGGTAGCCGCGCGGGGTGACCATGCGCCCCGCGATCTCCCGGGTCGCCGTGTTGCCCACGGTCACGACCGTCATCATGTCGACCGTCGCCGGGTCCAGCGCGGCGAGCGTGGTCAGCCGCACCGACTCGTCCGCACGGGACGCGTTCCGCACGACCCCGACCGGGGTGGTGGGCGCCCGGTGCCCGGCGAGCACGGCGAGCGCCTCCGGGAGCTGCCGGTCGCGGCCCCGGCTGCGCGGGTTGTAGAACGTCACCACCAGGTCCGCCTCGGCCGCCGCCCGCACCCGCCGCTCGATGACCTCCCACGGCGTGTGCAGGTCGGACAGGCTGATCGACACGTGGTCGTGGCCCAGCGGCGCGCCGAGCAGCGCGCCCGCCGCGAGCGCTGCGGTCACCCCGGGCACGCCGACCACGTCGATGTCGTCGGACGCCTCCGCGAGCGCCGGGGACGCCATCGCGTACACGCCCGCGTCACCGCTGCCGATCAGCGCGACCGCCTGCCCGCGCCGGGCCTCCGCGACGGCCGTGCGCGCCCGCTCCTCCTCCGCGCCGAGCCCGGACTCCAGCACGCGGGTGCCGGGTCGCAGCAGGTCGCGGATCTGGTCGACGTACTGGTCGAGGCCCACCAGCACCGATGCGCGCCGCAGTTCGTCCCGCGCCCGCGGGGTGAGCAGGTCCCGGGCGCCGGGCCCGAGCCCGACCACCGCGAGCCGCCCCCGCCCCGGGCGCCGTACGACCGCGCAGGTCGCCATGGCGGGGGAGCCCGCCGACTTCCGCTTGGGCACGAGGAGTTCGCCCCCGCGCACGAGTGCGGCGGCCTCTGCGACGGACGGGGTGCCGACGGCGGCGAGCGGCGCCTCCGACGGGTTCGGCACCTCCACCCGCGCCAGCTCCTCCGGCGTGTGCGTCACCAGTGGCACGCCGAGCCGCCGCGCGGCCTCCACGAGCCCCGGCTCCCCGGACTTGGCGTCCACGGTGGCCAGTTCGGCCACGGACGCCGCCGACAGCCCCGCGCCCCGCAACGCGTCCTCGACGAGCCCCAGCACCTCCTCGACGGGGGCGCCCCTCGACGCGCCCACCCCGACGACGAGCGTCGGAGGCCGCAACAGCGCCTCCCCGTCGACCGGTTCGACGATCCGGTCCGTCACCCGGACCGTGTACGCGCCCTCGGCAGCGACCGGGAGGGGCGGCAGCGGCCAGGTCACCTCGGCGCGCAGCGCCACCGCCTCACCGTCCAGCAGCGCCCGCGACACGGCGGCGACGTCGCCCTCCACCGGCAGGCCCAGCGTGTCCAGACCCGGCAGACCCACCGCGTCCGTCGCGGTCGTCACCACCGGCTCGGCGCCCAGCACCTCGGCCACCTCGCGGGCGAGCTCGTTGGCCCCGCCGGCGTGCCCGCCGAGCAGCGACACCGCGAACCGCCCGGCCTCGTCCACGCACACCACGCCCGGATCGCTCGCCTTGCCGTCCAGCAGCGGCGCCACCAGCCGCACCACGGCCCCGGTGGCGAGGAAACACACCAGCCGGTCGCACTCCGCGAACGCGTCACGTACCGCCTCCGCCACCGGACCGCCGTACACGCGCGTGCGGTCCGGCCAGGCGGCGGCCAGCCGGTCCCGTGCCGCCGCTCCCGCCGCCGTGGCGGAGATGAGGCCGATCACTCGCTGACTCCTTCACTGTGCGCCGGGGGCCGGACGCCCCACAGCAGGAAAACCGGATTGGTGGCCGCCAGCCGGGTCACGTCCCCCGGCAGCGGCGCCAGCCGGGACGACTGCAGCAGCACACCGTCGCAGGTCAGGCCGGCACCGGTGAGCGCCGCCCGCGCGGCCGGCACCCGGTCGAGCGCGGCCATCGCCACCACGACCGTCCGCCGCGCCCGGCGCGCGCACGCGCCGACGACCGCGGGCAGTTCCCGGCCCCCGCCGCCGACGAACACGGCGTCCGGATCGTCGCCCAGCCCGTCCAGCACGCCGGGCGCCTCCCCGTGCACGACCGTCACGCCGACGCCGTGTGCGGCGGCGTTGGCCCGCACCCGCTCCACACCGTCCGCGTCCCGTTCCACGGCCACGGCGGCCGCGCCGAGCCGCGCGCACTCCACGGCCACCGACCCCGACCCCGCGCCGACGTCCCAGACCAGGTCGCCGGGGCGCGGACCCAGCCGGGCCAGCGCCAGCGCCCGCACCTCGAACTTCGTGATCATCGAGTCCCGGTGTGCGAACTCCGCCTCCGGCAGCGCCCATCCGGCCGGACCCTCCCCGAGCCCCGCGACCGTACGCGCCGGTCCCGGCGTCCGCTCCTCGTCCAGGCACAGCACCACGCTCACCGCGGAACCCCAGGCCCGGCCGGCCGCCTCCTCGGGCGTCACCCGCTCCACCGCTTCCCCGGCCGACCCCAGCGCCGACGCGACGACCAGCATCCGCCGCTCACCGCGCAGTGCCGCCCCCAGCTCGGCGGGACCGGCGCCCGGCCCGGTCAGCACGGCGACCTTCGGATGCGCCCGGCACACGTTCACCGCCGTCCGCGGATCCCGCCCGTGCGCGCTGACCACCACGGCGTCGTCCCACGGCAGCCCGGCCCGCGCGAACGCGGCGGCGACGGACGACACCCCCGGCCGCACGTCCAGCCGCTCGGGACCGAACCGCTCGGCCAGCGCCCGCACGATCCCGAAGAACCCCGGATCGCCCGACGCCAGCACCACCACCGGCCGCCCTTCCGCCACATACGTCGCCACGGTGTCGAGCGCGGGCGCCAGCGGCCCCAGCACGACACGCTCGGCCCCTTCCGGCACGTCCACGGCGTCGAGGTGCCGCCGCCCGCCGACGACGAGCGCGGCCCTCCCGACCTCCGGGGCCTCGACCGGCGCACCCGTGCCCGTCCCCACCACCGTGATCACGTGCTCGCCCCCCGCTCCCGCAGCTCCCTGCGGGCCCGCGGGTCGGCCTTGCGGAAGCCGTGGAAGTGCCCCGGGTGGTAGAGGTGCGAGCGGGTGCCGTGCGCGTCGAGGGCGGGACCGACCAGGAACAGCGTGTGCTTCCACAGCTTGTGCTCCTTGACGGACTCCTCCAGCGTGCCGATCGTGCACCGCACGACCAGCTCCTCCGGCCAGGTCACCTGGTACGCCACCACGACCGGCGTCGACGTCGGATAGCCGCCCTCCAGCAGCTCCCGCACCAGCTGCCCGCTGCGTGCCGCCGACAGGAACACCGCCATCGTGGTGCCGTGCCGCGCGAACTCCCGGACCTCCTCACCCGGCGGCATCGGCGTCTTCCCGCCGCCCAGCCGGGTGAGGATCACCGACTGCGCCACCTCCGGGATCGTCAGCTCGCGCCCCGCGAGCGCCGCCACCGCCGAGAAGGACGACACGCCCGGCACGATCTCCGTGGCGATGCCCAGCTCGGCGCACCGGTCGACCTGCTCCTGGGTGCCGCCCCACAGCGCGGGGTCACCCGAGTGGATCCGCGCGACCTTCAGTCCTTCGTCACGGGCCCGCGCGTAGACGGTCACCACGTCCTCCAGCGACATCGCCGCCGAGTCGAGGACCTCCGCGCCTTCCCGCGCGTGCTCCAGGACCTCCGCCTGGACCAGGCTGGCGGCCCAGATCACCACGTCCGCCTCGGCGATGGCCCGCGCGCCGCGGAACGTCAGCAGATCGGCGGCGCCGGGACCGGCTCCGACGAAGGTCACCTTGCCGGTGGGGGCGTCGGCCATGGAAACAGGTCCTTCCCTGGATGTGATCGGAGGTCGGAGGGGGCTGGGCGGCTGTCACGCGTGCGCGGGCGGCCGCTGATCGGATACGAAGAGCACATGGCGGTCCTCGTCGCGCTGGGCGCGTTCCTGATGACGCTGGCCGGCGGCTGGTCGGCACACCGTGTGACCGACCGCCGCCACCTGGTGCTGGGCCTGGCCGGCGGCCTGATGCTGGGCGTGGTCGGCCTGGAACTCCTCCCGGAGTCCCTGGAGACCGCCGGCACCGAGGTGTACGGCGTGCCGGCCGCGCTGCTGCTCTTCGTCGGCGGGTTCCTGCTGGCCCATCTGGTGGAACGACTGCTCGCCCACCGGCAGGCCGCGCACGGCGCGGGCGAGAACCACGGCCGCACCCCCGAGGTGGGCCTCACGGCCGCGGCGGCGATGGTCGGGCACAGCGCGATGGACGGCGTGGCGATCGGCGCCGCCTTCCAGATCGGCGGCGGCATGGGCGCCGCCGTCGCGGTCGCCGTGATCGCCCACGACTTCGCCGACGGCTTCAACACCTACACACTCGCCCACGCCTACGGCAACGCCCGCCGCCGCGCCCTCGCGATGCTGTGGGCGGACGCCGTGGCGCCGGTCGCGGGCGCCGCCTCCACCCTCTTCTTCACGATCCCCGAGCCGCTGCTCGGCGGCTACCTCGGCCTGTTCGGCGGCGCGCTGCTCTATCTCGCGGCGGCCGAGATCCTGCCCGAGGCGCACCACGACCACCCGGCGCGCTCCACGCTGGTGTGCACGGTCGCCGGGGTGCTGTTCATCTGGCTGGTCGTGGGCGCCGCCCACTGACCGCCCGCCGGTCCGCCTCACAGCTTCCCGCCCCGCCCGCCTCCGCGCCGGGGCGGCGCGATCAGCGTCGACAGATACGGCAACGGCGTCCCGTCCATCTCCGCCGCGGACCGCACGGACTCCCCCGGCAGTCCCAGCGCGGACCCCCACACCGCGTCGTCGAGCCGCCCGGTCTCCCGCAACGCCGCGGCGACCTCACCGGCCTGCCGTCCGAACTTGTACGCGACGACGGTGCCGGGCCCGGCCAGAGCCTCCTTGAGCACGGCGCTCCCGGCGGTGACCGGCACCAGCGTCAGCGGCTCGGTGCCCTCGGTCAGCACGGCCCCGGACCGGGCGGCGAGATCCTGCATGGCGGTGATCCCGGGCACGGTCGCGACCACCACGCCCGGCACGAGCTCACCGACGGTCTGCGCGAGATAGGTGAACGTCGAGTAGACGTTGGGATCCCCGATGGTCGCGAACGCGACGGAGCCGTGCTCCCGCAGCAGCCCGGCGACCCGCTCACCGGCGGCGTCCCAGGCGGCCTCCCGCCGCTTCCTGTCCGTCCGCTCGTTCAGCGCGAACACGACCCGGACGACCTTCTCGGCGGGCACGTAGTGCAGCACGGTCGCCTCGGCCCGCCCCCGCTCACCCGTGTCCATCACGGGCACGACGACCACCTCGGCGGCCCGCAGCGCGTTGACCCCCTTGACGGTCACCAGCTCCGGGTCCCCGGGCCCCACACCCACCCCGGTCAGCCTGCTGCTCATGACGTCCGGCACCTCTCCACGAACCGACGGGCGACACCGGGCGCCGACGCCCAGTGGGTGTGCAGATAACTGGCGTGCACGCCGCCTTCGACGAACCCTTCGACCCGCCGCTCGGGCGCGCGCACCCCCCAGGCGGGAGATGCCCCGGCCCCCGGCTCGACGACCGTCCGATGAAACTCGTGCCCCCGCATGCGCGTCCCCGCGGCGGCCAGCACGCTGTCGGTCACGGCCACGGCGTCCCGGTACCCGAGCGTCAGCCGCTCCGACATCCGCCCGGAGGCGTCCAGCACGCCGCACATCGGCATCCCGTCCAACTCCCGGCACAGATACAGCAGTCCGGCACACTCGGCGGCGACGGGACCTCCGCTCGCGGCGAGCTCACCGATCTCCTTGCGCAGGGCTTCGTTGGCGGACAGCTCGGAGGCGTACACCTCGGGAAACCCACCCCCGATGACGACCCCGGAGGCCCCCTCGGGCAACGCCTCGTCCCGCAGCGGATCGAAGGTCACGACCTCCGCACCGGCGGCGGTCAGCAACTCGGCATGCTCGGCGTAGGAAAAGGAGAACGCGGCCCCACCGGCCAGGGCGATGACGGGTTCCTTCAGCCCGTCCGGCGCTTGAGGACGAGGCCCGCCAGGGCCGGCAGGGGGGTCCGGGGGCGCAGCTCCCGGGGTCGGGAAGGGAAGGGGCGGCGGGGGCGAAGAAACGAGCGCGTCACCCGCATCCCAAGCCGCACCCACCAGAGGCCCCGCACTGGAAGCGAGGGCGACAAGCCCAGCCAGGTCACACCCCTCGGCGACCATCGCCCCCATCGCCCGAACGGCGTCAGCAGCCAAGTCCCCCCGCTCAGCCACAGGCACCAACCCAAGATGCCGGGACGGAGTCTCGACAACCGCACCCCGCCGCAACACCCCCAGCACAGGAACCCCGGTCGCCTCCAACGCCTCCCGCAGCACAGCCTCGTGCCGGTCCGAAGCGACCTTGTTGAGGATCACGCCCCCGACCCGGACCTCCGGATCGAAGCTCACGAACCCATGCACCAACGCCGCCGCCGACCGAGCCTGCGCCGACGCGTCGACCACCAGCACCACCGGCGCCCGCAGCAACTTCGCCACCTGCGCGGTGGACGCCAGCTCCCCCTCCCCGGAGACCCCGTCGAACAGCCCCATCACGCCCTCGACGACGGCGATGTCACATCCCCGCGCGCCGTGCGCGAACAACGGAGCGACCAGCTCGGTCCCGCACAGGTACGCGTCGAGGTTCCGCCCCACCCGCCCCGTGGCGAGCGCGTGGTACCCCGGATCGATGTAGTCGGGCCCCACCTTGTGCGGGGACACGGCCGTCCCGCGCGCGGACAACGCGGCCATCAGCCCCGTGGCGACGGTGGTCTTCCCGCTCCCCGACGCGGGCGCGGCGATGACCAGCCGGGGAACGGATCCGACGGAGCCCACGGCCCCCGTCACCACTCGATCCCCCTCTGGCCCTTCTGCCCGACGTCCATCGGATGCTTCACCTTGGACATGTCGGTCACCAGATCGGCGAAATCGACCAGCTCCTCCGGCGCGTTACGCCCGGTGATCACCACGTGCTGCGTCCCCGGCCGCTCCCGCAGCACGGACACCACCTCGGCGGTGTCGACCCACCCCCAGTGCATCGGGTAGGCGAACTCGTCCAGCACGTACAGCCGGTACGTCTCGGCGGCCAGGTCCCGCTTGACCTGCTCCCAGCCCTCGCGGGCCTTCTCCTCGTTGCTGACGTTGTCCCCCTGCAACTCGCGCTGCACCCACGACCAGCCCTCGCCCATCTTGTGCCAGGCGACGGACCCGCCCTCACCGGAGTCGCCGAGCACGCGCAGCGCCCGCTCCTCACCGACCTTCCACTTCGCCGACTTGACGAACTGGAACACCCCGATCGGCCACCCCTGGTTCCAGGCGCGCAACGCCAGCCCGAACGCGGCCGTCGACTTCCCCTTGCCCACGCCCGTGTGGACGACGACGAGCGGCCGGTTCCGCCGCTGCCGCGTCGTCAGACCGTCGTCCGGCACGACACTCGGCTGTCCCTGAGGCACTACGCGGCCCTCCTCTGCACGTCCTTCACCACGCCGGCGATCGAGTCGGCCCGCAGCTCGTCCAGCGTCACCGCGGTCCCGCCCAGCTCCCCGGCGAGCCGCCCGGCCAGCCCGAGCCGCACCGGCCCCGACTCGCAGTCCACGACCACGGACGCGACGCCCTCCGCCGCGAACAGCCGCGCCGCACGCGAAGCCAGCGTCACGGGCTCCGGGCCGCCGGTCGCCCGCCCGTCCGTCACCACGACGACCAGCGCCCGCCGCGCGGGGTCCCGCAACCGCTCCACCCGCAGCACGTCGTGCGCCTTGAGCAGGCCCGCCGCCAGCGGGGTGCGTCCTCCGGTCGGCAGCGACTCCAGCCGGGCCGCCGCCGCGTCCACCGACGAGGTGGGCGGCAGCGCGACATCGGCCGCCGACCCGCGGAAGGTCACCAGGCCGACCTTGTCCCGCCGCTGGTAGGCGTCGAGCAGCAGCGACAGCACGGCGCCCTTCACGGCGCTCATCCGCTGCCGCGCGGCCATCGACCCGGAGGCGTCCACGACGAACAGCACGAGGTTCCCCTCGCGGCCCTCCCTGGTCGCCTGCCGCAGATCGTCCCGGCGCACGACGAGACCGCGCCCCGACCGCCCCCGCGCCCGCTGGTGGGGAGCGGCGGCCCGCACGGTCGCGGCGAGATGCAGCTTGGTCAGCGCACCCTCCGGCCTGCGTGCACCGGTCGTCCGCCCGTGTTCGGTGCGCGCCCGCGACCGCCGCCCGGCGACGCCCTCGCCGATCCCGGGCACGCTCAGCGCCTTGGTGCGGAAGGGCTCCGCCGCCCGCACGGGGGACTGCTCCCCGGCCCCGCCGGGCGCGGGCTCACCCTCACCCTCTCCGGGCCGGGCGGCGTCGGCGCCGTCGCCTGCCGGCCCCTCGTCCGGCTCCGGCTGTCCACCGCCCCCGCCGGGACCACCGCCGTCCCCGTCCGGGTCGGGGTCGTCGTCCCCGGAGGACTCCTCCAGCGTCTCGTCGAGCTTGTCCTCGTCCAGCCCCGGCGCGTCGAACGGGTTGCGCCGCCGACGGTGGGGGAGCGCCAGCAGCGCGGCCTGCCGCACGTCCTCCGCCAGCACGTCCGTCCGCCCGGCCCACGCCGCCAGCGCGGTCGCCGTGCGCGCCATCACGATGTCGGCCCGCATGCCGTCCACCTCGAACGCGGCGCACGTCGCCGCGATCTGCCGCAGCGCACCGTCCCCGAGCCGCACCGACGGCAGCGACTCCCGCGCCGCGACGATCCGCTGCCGCACCGCGGCCTCCTCGTCGGCCCACCGTGCGGCGAACCCGGCGGGATCGTCGTCGTACGCGAGCCGCCGCCGGACGACCTCGACCCGCTGGTCCGGCTCCCGGGAGGCGGAGACCTCGACGGTCAGCCCGAACCTGTCGAGCAACTGCGGCCGCAGCTCGCCCTCCTCCGGGTTCATCGTCCCGACGAGCAGGAACCGCGCCGCGTGCCGCACGGACACGCCCTCGCGCTCCACGTACGAGGCGCCCATCGCCGCCGCGTCCAGCAGCAGGTCGACCAGGTGGTCGTGGAGGAGGTTCACCTCGTCCACGTACAGAATGCCCCGGTGCGCGGCGGCCAGCAGGCCGGGTTCGAACGCCTTCACGCCCTCCGCCAGCGCCCGTTCGATGTCGAGCGCGCCGACCAGCCGGTCCTCGGAGGCGCCGACCGGCAGCTCCACCATCCGCGCCGGACGGGACGCACCGCCGCCCCCGCCCGCGTGCGGTCCGTCCGGGCATCCCGGGTCGGGCGAGGCCGGGTCGCACGAGAACCGGCACCCCGGCACCACCGCCACTTCCGGCAGCAGCGAGGTCAGCGCACGCACGGCGGTGCTCTTCGCGGTGCCCTTCTCGCCCCGCACCAGCACACCGCCGACGGACGGCGACACCGCGTTCAGCAGCAGCGCGAGCCGCAGGTCGTCCTGGCCCACCACGGCCGTGAAAGGAAAGGGGATGGTCACTGGTCGTCGCCCTCCGAGTCGCCTTCGAGGTCGCCCTCGAGTTCCAGGTAGGTGGCGCGCAGCCGCTCCAAGGTGCCGGCGTCCGGCTCGGCCCACAGTCCGCGGTCCGCCGCCTCCAGCAGCCGTTCCGTGATGCCGCGCAGCGCCCAGGGGTTGGACTTCTTCATGAAGTCGCGGTTCTCCGGCGAGAACACGTACTCGGCGCTGAGCTTCTCGTACATCCAGTCGTCCACGACCCCGGCCGTGGCGTCGTACCCGAACAGGTAGTCCACGGTGGCCGCCATCTCGAAGGCGCCCTTGTAGCCGTGCCGGCGCATGGCGGCCATCCAGCGCGGATTCACCACCCGCGCCCGGAACACCCGGTGCGTCTCCTCGCCGAGCGTGCGCGTCTTCACCTGGTCCGGGGTCGCCGAGTCGCCGACGTACGCCTCCGGGCTCGCGCCCGTCAGGTGCCGCACCATCGCGACCATGCCGCCGTGGTACTGGAAGTAGTCGTCCGCGTCGACGAGGTCGTGCTCACGCGTGTCGACGTTCTTCGCCGCCACCGCGATCCGCCGGAACGCCGTCTCCATGTCGCCGCGCGCCGCGCGCCCGTCGAGCCCGCGCCCGTACGCGTAGCCGCCCCAGACCGCGTACACCTCGGCGAGGTCCGCGTCGGAGCGCCAGTTCCGCGCGTCGATCAGCGGCAGCAGCCCCGCCCCGTACGCCCCCGGCTTGGAGCCGAAGACGCGTGCGGTGGCCCGCCGCCGGTCACCGTGCTCGGCGGCGTCCTCCTCGACGTGCGCCCGCACGTAGTTGGAGTCGGCGGGTTCCTCCAGCTCGGCCACCGCCCGTACCGCGTCGTCGATCAGTCCCACCACGTGCGGGAACGCGTCCCGGAAGAAGCCCGAGATGCGGACGGTGACGTCGATACGGGGCCGGCCCAGCTCCTCCAGGGGCACGATCTCGAAGCCGGTCACGCGCCGCGACGCGTCGTCCCACACCGGACGGCACCCGAGCAGCGCCAGGACCTCCGCGATGTCGTCGCCCTGCGTGCGCATCGCGGACGTGCCCCACACCGTCAGGCCGACGGACTTCGGGTACGCGCCCGTGTCCTCCAGGTACCGTCGCACCAGCGAGTCCGCCAGCGACTGCCCGACCTCCCAACTCAGGCGCGAGGGAATGGCCTTGGGGTCGACCGAGTAGAAGTTCCGGCCGGTCGGCAGCACGTTGACCAGCCCGCGCGTCGGCGATCCCGACGGGCCCGCCGGGACGTACCCGCCGTCCAGGGCGCGCAGGATGTGCCCGATCTCGTCCGTCGTCCGCTCCAGCCGGGGCACGACCTCCTCGCACGCGAACCGCAGCACGGCCACCGCGTCCGCGAGTTCCGTGCCCAGCACGTTCCGCACCAGCCCCGGCACGGTGTCGGCCGCCCAGTCCCGCTCCTCCATGCCCTCGGCGAGCCGCCGGCACAGCTGCTCGAGGAGGTCGATCGCGTCGGCGGCCGTGCGGGACGGGCCGTCCACCAGGTCCGTCAGCTCGACCGGCGCCTTCACCGGCGCGCCGGGCTCGGCCAGCAGCTCCTTCTCCACCAGCCCGAAGTGTGCGGCGAGGCAGGCCCGCAGACCGGGCAGGGCGTTGGCCCGCCCGCCCCACACCTGCGAGGCGCGCAGCACCGCCAGCACCAGGTTCACCCGGGGCTCGCCGACCGGCCCGCCGCCGAGGATGTGCAGACCGTCGCGGATCTGCACGTCCTTGATCTCGCACAGGTAGCCGTCGATGTGCATGACGAACTCGTCGAACGCGTCGTCGTCCGGCTGGTCGTCGACGTGCAGGTCGTGGTGCAGCTCGGCGGCCTTCACCAGCGTCCAGATCTGCGCCCGCACGGCCGGCGCCTTCGCCGGGTCCAGGTCGCTGACCAGCGCGTACTCGTCGAGCAGCTGCTCCAGCTTGGCCAGGTCACCGTAGGTGTCGGCGCGGGCCATCGGCGGCACCAGGTGGTCGACGACCGTGGCGTGCCCGCGCCGCTTGGCCTGTGTGCCCTCGCCGGGGTCGTTCACGATGAACGGGTACACCAGCGGCAGGTCGCCCAGCACCGCGTCCGGCGCGCACCCGGCGCTCAGCCCGAGGCCCTTGCCGGGCAGCCACTCCATCGTGCCGTGCTTGCCCATGTGGACGATCGCGTCGGCGCCGAAACTGTTCTCCAGCCAGCGGTAGGCGGCCAGGTAGTGGTGCGACGGCGGCATGTCCGGGTCGTGGTAGATCGCGATGGGGTTCTCCCCGAAGCCGCGCGGCGGCTGGATCATCACCACCACGTTCCCGAACTGGAGGGACGCCAGCACGATGTCGTCCCCGTCGACGTACAGCGAGCCCGGCGGCTCACCCCACGCCTCGGTCATCGCCTCCCTCAACTCCCGGTCCAGCGTGGCGAACCAGGCCCGGTAGTCGGCCAGCGGCACCCGCGCGGGCGCGGCGGCCAGCTGCTCCTCCGTCAGCCACTCCACGTCGTGCCCGCCGGCAGCGATCAGCCGGTGGATCAGCTCGTCGCCCTCGGACGGGTGCCCCTCGACGGCGTACCCGGCGTCCCGCAGCGCGTCCAGCACGCGCACCGCCGAGGCGGGGGTGTCCAGCCCGACCGCGTTGCCGACGCGCGAGTGCTTCGTCGGGTAGGCGGTGAAGACCAGCGCCAGCTTCTTCTCCGCGTTCGGCTTGTGCCGCAGCGCCGCGTGCCGTACGGCGATCCCGGCGACCCGCGCGGCCCGCTCGGGGTCGGCGACGTACACCGGGACGTCGTCCGGGCCCTGTTCCTTGAAGGAGAACGGGACGGTGATCAGCCGGCCGTCGAACTCGGGGATGGCGACCTGCATGGCCGCGTCCATGGGGGAGAGGGCCGCGTCGGACTCCTCCCAGGCGGCCCGCGAGGTCGTGAGGCACAGCCCTTGCAGCACCGGCACGTCCAGCTCGGCGAGCGCGCCGACGTCCCAGGCCTCCTCGTCGCCGCCCGCCGACGCCTGCGAGGCGTGGCTGCCGCCGGCCGCGAGCACGGTGGCGACCAGCGCGTCCGCCCGGCCCAGCAGCTCGTACAGCGCCGGGTCGGCGCCGCGCAGTGAACCGCAGTACACGGGCAGGGCGTTGGCGCCACGTGCCTCGATCGCGTCGCACAGGGTGCCCACGAAGGCGGTGTTGCCGCTGAGTTCGTGCGCGCGGTAGAAGAGCACGCCGACCGTCGGACGGCCCGGTACGGCGGGACGCTCGCCGTGCACGCCGAACTCCGGCATCCTGCGCGGCTGTTCGAACCCCTCGCCGGTCAGCAGCACGGTGTCCGACAGGAACCGCGCCAGTTCGGCGAGGTTGTCCGGGCCGCCCTCGACGAGATAGCGCAGCGCCTCGGCCACCACGCCCGCCGGGACGCTCGACTCGGCCATCAGCTCCGCGTCGGGCACGCTCTCCCCGCCGAGCAGCACCGTGGGGACGCCGGACGCCTTCAGCGCGGCCAGTCCGTCCTCCCAGGCGCGCTTGCCGCCCAGCAGCCGCACCAACGCCAGGTCGGCGCCGTCGAGCAGCGCGGGCAGTTCCTCCGTGACGTCGACGCGGGTGGGGTTGCCGATGCGGTAGCCGGCGCCGGAGGCCCGGGCCGCCAGCAGGTCCGTGTCGGCGGTCGACAACAACAACACAGTGCTCATGCGGGCGCTCCCGGTGGAATGAATGGCAGTCCTCGTGGCGCGCCGGACTCGATGAGCCGCCACAGCGCGTCGGTGTCCGCGTGCTGTTCGATCAGGTCGCCGAGCCGGTCGAGCTGCTCCTCGCGCAGCGCGGCGAAAGAGGTGTCGGGGGCCGGCACGAAACGGCGTCCCGCGCGGTCGGCGACCGCGCGCAGAAACGCCCGCCGGAACCCGTCCGACTCCAGCGCACCGTGCCAGTGCGTGCCCCAGGCCGCGTCCACGCGGCACCCGTCCAGGAAGGCCTCACCGCCGAGCACGTCGGCGACCCCGTGATGGATCTCGTAGCCCTCGACGCGCTCCCCGAGGGCCTCGCCGACAGGGCGGGCCAGGGTCTTCCCGCGGGCGAACCGCACCCGTACGGGCAGCACGCCGAGCCCGTCCACATGGCCCGCGCGGCTCTCCACGTCGTCCTCGATGTGCTCGCCGAGCAGCTGGAAGCCGCCGCAGATGCCCAGCAGCGGCCGGCCCTCGGCGGCCCGCCGCACCAGCGCGTCCGCCAGCCCGCGCTCCCGCAGCCAGCGCAGTGCCTTCACGGTGCCGCGGGTGCCGGGCACGACGACGAGGTCCGCGTCGGCGAGTTCGTCCGGCCGGTCCACGAACCGCACCACGACGCCCGGTTCGGCCGCCAGCGCGTCCACGTCGGTGAAGTTGGACATCAGCGGCACCGCGCACACCGCGACCCGCAGCACCTCCTCGCCGGCCGGCGCGGCCACCGCGGACTCCCGTACGGCGCCCCGGAGCGACACGCGGAGCCCGTCCTCCTCGTCGATGCCGAGGCCGTGCCGGAACGGCAGCACGCCGTACGAGCGCCGCCCGGTCAGGCCGTGCAGCATCTCCAGGCCCGGCTCCAGCAGGGAGACGTCCCCGCGGAACTTGTTCACCAGGAACCCGGCGACCAGCTCCTGGTCCTCCGGGGAGAGGAGGGCGACCGTGCCGAAGAAGGACGCGAAGACGCCGCCCCGGTCGATGTCCCCGACGACCAGCACGGGCAGCCGCGCGCCCCGCGCGATCCCCATGTTGACGATGTCGGTACGGCGCAGGTTGATCTCCGCGGGGCTTCCGGCGCCCTCGCAGATCACCGCGTCGTACTCGCTCCGCAGCCGCTCCAGACAGTCGAGGACCGTGCCGAGGAGGCTCTCCTGGCGGCCGCCGTGGTAGCCGCGGGCGCTCATCTCGCCGACCGGGCGGCCCATCAGCACCACCTGGCTGGACCGGTCGCCGCCCGGCTTCAGCAGCACCGGGTTCATCAGCGCCGTCGGCTCCACCCGGCACGCCTGCGCCTGCATCGCCTGGGCGCGCCCGATCTCGGCGCCCTCGCGGGTGACGAACGAGTTCAGCGACATGTTCTGCGCCTTGAACGGCGCGACCTTCACCCCCTGGCGTACCAGCCACCGGCAGATCCCGGCGGTGACCACGCTCTTGCCGGCGTCCGAGGTGGTCCCGGCGACCAGCAGTCCGCCACCGCTCACTTCGCACGTCCCTTCCGTAGGCGCCGCGCGGCCACCCCGGCCGCCAGCGCCAGCCAGCCCACCCGCCGCGACAGGCGCACCGCCCGGTCGATGTCGGCGACGGCGACGGGGCGTCCGCCGCCGTTGAGGACGGGCCGGTGCTCGACCCGCCCGCCGTAGGAGAGCGTCCCGCCGAGCCGCACGCCGAGCGCGCCCGCGAAGGACGCCTCGACGGGACCGGCGTTGGGGCTGGGGTGTTTGCCCGCGTCCGCGCGCCAGGCCCGTACCGCCCCGCGCGGGTCCGGCCCGCTCAGCGCGGCGAGGACGGCCGTCAGGCGCGCGCCCGGCCAGCCGGCGACGTCGTCGAGACGGGCGGACGCCCAGCCGTAACGGCGGTACCGGGGCGACTTGTGACCCACCATCGCGTCCAGGGTGTTGACGGCCCGGAAGCCCACCAGGCCCGGCACCCCGGCGACCGCGCCCCACACGAGGGCGCCCACCACGGCGTCGGAGGTGTTCTCGGCGACGGACTCCACCACGGCACGGGCGATCCCGTCGGCGTCCAGGGCCTGCGGGTCACGGCCGCACAGGTGCGGCAGCCGCTCCCTCGCGGCCTCGACGTCCCCGGCTTCGAGCGCCCGCCCGATGGTCCGGGCCTCCCGGGCCAGCGAGGTACCGCCGACGACGGCCCAGGTGGCGACGCCGGTCAGGGCGACGGAAGCGGCAGGACCACGGCGTGCGGCGCGGGCTGCCAGGCCTGCGACCGTGACGGCGCCGCCGACGCACACGGCGGTGTGCACGGCCCCGCGGCCCCGGTCGTCCCGCCACAGCACCCGCTCCACGGCAGCCGCGGCCCGCCCGAAAGCGGCGACCGGATGCCCACGGCGGGGATCGCCGAGCAGCAGGTCGCCGAGGAGGCCGGCGGCGGCGCCGTACGCGAACACGCGATCGGCACCCATGGGTTCAGCCGGTGACGGATCCGGAGGTCACGGCCCCGAAGGGGGGTGGGGTGTCGCTGATCGACCTCGACAGGCTGCCGCGCATGGCGATATGTCCTCACTCAGGGTGTCCACGCCCTGGTTCGACGAGACCGGCGGCGAGAGTTCCTGGCTCCCGGGGCTCACCCCGGTGACAGTGGCGGGACCGCGCCGGATTCGCACCGGCTTCCTCTCCTGCCGCCGTATTGGCGGAGGCAGTCCACCATGCCCTTGGAAGGGCCGTCAACTTGCCTTTGACCTGCGGGGCTGAAGTGTGCCGAGGCCCACAGAGGGGCTCACGTGGGTGAACGGCGGGAACGGCGCATGGACACGCCGGACACGGCGCACGGACGCGCGGACACGGCAGCGGGCGGGACGGGAGCCGCTGCTCCCGTCCCGCCCGCTCACGCGTGCGGCCTTGTCGTCAGGCCATGATCAGGTAGATGCCGTAGCCCACGGCCGCCGCGCACGCGGCGAAGCAGGCGTAGGCGCCGGTGACCGCGAGGGCCGTGGACCGGCCCTCGGCGGTGGCCCGCTCGCGGCGGGACATACCGGAGATGCCGAGGGTGAACAGGGCCACCAGGGCCACGGTGACCACGAGGCTCACGCCGAACACGGAGCCGAGGGCCGCCCAGTCGATCTTCATGCTGCTTCCTTCTGCGTGCCGGACGCGGTCAGACGGTCGAGGTGGCCGACGGGGCCTGCGGGTCGGCGGCGGCCGGGGCCGGGATGGTGGCCGAGAGGTCCTCGGAGGGGCCGGCGGGCGGCGGGGTCACAGCGGCGATGGCCTGGGTGACCACACCGGCGGGCTCCTCGGCGGGGGTGTCGTGGTCGTTGACGTTGGTGTGGTCGACGATCTCGCGCCGGGAGATCTTCCAGATGGCCGCGCTGGAGGTGATCAGGAAGACGGCAACGACGGCGGTGCCCCAGTCCCCGAAGCCGCACACCCACTCGGCGATCGCCGCGACCAGGGCGGCGGCCGGCAGGGTCAGGCCCCAGGCGACGAACATCCGGGTGGCCGTGGACCAGCGGACCACGCCGCCCTTGCGGCCGAGGCCGGCACCCATGACGGCACCGGACACGGAGTGCGTGGTGGAGAGGGAGAAGCCCAGGTGCGAGGAGGCCAGGATGACCGTCGCGGCGCTGGTCTGGGCCGCGAAGCCCTGCTGCGGCTGGAGGTCGGTCAGGCCCTTGCCCATGGTGCGGATGATGCGCCAGCCGCCCAGGTAGGTGCCGAGGGCGATGGCGATGCCCGCGGAGAGGATGACCCACATCGGCGGGTCGGAGTCGGGGGCGACGGCGCCGCCGGCGACCAGGGCGAGGGTGATGATGCCCATCGTCTTCTGGGCGTCGTTGGTGCCGTGGGCCAGGGAGACCAGGCCGGCCGAGGCGATCTGCCCGGCGCGGTAGCCCTTCTCGGAGGACTTGGCGTCGGCGTTGCGGCCCATGCGGTAGGTGAGCCGGGTCGCGAGCATCGCGGCGACGCCCGCCACCAGCGGGGCGGCGATCGCGGGGATCAGGACCTTGGTGACCAGCACGTCGCCGTGGACCGCGCCGAAGCCGGCGGAGGCGACCGTGGCGCCGATCAGACCGCCCATGAGGGCGTGCGACGAGCTGGACGGCAGGCCGACCAGCCAGGTGAGGAGATTCCAGAGGATCGCGCCGACCAACGCGGCGAAGATGACCTCGGGACGGATGCCGGCCTCGTCGACGAGGCCCTTGGAGATCGTGTTGGCGACCTCCACCGAGAGGAATGCGCCGACAAGGTTCAGCACGGCGGACATGGCCACCGCGACCTTGGGCCTCAGTGCACCGGTCGAAATGGTCGTTGCCATCGCGTTCGCGGTGTCGTGGAAACCGTTCGTGAAATCGAACGCGAGTGCGGTTACCACCACAATCGCGAGGATCAGCGAGAAGCTTTCCATTTACCCAGGCAATCGTTCGAGGTCATTGGCTGGTCGAACGTAGGTAACCAGGGTGAACGGAAGATGAACTGGAACGGGCATCGCGGTGACCGTAAGAGGGGGTGCGCGCTCCGCCGTCCAGCCCAGGCGGCCTGGGCTCCTGGCAGGATCTCCACATGGCCGAACGGGACGGGACAGGGCAGGAAGCGGAGGGCGCTGTGAGTGGTGTTCCGGGCACGCGCGGTGAGGGCTCCGCGGGGCCGGGCGGGGAGGTGGCGGACGCCTGGGGGGAGCTGGTCGCGACGGCCCGCCGGACCGTCGCCGACGGCCTGGTCGTCGGCACCTCGGGCAACGTCTCCCTACGGGTCGGCGACACCGTTCTGGCGACCCCCTCGGGCGTCCCGTACGACCGGCTCACCCCGGCCGACGTGACGGCGGTGGACCTCGAAGGCCGGCAGGTGCTCGGCACGCTGGTCCCGACCAGTGAACTGCCCCTCCACCTGGCCGTCTACCGCGCGACCGCCGCGCGCGCCGTCGTCCACACGCACGCCGTGCACGCCACCGCCGTCTCCACGCTCGTCGACGAGCTCCCGGCGATCCACTACATGACCGCGGCCCTCGGCGGCCCTGTGCGTGTGGCCGCGTACGCCGCCTACGGCACGCCGGAACTGGCCGAGAACACCCTGCGTGCCCTCGACGGCCGCACCGGCTGCCTGATGCGCAACCACGGCACCCTGACCTACGGCGCCGGCCTCGACCAGGCGTACGACCGCACGGCCCAGCTGGAATGGATGTGCCGCGTCTGGCTCACGGCGTCCTCGGTGCCGGGCCTGACCCCGGCCCTGCTGAGCCCGGAGCAGCTCGCGGAGGCGGGGGAGCGGCTGCGGGGGTACGGGCAGCGCTGATGAGGCGAGCTCGGCTCGGCGGCGGCCGGGCGGGGCGTTCCGTGACGCCATGTCGACAAACCGGTTCGCCGTCCTGGGAATCCCTGGCGTCCGCGGGCCGAGGGTAGTTGCCGTCAGCCGTCAGCCGTCAGCCGTCAGCCGTCGCCCGTCACCCGCCGGCTCCCGGGTGTCAGGACGGGCCCGCCGGGAACCCTTTCCGTCGACGCGGCCGTGAGGCCGACCGCGTCCGGGCGGGTTTCAGGTCACGTGTCCACTGGCCGGGTCCGCGTCCGGCCCCGACACTGGGAGGCGTGCGCACTGTGACTGCGACGGCAGCAGCCGTCACCGCCGTGATAGGGGCCGGTGCCGCCGCGGTGGCCGCCGGCCGGTTCGCCAGCGACGCCGCCCTGAGGATCCCCTCGGGCCGGCCCCTGCCCACCGAGCCCGGGCTCACCGTCCACGCCACCGCCGCCGGCCAGGTCACCCTCACACGTGACCTCGCCGCCCTGCGTCCCGGCCGCTACGGCCTCGTCGGCGAGCGCTTCCACGCGGTCGTGGGACCCGTCCTGGACGGTACCGCCCACTCCGCCGACACCGTCGTACGCCGCCTCGAACGCGTCACCTACGGGACGCCCGAACCCGGCGACCGGGCCCGCTTCACCCCGAACGTCCACGTCGGCGACCCCGGCACCGCGCTCGGCGTCGACCACACCGTGCTCGACGTGCCGGGCGAACTCGGGCCGCTGCCCGCGTGGTTCGTGCCCGGCAACCGGGACACCTGGGTGATCGCCGTGCACGGCCTCGGCGCCACCCGCGAACACGTCCTCAACGTCCTCGGCGCGCTTCACCGCCACCAGTTCCCCGTGCTCGTCCCCGCCTACCGGGGCGACCCGGAGGCGCCCCGTTCCCCGGACGGGCTCAACCACCTCGGCGAGACCGAGTGGCGCGACCTCGACGCCGTGCTGCGGCACGCGGTCGGCTCCGGCGCCCGCAAGGTGGTCCTCTACGGCTTCTCCACCGGCGCGACCATGGCGTTGCGCGCCGCGGCCCGCTCGGAACTGCGCGAACGGGTCGCCGGGCTGCTCCTGGACTCCCCGGTGCTCGACTGGGAGTCCACCCTGCGCGCGCTCGCCGGCGCCCGCCGCACCCCGGCCGTGCTCCTGCCGCTCGCCGTCCGCGCCGCCCAGGGCCGCACCGGCCTGTACGGCGACCACAGGCCCGGCGCGGTGCGCCTGGACGGCATCGCCCTTCCTACGCAGATCTTCCACGGCCCCGACGACACGGTGGCCCCCTGGCGGTTCTCCCGCCGCCTCGCCGCCGCCCACCCCGACACGGTCACCCTGCAGACCGTCAGGGGCGCCCCGCACGCCGCGATGTGGAACGCCGACCCGGCCGCGTACGAGGAGTCGCTGCGGAGGTTCCTCGTACCGCTGATGTGAGCGTGGGCGCCGCCCGGCGGGCACCCCGGCGGGGCCTTCCGAGGGGCGCCGCAACGGGCGGTGCGAGGGATTCCGTTTAGGGTCGGACCACTGGCTTGATCGGGCCCCTCCGGCACCGTCCGGGCCGGGACGGCGACGGTCACCGAGGCGTCCCGCGGCATTCCGTTTGGGTTTTCGGACCGTCAACCGGAAGACTGCACCCGTGACGTCCCGTATCCCGCGCGACTCCAGGCTTCGACTCGTCCGCCCGCGACCCCTGGCCGCCGCTCCCGCCGCGATCGAGCAGCGGCGTGTGCGCCGCCCCGCGCCACGCCCCCCGGAGGGCACACCCGCGCCCGCCGAGCTGGCCGGAATGGCACGCTCCGTCCTGGCCGCGGCCGCCCGCGTGGCCCGCTGGGCCGACCGCGCCCTGGGCCCCGGCGGTGACAGCGCCACCGCCGACGGCAAGGCCACCCTGTCCGACGCGACCGCCCGCCGGGCCGCCGACGCCCTCGGCCTGACCGTCGATCAGGTCCGTGCCGACTGGGACACCGCCCGGCTGGCCGGTCTCATCGAGGTGCACGGCGACAGCGCCCGCCCCGGCTGGCGGCTGCGCGCCTGGGACCGCGACGACAGCGCCGTGCTGCGCGGCTGGGTCGCCCTCTGCGACGCCTGGTCGCTCTCCTGCCCCGAACCCGAGGACCACGAGCCCGCCGCCGTCGCCGAGGTGGTGACGGCCATGCCGCAGGTGCTGTCCTTCCTGCAGCTGTCCGCCGGGCCGGTGCCCGTGCCCCAGCTGCTCGACCTGCTGGAGCAGCGGGTCACCGAACTGCGCACCGAGCGCTGCGAGGTGGACTACGGGCCGCGGCCCGGCGCGCCCGACACCCCCGCCGTCGCCCCGGAGCCGCGCCCCGCGCCCGCCGCGGACGCCCCGCTGCAGCCGCTCCTCGACTGGGCGCTGCGCGCCCTCGCCTCCGTCGGCGCGCTCACCTACGGCGACGGCCAGGCCACCCTGACGCCGCTCGGCAGCTGGGCGGTGTGGGTCAAGCTCGAGCAGATCTGCGTCGCCGCGCAGAGCCCGGCGGGCAACATCGAGCAGGGCGCGGAGGACATGCTGCGCGGGTGCGCGCGGCTCCGTCCGGCCGCGGCCCGCGCCGAGTACCGCGCCTGGCTCGCCGCCCGGCCGGTCGGCAGCGCCGTCACCGAGCTGATCGCCGCCGCGCGAGGGGAGGACGCCCTGCTGCGGGGCCTCGCCTTCGAGGCGCTGAGGGTGGTGGGCGCCCCGGCCGAGCCGGAGGTGCGCGCCGCCCTCGACGAGCCCGCGCTGCGGCCGTACGCCCTGCTGTGGCTCGCCGAGCACGACGGGACGGACCCCGAGGACGCGCACGAGGTGCTCACGCGGGAGGAGGCGACGTGGCTGTGGGTGGACACGGCGGCGGCGGTCGCTGACCACGGTGAGGCGCCTCTGCTGCTGCGTCACCTGGAGACGGCGGTCCAGCCCACGGTGCCGGCCCTCCTGGCCGAGGTCCGCGCGGTGGGGCACCCCCGCACGGTCCAGGTCCTGGTCGCCCTGGCCGCCGCCCACCCGGACCCCGCCTTCGCGAAGGCGGTCCGAAGAGCGGCGTTCCAGGTGCACAAAGGGGGGTAGCCACGGCGCGGTGTGCCGTTGCGCCCACCCGTGCCGCCCTGCGGCCTCCGGCCCGGCTGCGGGCATTCGTCCCGCCGGGGCGGCACGGGCGCCCGCAGCGGTGCCCCCGCGGCGCGGCGGGTCCGGGCACGCCTGCGCGCCCGGGATCGCAGGACCCCTCCGGTCAGGCGCCCGCCTCCGGCGCGTACGTGCCGAAGCTCCACACGTTGCCCTCCAGGTCACGGACCATGTAGTCCCGCGACCCGTAGTCCTGGTCGGTCGGCGGCGTCAGCACCTCCACCCCCTGCTCCACCGCCCGCCGATGATGCGCGTCGACGTCGTCCACGACGACGTACACCCCCGCAGGACCCGCGTCCTTCATCACCGCGTCGAACACACCCCCGCGCCCCTTGGAACCCAGCATCACCACCCCGTTCCCCTGGGCCAGTTCGGCGTGCTCCACCGTGCCGTCCTCCCCCTCGTACACCGACACCTCCGTGAAGCCGAGGCCCTCCGTCAGCTGACGGATCGCCGCCTTCGCGTCCGCGTACAGCAGTGTCGGTACGACCCCCGGCCGCGAGCTGCCCGTGCCTGCCATGGTGATCACTTCCTCGTGTCCGGAGTGCTCCGGGATGCACTGGTGTGTCCCGTCAACGGTCAGTGTGACACCGGCCACCGACACCCGCGTGGAGCGAATCCGCACGCGGAAAACCGCTTGCCCCGCCCCGTTAGAATGGCTCGCATGGCCATTCTCCTCGCGCATTAGACGGCGGGAACGCCCTCAGCCGCCCACCGCCAACCACACCTGCCCTGGAGTCTGTCCGTGATCTCCGCCTCCGGCATCGAGCTGCGCGCCGGTGCCCGCATCCTCATCGAAAGCGCCACCTTCCGCGTCGCCAAGGGCGACCGCATCGGCCTCGTCGGCCGTAACGGCGCGGGGAAGACCACCCTCACCAAGGTCCTCGCCGGCCAGGGCATGCCCGCCGCGGGCACGGTCACCCGCTCCGGTGAGGTCGGCTACCTGCCCCAGGACCCCCGCACCGGCGACCTCGACGTCCTCGCCCGCGACCGCATCCTGTCCGCCCGCGGGCTCGACGTACTGATCCGGAAGATGCGCGAGAACGAGCAGCGCATCGCGAACGGCCAGGGCGCCACCCGCGAGAAGGCCCTGAAGCAGTACGAGCGCCAGGAGACCGAGTTCCTCACCAAGGGCGGGTACGCCGCCGAGGCCGAGGCCGCCACCATCGCCGCCGCGCTGAACCTCCCCGACCGGGTGCTCGGCCAGCCGCTGCACACCCTGTCCGGCGGTCAGCGCCGTCGCGTGGAGCTCGCCCGCATCCTGTTCTCCGACGCGGACACCCTGCTCCTCGACGAGCCGACGAACCACCTTGACGCCGACTCGATCGTCTGGCTGCGGGACTACCTGAAGACCTACCGCGGCGGCTTCATCGTGATCTCCCACGACGTCGACCTGGTCGAGACGGTCGTCAACAAGGTGTTCTACCTGGACGCCAACCGCGCCGCGATCGACGTCTACAACATGGGCTGGAAGCTCTACCAGCAGCAGCGCGAGGCCGACGAGAAGCGCCGCCGGCGCGAGCGGCAGAACGCGGAGAAGAAGGCCGCCGCGCTCAACGCCCAGGCCGACAAGATGCGCGCGAAGGCGACGAAGACGGTCGCCGCGCAGAACATGGCCCGCCGCGCGGAGAAGCTGCTCGCCGGTCTGGAGGAGGCGCGCCAGTCCGACAAGGTCGCCAAGCTGCGCTTCCCCGAGCCCGCGCCCTGCGGCAAGACCCCGCTGATGGCGGAGGGCCTGTCGAAGTCGTACGGCTCCCTGGAGATCTTCACCGACGTCGACCTGGCGATCGACAAGGGGTCCCGGGTCGTGATCCTGGGGCTGAACGGCGCCGGCAAGACCACCCTGCTGCGGCTGCTCGCGGGCGTCGAGCAGCCCGACACGGGCGCCGTCGTCCCCGGTCACGGCCTCAAGCTCGGCTACTACGCGCAGGAGCACGAGACCCTCGACCCGGACCGCACGGTCCTGGAGAACATGCGCTCGGCCGCACCCGACCTGGACCTCGTCGAGGTCCGGAAGGTGCTCGGCTCGTTCCTGTTCTCCGGCGACGACGTCGACAAGCCGGCCGGGGTCCTCTCCGGCGGTGAGAAGACCCGTCTCGCGCTGGCGACCCTCGTCGTCTCCTCGGCGAACGTCCTGCTGCTCGACGAGCCCACCAACAACCTCGACCCGGCCAGCCGGGAGGAGATCCTCGGCGCGCTGCGCACCTACAAGGGCGCGGTCGTCCTCGTCACCCACGACGAGGGCGCCGTCGAGGCGCTCCAGCCGGAGCGGATCATTCTGCTGCCGGACGGCGTCGAGGACCTGTGGGGCTCCGACTACGCGGATCTGGTCGCGCTCGCCTGACCGCCGAGACCCGGCGACCGGGTCAGCGGTGTTTGATCGAATGCGTGATCCACTGCGTATGGATCATTCGGCCCATCGGTGATCCATCAATCGTGTGAGATCTCCTCATCCTGAGGTGTGTCCTACACGGATTTCGCGGCCGGACCCTCTCGGAACGAGGGTTCGGCCGTCGCGCCTTTCTGACCTGCGAATTCCTGGAGAAACCCAATCGGCGGTCGCGCCGGAGCCGCTTGGAATTCCTCATTCCGGATGTGGGGACACGCTCCCGTCGTCACAAGGTTGTCTTATCGACCTTGCCGAATGGGTGGCCATCGGGCCCGGGAGGGGTGATCATGAGGAGACCAGAGCGCACTTCCCATGAGGAGGCACGGGTGGCCGAGACTCTGAAGAAGGGCAGCCGGGTGACCGGCGCCGCGCGCGACAAGCTCGCGGCAGACCTGAAGAAGAAGTACGACGCCGGTGCGAGCATCCGCGCGTTGGCCGAGGAGACCGGCCGCTCGTACGGGTTCGTGCACCGCATGCTGAGCGAATCGGGCGTCACGCTCCGAGGGCGTGGCGGGGCGACACGGGGCAAGAAGTCTCCGTCGGCCTGATCCCCGGGGCCCCGCAGACCCGATGGTGACCACCCGGTCGGCCGTCCGACCGGCCGGGTGGTTACTGTGCAGTCACTTAGACGACCGCACCCATCGGAGGCGCCCCATGGCTTCGTCCCCCCAGGACCTCGGTCCGGTTCTCGACAAGGACGGCGTACGGCTCACCGTCGACGACGCGATCGCCACGGTGACGCTGACCAACCCGGCCAAGCGCAACGCGCAGAGCCCCGCTCTGTGGCGGGCGCTGACCGAGGCGGGGCAGCGGCTGCCCGGATCCGTCCGGGTCGTGGTGCTGCGCGGGGAGGGAAAGTCGTTCTCCGCGGGGCTCGACCGGCAGATGCTGTCGCCCGAGGGAATCCCGGGTGAGCCGTCGTTCGTCGACCTGGCGCGCAGTGACGACGCCGCGCTGGACGCCGCCATCGCCGGCTACCAGGACGCGTTCACCTGGTGGCGGCGCAACGACATCGTGTCCATCGCCGCCGTGCAGGGACACGCCATCGGGGCCGGCTTCCAGCTGGCCCTCGCCTGTGACCTGCGCGTCGTCGCGGACGACGTGCAGTTCGCCATGCGCGAGACCAGCCTCGGCCTGGTGCCCGACCTCACCGGCACGCACCCCCTCGTCGGCCTCGTCGGCTACGCCCGCGCGCTGGAGATCTGCGCGACCGGGCGGTTCGTCACGGCCGAGGAGTCGGTGAACATCGGTCTGGCCAACCTCGCCGTGCCCGGCGCCGAGCTCGACGGAGCGGTGCAGGACCTCGCGGCGGCGCTGCTGGCCGCTCCTCGCGACGCCGTCATCGAGACGAAGGCGCTGCTGCGGGGGGCCCAGGGGCGCACCTACGACGAGCAGCGGGGCGCCGAGCGGGCGGCCCAGGCTCGTCGTCTGCGCGATCTGGCGGGGCTCGGCGAGTAGTCCGGCGGCCGTGACCGGCCGACGGGGCCGGGTCAGTCCAGGTCGGTGACCAGGACGGCCACCGTCGGCCGGTCCGGAAGCGCCTCCGCCACGGCGGCCCGCACGGCGTGCGCGACCTCCAGCGGGCGGAAGCCCTCGGCGACGGCGAGGTCCACGCGCGCGTGGCGGCGGGGAAGGGCGTCCCCGGCGCCCGACGCCTGCTCGGTGAGCCGCACCGGACGGCCCCACGACCCCGTCAGCCTGGTCACCCCGGCCACCCGCAGAACCACGGCGGCGACCCGCTCACCTTCCGAGCCGTCGCCCTCTCCAGGGCTGACCACGTCCCCCGGCGCGCCCGGCCCCCCGGGCGAGGGCGTCGCTGCAGACTGCCCCGGCGCCCCGGCCGGGGCGGCGGAGGGCTCCTCGCCCAGCAGTTCCGTGACCCGGAGGTCCACCTCGGTCAAGTCCAGGCCGAGCCGTTCCGTCGCCGTGACCGCCAAGGACGTCCGCAGGCGGGACGCCGTTTCCGGGAGGGGCCACGCCGCCGTGGCCGCGAACTCCGCCGTGAGCCGCAGAGGGCCCGGCGGGAGGGCGCTCGGCGGGGCCGTCACCGCCGGCTCGGCGGCCGTGCCGGGGTCGGCGAGGCCGATCCGGACGCTGTCCAGGCGCACCTCCGGCACCTCCCGTTCCGCCGCGCCGCGCAGCACCCCGCTCGCCGCCCGTTCCGCGAGCCACGCCCCGTCGTACGGCCCGCCCAGCGGCAGGAACCTGCCCATCCCCACCTGCTGCCGCACCATCCGCGTCCACCGGTCCGCCGTCATTCCTCCAGCCTGCCGTATCAGCGGAGCGAATCGGGGAAAACGCGCATACGGTGGTCGAAGGAGGACGACCGAAGGGATGTATGGCGATGACCGACATGACCGAAGGCAGCTCGGTACGGGCTCCTGACACGGACAAGACGCTCGGCGACTCCGGCGCGCGCCGAGGACAGACCACGCGGCGCGGCGGCGGCGACCCCGCGGGCCGGGGCCGTACGACCATCGCCGACGGTGTGGTGGAGAAGATCGCCCACCTGGCGGCCCGGGACGTCCTGGGCGTGCACGCCATGGGCAGCGGCGTCTCCCGCACCCTGGGCGCCATGCGCGAGCGGGTGCCGGGCGGGTCGAAGTCGACGACGCGCGGGGTGAAGGCCGAGGTCGGCGAGGTGCAGACCGCGCTGGACCTGGAGATCGTCGTCGACTACGGCGTGTCCATCGCCGACGTCGCCAAGGACGTACGGGAGAACGTCGTCGCGGCCGTCGAGCGGATGGCCGGCCTCGAGGTCGTCGAGGTCAACATCGCGGTGAGCGACGTGAAACTGCCCGACGAGGAGGAGGACGAGCCCGATACCCGGTTGCAGTGAGACACGCTGAGCGGAGGAGCGAGGCATGAGGATGGCCGTCGTCGGCATGATCGCCGGCATGGCGTTGGGCTTCGCCGGATACTTCGGCGGATTCGGGGCGTTCCTGCTGGTGGCCGCCCTGGGCGCGGTGGGTTTCGTGGTCGGCCGGCTGCTCGAGGGCGACATGGACCTCGGCGACTTCTTCCGCCCCCGTGACGAACGGCGGCGGTGACCGGGGTGGGCGCGGGGGCCGTGGAGCTCGGCGGAGACCCGCGGGCCGTCCCTTCGGGGGAACGCGGGGAGACCACGATCGCCGACCGGGTCGTCGCGAAGATCGCGTCCCAGGCGGCGCGTGAGGCTCTCGGTGTGCTGCCGCGGGACGCCGAGCCGCCGCACGCGAGCGTCGTCGTCCGGCACGGCAGCGCGCGCGTGCGCGTGCACGTCGAACTCGACTACCCCGGCGACATCGGCGGCCGCTGCGCACGGGTGCGGCGGCGGATCGTCGACCGGGTGCGCGACCTCGCGGGGATGTCCGTACCTGAGGTCGTCGTGCAGGTGGAACGGCTGCATCTGGCCGCCCACCCCGACACGGTGGGCGGGAGGCTGTCATGAGCGGGACGCCGGACACGAAGGCCGGCCCGTCGGCGCCGTCCGCGGAGAGCGGCGCCACCACGGGCGGCGCGAGCGGCGGCCGCCGGCGCTTCTGGTCGCCCCGCCGCGTCCCGGCGGGCCTCCTGGCACTGGTGGTGCTGGTGATCGCGGGTGCGTTCCTCTACGACATCGCGGCGGTACGCGCCCACCGGCCGGGGATGAGCTGGCGGCACGACCTGGCCCGGCAGCTGGCCGAGCGGCGGCTGGACGACGTGTGGGTGCTGACCGGGGCGGCCGTCGCCGCCGCGCTGGGTCTGTGGCTGCTGGTGCTGGCCCTCACCCCGGGCCTGCGGTCGGTGCTGACGATGCGCCGCGTCCACGCCGACGTCCGTGCCGGCCTCGACCGGGACGCCGCCGCGACGGTGCTGCGCGACCGGGCGCTCGAGGTGGCCGGAGTGCAGGCGGTGCGGGTGGCCGTGAAGCGGAGGAGGACGGACGTGCGGGCGGTGTCGCACTTCCGCGACCTGGACGACGTACGCCAGGACCTGACCGCCGTGCTGGAAGGGGCGATCCGCGGGCTGGGCCTGGCCCGGCCGTCCCCGCTGACGTTGCACGTACGACGGCCCGGCCGGAAGGGGCGGTGACCGTGAACACGACCGTCAACCGTGTGCTGCTCGCCCTCGCCGGGCTGGTGCTGTTCGTGCTGGGCGGCTCGGTGCTGGCGATCGGCCTGGGCGCGCCCGCGCCCTCCTGGTGGCTGCACGACGGCCGGAACGACGTGCTGCTCGACGACTCCGAGCGGACCCGGTGGCGGGACCAGGGCTGGTGGTGGCCGGTGGTGATCGCCGCGCTCGCCGTGGTGGTCCTGCTCTGCCTGTGGTGGCTGGTCTCGGTCCTCAGGCGCCGGCGCGTGTCGGAGACCGTGGTCGACACCGGCGACGGCGAGGTCGCGGCGCTGCGGGGCCGCGCCCTGGAGCGCGCGCTCGCCGAGGACGCGAACCGTCAGGACGGCGTAGCCGAGGCACGCGTCCTGCTCACCGGCCGCCGAGACACCCCACGCACCCGCGTGGTGCTCCTCCTCGAACCCCACGTGGACCCGGGCACGGCGCTGGACACCTTCACCGCGGGCCCCCTGACCCACGCCCGCAACGCCACGACCCTCCCGGCCCTCCCGTCGGAGGTCCGCCTCCGGGCGGTGAAACACCGCCCGGAACGCGTCACCTGACACCACCGTGGCCGACCCGACGGGGGGGTGCACGCGTGTCCGAAGACCACCGAGACGCGTGCATCCCGCCCTGAGGCAGCCCCGGGTTCAGAACCCGTGCCGCGACCCTCCGTCCACCGGCAGCATCACGCCCGTGACGTACGACGCCGCCGGGGAGAGGAGGAACGCCGCCGTGCGGCCGAACTCCTCCGGGGTGCCGTAGCGGCGGAGGGGGATGCGGGACTCGGCTGCCTGGCGGGTGGCCTCCGGGTCGGCGGAGAGGGCGTCCAGTTCGCGGACGCGGTCGGTGTCGACGCGGCCGGGCAGCAGGCCCACGACGCGGATGCCGCGCGGACCCAGTTCGTCGGCGAGGGACTTGGCGAAGCCGGCCAGGCCCGGACGCAGGCCGTTGGAGATGGTCAGGCCCGGGATCGGCTCGTGCACCGAGCCGGACAGCACGAAGCCGACGACACCCCCCTCGCCCAGCTCCGCCGAGGCCGCGCGGGCCAGCCGTACCGCGCCGAGGAACACCGACTCGAACGCCGCCTGCCACTGTTCGTCGGTGGTGTCGGCGACGAACCCGGGCGGGGGCCCGCCCACGCTCACGAGGACGCCGTCGAAGCGGCCGAACCGCTCGCGCGCGGTGGCGATCAGCCGCTCGGCGGCCGTGGGGTCGGCGTTGTCGACGGCCACCCCGGCCGCCGCGTCCGGCCCCAGCGCGGACACGGCCTCCGCGACCGCGTCCCCCTTCCGCCCCGTGACGACCACCTTCGCGCCCTCGGCGACGAGCGCCCGCGCGGAGGCATGGCCCAGCCCGCGGGTGGCCCCGGAGACGACGTACACCCGGTCCTTCAGTCCAAGATCCATGGCCCTATCCTGCCTCCTCGTCACCGAACAGGGCGAGGGCGCTGTTCACCAGGCCGATGTGGCTGAACGCCTGCGGGAAGTTGCCCAGCAGCCGGCCGTTCACCGTGTCGTACTCCTCGGCGAGGAGTCCCACGTCGTTCGCCAGGCCGAGCAGCCGTTCGAACAGGGCGCGGGCCTCTTCGGTCCTGCCCGTCATGTGCAGGGCGTCCACGAGCCAGAACGTGCACGCCAGGAACGCGCCCTCCTGCCCGGGCAGCCCGTCCAGCCCGGCGGCGTCCGGGGTGTAGCGGCGTACGAGACCGTCCTGGCCCAGCTCCGCCCGGATCGCGTCGATGGTGCCGAGCACCCGGGGGTCGTCCGGCGGCAGGAAGCCGGCCCGTGGGATCAGCAGCAGCGCCGCGTCCAGCTCACGCGAGCCGTACGACTGCGTGAACGTGTTGCGTGCGGGGTCGTAGCCCTTCTCGCACACCTCCCGGTGCACCTCGTCGCGCAGCGCACGCCAGGCGTCGAGGTCGCCGTCGAGGTCCGGGAATCTCTCCAGCCCCCGCACCATGCGGTCCGCGGCGACCCACACCATCACCTTGGAGTGCACGAAGTGACGCCGGCCCCCGCGCACCTCCCACAGCCCTTCGTCCGGCTGCCGCCAGGCCGTCTTCAGGAAGTCCAGCAGGACAGACTGGAGCGCCCACACGTCCGGCTTCCCGGGCAGCCCCGCGCGCCGGGCCAGCGCGAGGGAGTCCACGACCTCGCCGTACACGTCGAGTTGGAGCTGGTTCACGGCGTCGTTGCCGACCCGCACCGGGGTGGCGCCGCCGAAGCCGGACAGCCACGGCAGTTCGAACTCCGGCAGCCGCCGCTCGCCCGCGAGCCCGTACATGATCTGCAGGTCCGCCGGGTCGCCGGCAACCGCGCGGAGCAGCCAGTCGCGCCAGGCCTCGGCCTCCTCCATGTACCCGGCGGCGAGGAGCGCGCTCAGGGTGAGCGTGGAGTCGCGCAGCCAGCAGAACCGGTAGTCCCAGTTGCGCACGCCGCCCGGCTCCTCCGGCAGGGAGGTGGTGGGGGCGGCGACGATCCCGCCGGTGGGACGGTAGGTGAGCGCCTTCAGGGTGATCAGGGACCGCATCACCATGTCCCGGTACGGCCCCCGGTAGCGGCAGCGGGACGCCCACCCCTGCCAGTCCTTCAGGCTGTGCCGCAGCGAGGCGTACGGGTCGACCAGCGGGGGCCGCGGCTCGTGCGAGGGGTGCCAGGTGAGCACGAAGGCGACCCGTTCGCCCTCCTTCACCGTGAACTCCGAGTGGGTGCCGAAGTCCTCGCCCCAGGTGTGCACCTCCGGCACGCTGCGCAGCCACGCCGAGTCGGGCCCGGCCACGGCGACCCGGTGCCCGTCGGCCCTGCGCACCCACGGCACGATGGAGCCGTAGTCGAAGCGCAGCCGCAGCGTGCTGCGCACGGTCACCTCACCGCTCAGCCCCTGCACGATCCGTACCAGGTCGGGTGCGGTGTGCCGTTGCGGCATGAGGTCGGTGACCTGCACGGAGCCGTCGGGCGTCTCCCACACGGTGTCCAGCACCAGCGAGTCCTCGCGGTAGGCGCGGCGCGTGCACCGCTCCTGGCCCGGCGGCGCGATGCGCCAGTGCCCGTTGTTCTCGTCGCCGAGCAGCCGGGCGAAGCAGGCCGCCGAGTCGAAGCGGGGCAGGCAGAGCCAGTCGATCGAGCCGTCGGTGCCCACCAGGGCAGCGGTCTGCTCGTCGCCGATGAGCGCGTAGTCCTCGATACGAAGCACGGGGTGCGGGTTCCCGGCCGCAGCGCGCCGCAATCAGCCCGGCGGCCGGGGGAGTGACGGCCCGTCGGCCGCGGCGGCCCCGTCGCCGGAGAAGATCACACCGGGTTCGGCGGGCGCCTGGTTGAGCACCCACAGCCCGATCAGCGTCGCCAGCGCGAAGACGACGGCGACCAGCACGGTCAGCACCAGCCGGCGGCGGCGCTCCCTGCGCAGCCATTCGCCGCGCGCGGTGCGGTAGGCGTCCGGGTCGGGCAGCACTCCGCCGGCCAGGGCGTGCAGGGCGTCGGCCAGCTCCCGTTCGGTGCGCTCCGCGTCCGGCGGCCGGTGCGGCTCGGACCGCCCGTGTCCGGTGCGGCGCCGGCCGGTCCCACGCGACGGAGTCGCGTCCTGATGCTTCATCGCCGGGCCTCCATGGCCTGGGTCAGCGCGGCGATGCCGCGGGAGGTGTGCGTCTTGACGGAGCCGCGGGAGATGCCCATCGCGGCGGCGATCTCGGCCTCCTTCAGCCCGAGCCAGTGGCGCAGCACCAGCGCCTCCCGCTGCCGGGCCGGGAGCTGCTGGAGCGCGTCGATCAGCACCCGCTGGTCGTCCCGCAGCAGTGCGGTGTTCTCGGCGGACGCCACGGTGGGCTCGGGCGGGGAGGCCGGCTGCTCCTCGTGCCGGCGGGCGACCTGGAGGTGGCGTATCCGCATCCGGGTCAGATTGCAGACGGTGGAGCGCAGGTAGGCCTCGGCCGCGGCGACGTCCTTCAGCCGCCGCCACCGGCGGTAGATCTGGTAGTACGCCTCGGCGACCACGTTCTCCGGGTCGTCGGCGCCGAGCAGCACGGCGAGCCGCAGCATCGAGGAGTAGTGCAGCTCGAAGAGGCGGGCCACGCCGGCCTCCCGCTCCAGGTCGGCGGGGTCGGCGCACGGAGCGGCGAGCGGGACGGACAGGCCCGGCGGCTCGGGCGGCGGGGGGACGGCCGGGGCCGGGGGCAGGGTGACCGGGGGACGGTGTCTGCGTATCACGCGTTGTTCGCTCCCGTCGGGGGACGTCGCCCGGCAGGCGGGCGGGACGGCAGGTCGGTGGTGTCGGGGCCGCGTGGGACGCCGAGCCGGGCGAGGAGGGGCGTGGCGGCCACCGCGACGGCCAGGTTCAGCACCAGGGCGGCGACACCGGCATAGATCTCGGGTGAGCCGGCGACGAGCGGCACGATCGAGGAGAAGCCCTCCCGGACCACCAGGTAGGTTCCGGCGGCCATGCCCACGGCCCAGCCGGCGAGCAGCGCCCGCGGGTGCAGCCACCGTGTGTACAGCCCGACGGCGACCGCGGGGAAGATCTGGAGGATCCACACCCCGCCGAGCAGCTGGAGGTTGATCGCGTCCTGGTCGCGCAGCCCGAACACGAACGCCACCGCGCCGAGCTTCGCGGTCAGCGACACCGTCTTGGCGACCCGCACCTGCCGTTTCGGCGTGGCCGTCGGGTGGACGTACTCGACGTACACGTTGCGGACGAAGCTGGTGGCCGCGGCGATGGACATCACCGCCGCCGGGACCAGCGCGCCGACCACGATCGAGCCGAACACCAGACCGGCGAGCGGGCCCGGCATCAGCCGGTCGACCAGCATGGGCACGGCCGCCTCGGCACCGCCCGCGGGCGCCCGCACCCCGGCGGCGAGGGCCGCGATGCCGAGGAAGCCGAACAGCGCGAGCAGCGCCGTCCAGGCGGGCAGCCCAGCCGACACCTTGCGCAGGGTGCGCGTCCCGTCGGCGGCGAACCCGGCGGTCAGCACGTGCGGGTACATCAGCAGCGCCAGCGCGGAGCCGAGCGCGAGCGTCGCGTACGCGGGCTGCTGTCCGGGCGTGAGCACCAGCGGGGAGTGGGCGGCGTCGGTGCCGCCGAGGGCGCGGGCGGCCCCGTCGAAGACCGCGCCGGGCCCGCCGAACCGGTCGAGGACCAGCCAGCAGACCGCGGTGAGCGACACGAACACCGCCACCGCCTTCAGCGCGGAGATCACCGTGGGGGCGCGCAGCCCGTGCCGGTAGGTGGCCACCGCCAGCCCCGCGAACACCGCGACCATCGCCAGGTCGCCGGCCGCGCCCGGCGGGTACAGCCCGCCCGCGGTGAGCACCGCGCGGATGCCGAGCAGTTGGAGCGCCAGGTACGGCATCGTCGCGAGGATGCCGGTCAGCGCGACGACCAGGGCCAGCGGAGGCGAGCCGTAGCGGCCGCGCACGAAGTCGGCGGCCGTGATGTAGCCGTGCCGCCGGGCCACCTCCCACAGCCGGCTGAGCAGCACGAACGCCAGCGGGCAGACGATCACCGTGTACGGCACCGCGAAGAAGGCGGACGCGCCGTTGCCGTACACGAGGCCTGGCACGGCGGTGAAGGTGTACGCGGTGTAGACCGTCCCGCCGAGCAGCAGCCAGGTCCAGCCGGCGCCGAGGCCGCGGTCGGCCAGCGCCCAGCCCTCCAGCGAGGGCAGCCGGTCGCTGGGATGCAGCCGGCGCGCGGTGACGGCGAGCAGCGACGCCCCGCCGATCACGGCGAGGAACGTCGTGGTCATGGCTGCGCCGGCCATGGATCACCGCCCTTGGTGTGCTGTGCCCCTCGGAGAAGAGTTGCGCGGGCGGTCCGTCCGGATGACCGGAACCGGTCGGTTCCGTGTCCGGAACACATCGGCGGAACGTCCGACGGTGCGCCACTCTCGCACAGAACCCGGCGAACGGGGAGAACGGAGGAGCGAGGTCAGACGGCCGCGGACTCGGTGCGGGCGGCGTCGGCCTCCGCGGTGTCCGTGTCCTGGCCCGTGTCCGCCCTGCGCTCGCGCGCCTCGCGGCGGGCCAGCACGACCCAGCCGACCGGAACGGCGGCGGCGAACAGCCACCACTGGACCGCGTACGCGTAGTTCAGCGCCGCGTTCTCCTTGCCGGGGTTGCCGAGCTGCTGGGGGAGGCCGCTCGCGGGCTCGGGCGCGGTCTGCGCCACGTAGCCGCCGAGCACGTCGGCGTCCAGCCGCTCCGCCTCCCGCTCGCTGTCGATCAGCATGATCTGCCGGTCCGGCAGCCCCTCGAGGTCCTTGATGCCGCTGGCCTCGGTCGTCTCGTCCGGCATCAGCCGGCCGGTGATGGTGGTCTCGCCGCGCGGCGGGGCGGGGATCTTCGGGAACTCGGTCTGGCTGGGGCCGTCGGCGGGGATCCAGCCGCGGTTGACCAGCAGCACCTTGCCGTCGTCGAGGACGAACGGGGTCATGACGTGGAAGCCGATCTCCTCGTCGGCGTTGGTGCGGCGGCGCACCACGACCTCGGCGTCCGTGTCGAACCGGCCCGTGGCGGTCACCGTGCGGTACCGCTCGGCGCGGGTCACCGCGTGCCCCGGGGCCGCGAGCTGCTCCACCGGCACCGGGTCGGCGGCCAGCGCGTCGGTCACCAGTTGGTTACGCGCGGAGCGCTCCTCGTAGCGGTTCATCTGCCAGATGCCCAGCGCGATCATCGTGGGGACGAGAAGCAGGGCGACCAGCGTGAGGGTCACCCATTGCCGGGACAGCAGGAAGCGGTACACCCCATGAAGGTACAACCCGGGCGGGAGGCGCTCCGAGCCGGGTAGGTCCCGGCGCGCCCTCCCGCGCCTGCTCGCGCCCGGGCGGTCAGGTCTCCGAGGCGGGCTCGACGTCGGAGAGGAGCTGGCCGAAGGCGGCCTCGTCGACCACGGGCGTGCCGTACTGGCGGGCCTTGACCGTCTTGGACGTGCCCGAGTCCGGGTCGTTGGTCACCAGCAGGCTGGTGAGCCGGGACAGGCTCGTCGCCACGTGCAGCCCCGCCTCGGTCGCCCGGTCCTCCAGGAGGTCACGCTCGGTGGACGTGTCACCGGAGAACGCCACCCGCATGCCCTGCTTGAGTCGCTTGCCCGGTTCGTACCGGCCCGGGTTGGGATAGGGGCATGCGGGTCTTTTGCGGGAGGGGCGCCAACTGGAGGGCGCTCGCCCGCCGTAGGACGCCTGCTGCCCGATGCGGGGACGGTCCGACCACTCGGTGAGCGGCCGGCACTCGTGCAGCGGCAGTCGTACGCCGCCCGCCGCCGCGGCCCGCAGACTGGGCCGGAAGGCCTCCGCCAGCACGCGCGCGTCGTCCAGCGCGTGGTGCGCCCGCCGCTGCACCACGCCGAAGTGCGCCGCGAGCGACTCCAGCTTGTGGTTGGGCAGCGGCAGCCTCAGCTCCTTCGACAGGGCGATGGTGCACAGCCGTTGCCTCACCGGGGCCTCGCTGCGCGCACGGGCGTACTCGCGGGCGATCATCTGCCAGTCGAACACCGCGTTGTGCGCCACCAGCACGCGGCCCTCCAGGCGCGCCGCGAACTCCGCCGCGACGTCCTGGAACAGGGGCGCGCCCTCGAGCATCTCGCTCGTCAGCCCGTGTATCCACACCGGGCCCGGGTCGCGCTCCGGGTTGACCACCGTGTACCAGTGGTCCTCGACCTCGCCGCGCGCGTCCAGCCGGTAGACGGCCGCGGAGATGATGCGGTCGTCCCGGGCCAGCCCCGTGGTCTCCACGTCGACGACCGCGTATCCCTGCGGATACGCGGCCGGCCACGCGGTGGGGGAGGCGGCTGCGGCGGTGAGGTCTTCGAGCATGGTTCACGAGGATACGGCCCGCTGCTGACAGGCCTGTCCGTCAGGTGCCCCGTGCGGCGCGTCCGTTCACGACGCGCGCGTGACGGCGAGCGGGGCGGCCCGCGGGGCGGTCACCAGCGGATCGGCACCGGCAACGCGGTCAGCAGTCCCGACACCGCGACCACCAGGGCGAGTAGGCCCACCTCCGCCCGTGCGGGTGAACGCGCGGTCAGCGGGTCGGCCGCCCGTGCCAGCCGCACCCGCGCCCACAGGGCGAGCGCGGACACGCCCGCCATCAGGACCACCTTGGCGAGCAGCACGCGCCCGTACGCGGTGCCCGTCAGCTGCTCCAGGATCGTCCCGGGCGGCATCCGGCGCAGCGAACTGCACACTCCTGTAGCGGTGATGGCGGCGAGCAGGACGAGTGCCACGCGCGCGTAGCGGCCCAGCAGTGCCGCGCCCGCCTCCACGTGCCCCCACAGTCGCATCGTGCGCAGGACGTGCGGCAGGCCGCCCACCCACAGCGACGCGCACGTCAGGTGCACCAGCGTCAGCCCCGAGCCGACGAGCGGGCTGTACTCCGTCGTCGGGTGGGCGCGGAGCGCCTCGGCGACGACGACCGCCGCCAGCGGCAGGGCCTGGGTGACGGGGCGCCTGGACGCGGAGCACAGGGCCGCCGCGAGAAAGCCGTTGACCTCCAGCAGGGCGAGCTTGCCGTCCCGCGTCTCGTACAGCCCGCCCACGTCGATGTCGGCCGGGCTGCTCGGCACGAGGTTGCCGGTCGCCACGACGGACGCGAGTCCCAGGGCGGCCACGAAGCCGACGGAGTTGGCGACGGTCGACCAACTGCGCGGCAGGGCGGGCGGCGCGCCCGGCAGCGTGCGCGCGAGCCGCACGGCGAACAGCTCGCCCGTGGACACGGCCAGCGCGGCGAACAGCACGGTGCGCAGGAGGGCTATGCCCCCGGTTCCGGGCGGGTCCGCCTCCCCGGTGCCGTGCAGCGCGGGCGACGGTCCGAGCAGGGGTATCAGCGCACCGAGCACCACCAGGACGAGCACGGCCACGGCCCGCCGCCGCCCACCGGACGCCCGCACCGCCCGGGACCGGGCCCTGGATTTCGTCAGAGTCACCCCAGGATCTTCACAAGATCACACAGAGCAGGGCAAGTGCGGGGCGATATGCGGACTTTGTTCGCGCCCTGTGATGGTCGCGCGGCCGCTGCCGAGCGCCGGTCACACGACTTGGCGCCCGACGCACCACGGGGGCGCGCCCGACACGCGCGTCCGCCGGAGTGTGCTGACGACGTTCGGCGGACAGCGCGTGCGAAGCCGGCCCGGGCAGGTGGCTGTGCCGGCGGTGCCTGCCCGCCACCCGCCACGGCCGAGGTCGCGGCCTCCGCCACCCTGGCCGTCATCGCTTCCGGGCCGGGGTCCGGGCGCGGCGGCGGCCGCACCCGGCGCACCGGGGCCGAGCGGCTCGCGGCGGACGGCCAGGGCCGTGCCGGCTCCGTCGGCACCTCGGCTCGCGGTCTCATGACTGAGGGACGGTCAGCCTTGGCGTGCGGATCGCCCGGGCGAGCCGGACGCTCGCCGGACGCCGTCGCGCCCTGCCCACGGCGGGCACGCCGACAGCCGACTGCTCCGCGCACCCGGTGCGCATCACAGCGGCCCCCGGCCGCCGACCGCAGCCACCGGCCGCCCCTCGTGGGGAACGTCCGTCAGCAGCCGCCCGTGCCGGCCCGTGGGTGGTGCGTCGGTGCCGCAGGCGAGCGAGCGGCGCTCACAGCGATCGTGCGCCGCATCCACCCTGACTGCCCGGGTTCTCGCGACCGGTCACGCGGCCCGAACGTGCCGGCCCCCGGCCGAGTGCTGCCGCCGGTCGTCCCTTGTGGGGAACGTCCGTCAAGGAGCCGCCCGTGCCGGCTGTGGGTGGTGCGTCGGTGCCGCAGGCGAGCGAGCGGCGCTCACAGCCATCGCGCCGCATCCACCCCCCACCGTCCCGGCCCTCGCGCCCAGTCACGCGGTCCGCCCTCGAAGGCCACCGGCGGCAGGGCGTACCGCAACCGCCCGAGCGCGCTGTCCCGTTCCGCAAGCCATGGAGTGGGGGAGAGGCCGGTCCCGGGCTCCCCGGTCGCGCAATCCCCGGCGCCCGCAGACAGTTCGGCCGCCGTGCGTGCCAGTGCCACCCGGACCAGCCGGCTGCCACCCGTGTCCGCCTGGTCCGACAAGGACCGGAGCACCCCGGCCGCCAGCAGGTACCCCGTGCCGTGGTCCAGCGCCTGCGCGGGCAGCGCGCCGGGGCGGTCCCGCCCGCCCTCGGCGCATGCGATGCCCGTCGCGACCTGGACCAGGCTGTCGAAGCCGCGGCGCCCCGCCCAGGGGCCCGTCGCACCCCACGCCGACAGCTGTGCCACGACCACCCCCGGCCGCCGCTCGGCCAGCGCCTCCGCGCTCAGCCCGAAGCGGTCCAGGGCCCCGGGCCGGTACCCGGTGACCACCACGTCCGCCCCCGCCAGCAGCTCCTCGAAGCCCTCCCGGTCCGCGGCCAGGTCCAGCAGCGCCGACCGCTTCCCGAAGCCCGTGTCGGTGTGCTGGTCGGGCAGTTCGGGCAAGTCCGGCGGGTCCAGGCGCAGCACGTCCGCGCCGAGCAGGGCGAGTGTGCGGGTGGCGACCGGCCCGGCGATGACCCGGGTCAGGTCCAGCACCCGCAGTCCCGCGGCGGGCAGCAGCGGACCCCTGCCGCCCACCGCCGCGAACTTCCGCGCCGGCGCGGAGTCCAGCCGTACCCGCTCCACCAGCGGCAGCCGCGCCACCGCCGCCGCCTGTTCGTGCGCCGCCCACTCCTCGGGCGTGCGCAGGGCGACGGCCAGGCCGCCGGCGGCCGCGACCGTCTCCTCCACCTCCCGCGCGGACCTCCCCGCGAGCGCCGCGGCCACCGCGTCCGGGTCCTCCGGCGTGCCCAGCGCGGAGAGCAGCCGCGCCCGGTGGTGCGGATAGTTGGCGTGGGTGCGCACCCACCCGTCCGCCGTCCGCCAGAACCGTGACAGCGGCGCGAAGCTCTCGGCGGCCCGCCCGTCGGTCCGCAGGTGACGCTCACTCACGAACGCGGTGGCCACCGCCCCGTCGTCCACCCGCACCGCCGGGACCTCACCGGCGCTCGTGCGCCGGGCTGCGAGCTCGGCGGCGGCCAGCGCGCACACGCCGACGCAGGCCCCCGCGAACTCCCTCACCGGCAACCGTGAGGACAGCGCACCGGGCCGCTCGACGGCGGACACCCGCGACACGAGCGCGGGTTCCCCGCCGAGACCTGACCAGAGGGACGCGAGACGAGTCATGGCCCTACTGTGCAGCACCGCACCGCACGGCCGGGCAGACGGGAGGGGCCGGGCGCACCCGCCCGGCCCCTCCTGAACGCTTCACGGAGCGACGACGACTACCGCGTCACCGCGTCACCGCGTCACCGCGTCCAGCGCGTCCGCCATGCCCCAGCCGTAGAAGCCGTTGCGGTTCTTCGGGCCCTCGCACACCGCGTCGACCTTGCCGTCGTTGTCGATGTCGTACGGCTTGGTGCAGGCGGTGGCGTCGGCCTGCGCGTACAGCAGGGCCTTCACCAGCGCCGGCGGCGCGTACGGGTGCTTCGACTTGATCAGCGCGGCGACGCCCGCGACGTGCGGGGACGCCATCGACGTACCGGCCATGTAGCCCCAGCCGCCGCCGGGCAGCGTGCCCAGGATCAGGCCGCTGGTGGCGGGCGGGGCCGGCGTCTGCAGGGCTGTCGAGTCGCCACCGGGCGCGGCGATGTCGATGATCCCGCGGCCGTAGTTGGAGAACGACGACTTCAGACCCTTCGCGCCGGTCGACGCGACCGTCACCACGCCCGGGAGCTGCGTGGGGATGTCCAGGCACTTCGACGGGTCGATCTCGCGGTCGGACGGGGTGCCGTCGTTCGGCGAGGACGGGTCGGTGATCGAGTCGGACGCCAGGTCGTAGTTCTCGTTGCCCGCCGCCGCGACGTTGACCGCGCCCTTGCGCTCCGCGTACCGCGTGGCCCGCGAGACGGCCTCGACGAGCGCCTTCTGGTCCGGGTCGTTCTTGCAGTTGAAGTACCAGGGGTCGGTGTAATAGCTGTTGTTGGTGACGTCGACTCCGTGCTCGGCCGCCCACATGAAGCCGCACACCACGGCCTCGGTGTAGAAGTAGCCGTCCGGGTTGGACACCTTGATGCCGGAGACCTTCACCCCGGGGGCGACACCGGTCATGCCGATGCCGTTCTTCGCGGCGGCGATCTCACCGGCGACGTGCGTGCCGTGCGGGCTCTCGGCCGCGCCGGGGCGCCAGGCGCCCTCGCTGGTGTCGGGCTTGCCCGCCACACAGTTCACCGAAGCGGCCCGGTCGAAGTTGGGCGCGATGTCGGGGTGCGTGTCGTCGACGCCCGTGTCGATGACGGCGACGGTCACCTCCGGGCTGCCCAGCGACTTCTCGTGCGCCTTGTCCGCCTTGATGGCGGGCAGGTCCCACTGGAGGTTCTGCAGCGGGTCCTGGCCGTCGGCGGCCTCCTGCGTCGCCTCGGCGACCTCGGCGGCGCTGAGCACCTTCGGGGAGCCCAGGTCCGTGGTGGCCGCCGACGGCAGCGGCGCGTTGCGGGTGGCGCCGGCCGACTGCACCCCCGGCACCTTGCGGATCGTCTTCGCGAAGTCGGCGTTCGACGAGTGGACGACGATCACGCCGATCTTCTCGTACGACGTCACGATCGTCCCGCCGGCCTTGGCGATCGCCTTCTTCACATGAGCCGGCGCGCCGTGCCCGCCCTGCACGTTGACCACGTAGCTCAAGGAGGCCGAGTCCGCGGAGGCGGCCCCCTGGTGGGCGGGGGCGGCCGTGGCGGCCGTGTTAGGCAGGAACGCGAGCGCGGTCGCCAGGGCCATGCCGGCCGGGACGACCAGCGCCCGGCGGTGGCGCGGGTGAGACGCTGTCATGAAGTCTCCAGTTCGTTCACTTTGACGTGCTGACGGTACGGCGGGTGTGCGGGGGCCAGGTTCACTTGACGGCGCGGAGCGCGTCGACGATGCCGTGCCCGTAGAAGCCGTTGACCTGTCGGCCGCCCTCGCATGTCGCGTCCTGCGTTCCGTCACCGTCCTGGTCGTACGATGCGGGGCAGCCCGGGTTGTTCGCCTGCGCCTTGAGCAGCGCCTGCAGAGCCGCCGGGGGCAGCCACGGGTGCTTGGACTTCAGCAGCGCCGCGACGCCGGCCGCGTGCGGGGAGGCCATCGAGGTGCCCTGGAGCCAGGCGTACTCGCCGTTCGGCATCGTGGACAGGATGCGGCCGTTCTTCGACGGGGTGTCCGGCGTCTGGTAGCGGCCGTCGCCGCCCGGCGCGGCCACGTCGACGACGCCCTTGCCGTACGAGGAGTAGTACGACTTGAGGTTCTCGGAGCCCGTTGCGCTGATCGTGACGACGCCCGGGAGCTGCGTGGGCAGGTCGAAGCACTCGCTCGGGTCGATGGTGCGCGGCACCGGAGTGGTGTCGTTGGGGCTGGACGTGTCGTCGATCGCGTCCGAGGCCAGGTCGTGGTTGGAGTTGCCGGCCGAGGCGAAGTGCAGGGTGCCCTTGCGCTGGGCGTACAGCTGGGCGCGGTTGACCGCGTCGACGATGGCCCGCTGGTCGGGGTCGTCCATGCAGTTGTACATCCACGGGTCGACGTAGTAGCTGTTGTTCGTGATCTCCACGCCGCGGTCGGCGGCGAACACGAACGCGCAGACGACGGCCTCCGCGTAGAACAGCCCGTTGGCGGGGTCGGTGACGTTGATCGCCGAGACCTTCACGCCGGGCGCGACACCGGCCACGCCGACGCCGTTGCGGGCGGCGGCGATCTCACCGGCCACGTGCGTGCCGTGGTAGTCGTCCGCGGTGTACGGCCGCCAGGCGCCCGGGGTGGTGTCCGGGGCGCCGCCGAAGCAGTTGGCGGACTGGGACTTCGAGAAGTTCGGGGCGAGGTCCGGGTGGGTGTCGTCGACGCCGGTGTCGATGACGGCGACCGTGACGTTCCTGCTGCCCGGGTTGATCTTCGCGGCCTTGTCGGCGCCGATGGCGCGCAGGTCCCACTGGTCGGCCTCGATCGGCTCGCTGCCCGGCGTCTTCGCGGACGCGGCCTTCAGCTTCGCGGCGTCGGCGGCCGTCAGGTACTCGGCGGAGCCGGCGTCCGTGGTCCCGGCGGGGGTCAGCGGGGCGGTGCGGGTGGCTCCGGCCGACTGCACGCCGGGCACCTTGCGGAGGGTCTTGGCGAAGTCGCCGTTCGCGGAGCGGACGACGATGACGCCGATCTTCTCGTACGCGATGACGATCTCGCCGTCCGCTGCGGCGATCGCCCGCTTCACCTTGGCGATCGTGCGGTGGTCCGTCCTGGTGTTGACGACGTACGCCAGGACGGGCGCGTCCGCCGCCTGCTCCGCCGCGGCCGTGGGCGTGGCCGGTGCGGCCGAGGCCGCCGCGGGCAGGAAGCCGAGCGAGGCGGTCAGCGACAGCACGACGGGAACGGCGAGGGCGAGCCGGCGTCTGGAACGCAGATGAGCCATGGGGTCTCCACATCATCCGGAAACGAAACCGGCCCGAGACAGGGGTGGCTGCCCGGGCAGGTACATGACGGGTGGTGCAGGGTGAAGCTATCCCGCCCGTCCGCTGGCCAGCAATGATTTGCGTGCAACGTCTTCGGAAAACGTCCACGGAAAAGAACCGAACCGAGTTGAACCGGTCCTCGCGTGGCGCCGTGCCCTTGGGCAGGAAGCGCGAGGACACTCGCCTTCGTCGACTCAAGAACCGACCCGCAACGCGAGGAGACTCCGTGGCCGCCGAAGCACCGCCCCCCTCGACACAGAAAGCCAAACTCCCCACGCCGGAGGAGTTCACCGAGGTTCAGGAGAGCGCTGAGTTCGGTGAACTACGCCGCTCCTACCGTTCGTTCGCCTTCCCGCTGACCATCGGCTTCATCGTCTGGTACCTGCTGTACGTGCTGCTGTCCAACTACGCGGGCGGCTTCATGGGCACCAAGCTCGCCGGCAACATCAACGTCGCCTTCGTCTTCGGCGTGCTGCAGTTCGTCAGCACCTTCCTCATCGCCTGGTGGTACTCCAAGCACGCCGCCGCCAAGCTCGACCCCAAGGCCGAGGCCATCAAGACCCGTATGGAGGGCGGCGCATGAGCCCCGCGATCACCCATGTCACCCTCGCCGCGAACGAGGCCAGCGAGCACCGGCCGCTGATCATCACGCTGTTCGCGCTCTTCGTGGTCGCCACCCTCGGCATCACCGTGTGGGCCGGCCGGCAGACCAAGGACGCCGCAGACTTCTACGCGGGCGGACGGCAGTTCAGCGCCTTCCAGAACGGACTGGCCGTCTCCGGCGACTACATGTCCGCCGCGTCCTTCCTCGGCATCGCCGGCGCCATCGCCCTCTTCGGCTACGACGGCTTCCTCTACTCCATCGGCTTCCTGGTCGCCTGGCTCGTCGCCCTGCTGCTCGTCGCCGAGCCGCTGCGCAACTCCGGCCGCTACACGATGGGCGACGTCCTCGCCTACCGCATGCGCCAGCGTCCGGTCCGCACCGCCGCCGGCACCTCCACCATCGTCGTGTCGATCTTCTACCTGCTGGCCCAGATGGCGGGCGCGGGCGTGCTCGTCTCCCTGCTGCTCGGCATCACCTCCGACGCCGGCAAGGTCCTCATCGTCGCCCTCGTCGGCGTCCTGATGATCGTGTACGTGTCCATCGGCGGCATGAAGGGCACCACCTGGGTGCAGATGGTCAAGGCCGTGCTGCTCATCGGCGGCACGATCCTCATCACCTTCCTGGTGCTGCTGAAGTTCAACTTCAACATCTCGGACCTGCTGGGCAAGGCCGCCGAGAACAGCGGCAAGGGCGACGCCTTCCTGGAGCCCGGCCTCCAGTACGGCGCCGACAACCTCACCAAGCTGGACTTCCTCTCCCTGGGCATCGCCCTGGTGCTCGGCACCGCCGGCCTGCCGCACATCCTGATCCGCTTCTACACGGTGCCGAACGCCAAGGCCGCCCGTAAATCCGTCAACTGGGCCATCGGCATCATCGGCGGCTTCTACCTGATGACCATCGCGCTCGGCTTCGGCGCGGCGGCACTCATCTCGCAGGACGAGATCATCGCGTCCAATCCGTCCGGCAACACGGCGGCACCACTGCTCGCCCTGCACCTCGGCGGCGTCGACTCGGCCTGGGGCGCGATCCTGCTCGCCACCATCTCGGCGGTCGCGTTCGCCACCATCCTCGCCGTGGTCGCCGGCCTCACGCTGGCCTCGTCGTCCTCCTTCGCGCACGACATCTACGCCAACGTCATCCGCAAGGGGAAGGCCACCGAGAAGGAGGAGATGAGGGCGGCCCGCTGGGCGACCGTTCTCATCGGCATCGTCTCCATCGCGCTCGGCGCCCTCGCCCGCGACCTGAACGTCGCCGGCCTGGTCGCCCTGGCCTTCGCGGTCGCGGCCTCGGCCAACCTGCCGACCATCCTCTACAGCCTCTTCTGGAAGCGGTTCACCACCCAGGGCGCGCTGTGGTCGATCTACGGCGGTCTGATCGTCGCCGTCGGCCTGGTGCTCTTCTCGCCGGTCGTCTCCGGCGACCCGAAGGCGATGTTCCCGGACGTCGACTTCGCCTGGTTCCCGCTGAAGAACCCGGGCATCATCTCCATCCCCTTCGGCTTCCTGATGGGCTGGCTGGGCACCGTCCTGTCCAAGGAGGAGCCCGACGCCAAGAAGTACGCGGAGCTGGAGGTCCGGTCCCTGACCGGCACCGGCGCCCACTGACGGACACCGCGCGCGACGGCCGCGTCGTACGGACCCTCGTAGGTCCGTACGACGCGGCCGTCGGCATCTCGTCACATCGCGCCGCTGGGTGATGTCGGCGGCGTCACGTACGCTCGCAAGTACCGGACATCGAGAGATCGGCGTACAGGGAGGGGCCCCACGTGCTCATCGACATCTACGGCCGAGTGGCGACCGACCTGCGGGTCTCGCTCACCGACCGGTGCAACCTGCGCTGCACGTACTGCATGCCCGAGGAAGGACTGCAGTGGCTCGCCAAGCCCGATCTGCTCACCGACGACGAGATCGTCCGGCTGATCGACATCGCGGTCACCTCCCTGGGCATCGAGGAGGTGCGCTTCACCGGTGGTGAGCCCCTGCTCCGACCCGGCCTGGTCGGCATCGTGGAGCGGGTCGCCGCCCTGGAGCCCCGCCCGCAGATGTCCCTCACCACCAACGGCATCGGACTGCGCCGCACCGCCGACGCACTCAAGGCGGCCGGCCTGGACCGGGTCAACGTCTCGCTGGACACGCTCCGCCCCGACGTCTTCAAGACCCTGACCCGCCGCGACCGCCACCAGGACGTCCTGGACGGCCTGTACGCGGCCCGCGAGGCCGGTCTGACACCCGTGAAGGTCAACTCGGTCCTGATGCCGGGGCTCAACGACGACGAGGCCCCCGACCTGCTCGCCTGGGCCGTCGAGCACGACTACGAGCTGCGGTTCATCGAGCAGATGCCGCTGGACGCCCAGCACGGCTGGAAGCGCGACGGCATGATCACCGCGGGGGACATCCTCGCCTCCCTGCGCACCCGCTTCGAGCTGACCCCCGAGGGCGAGGAGAAGCGCGGCTCCGCCCCCGCCGAGCGCTGGCTGGTCGACGGCGGACCGCACCGGGTGGGCGTCATCGCCTCCGTCACCCGGCCCTTCTGCGCCGCCTGCGACCGCACCCGCCTCACCGCCGACGGACAGGTCCGCACCTGTCTGTTCGCCACCGAGGAGACCGACCTGCGCGCGGCCCTGCGCTCCGACGCGGACGACGAGGAGATCGCCCGCATCTGGAAGCTGGCCATGTGGGGCAAGAAGGCGGGCGCGGGCCTCGACGACCCCACGTTCGTCCAGCCGGACCGCCCGATGTCCGCCATCGGCGGCTGAGCCCCCGGGGACGTTCCGGCCGGGGAGGGCTCAGGCCCCCTCCGGGGCCTCCCACTCCTCGAAGCGCACCACGTCCTTCAGGAAGCCGCGCACGCCGAGGAACTGCGCCAGATGCTCCCGGTGCTCGTCGCAGGCCAGCCACGTCTTGCGCCGCTCCGGCGTGTGGATCTTCGGGTTGTTCCAGGCCAGCACCCACTCGGCGGGGGCGCGGCAGCCCTTCGCGGAACAGATGGGCGTCTCGGGGTCGGGGTTGATCACCGTCCGACCCTAACCCGTGCGCAGGAGGGACATACGCCCCGCGGAAAAGGCGACGCCGAGCAGCCACGGGGGGAGCTGCCCGGCGTCGGTCCGTCGCTCCGACGGGGGATGCGGAGCGCGTACGAAGTATGTCACGGGTCACCCCGCCCCCGGCACCGAAAGAACATGATTGATCTGAGGATTCTTTGAGGTTGACCGGGAAGTTACTTCCGCTCCCGGCGGCCCGCGCTCACGCCCCGCTCCTCAAGGGCGTCCCGGATCCTCGGATCGTGCGCCCGGCGCCGTGTGCGACGCCACTTCTTCCGGATCGGGTTCCGTCGCACCGTCGTTCGTCCGCGGCGGTGCGATCATCTGCTTCATCGGGGTCGTCACGAAGGTCGACGGCAGGGACGGAGCGTTCTCCCGGCCCGCGTTGGCGATCACCACGGCGATGTACGGCAGGACCGCCCCGAGCACCAGTGCCACGATCGCGACGTGCCGCTCCACGTTCCACAGGGTGGCCGCCAGGATGACCGAGATCGTGCGAACGACCATCGAGATCACGTACCGGCGCTGCCGTCCCCGCACGTCCTCCTGGAGGCCCGCCCGGGCGCCCGTGATCCGGAACACCTGAGCGCCGCCGCCACGCTGCTTCCGCATCACATTCCACCATCCGCCCGCATCGGACCCTTCCGGACAAGGCCAACGGTACGCCGCGCCCCGCCCGGTCACGAGAGCGGGTCACCCCGCTCCGCGCCGCCCGGCTGCGCCGTACCGCGTACGGCATGTCCGACATGCGGCGTAGTGCGACCGGGCCGACACTTGCCGTGATGCTCGCGTCAAGTCGTACGAGGAGGCAGTCATGGGCTGGTTGTGGGCGATCATCGTGGGATTCGTGCTCGGCCTGCTCGCCAAGGCGGTGATCCCCGGGAAGCAGCACATCCCGCTCTGGCTGGCCACCATCTGCGGCATGATCGGCGCGGTCATCGGCAACGCCATCGCGCGCGGCTTCGGCATCGAGGAGACCCGGGGCATCGACTGGGGACGGCACATCTTCCAGCTCGGCGCGGCCATCGTCGTCGTGCTGCTCGCGGAGATGATCTACAACTCGATGAAGCGCAGGAAGTACGAGAGCCGGCGGGCCTGACCGCCGGCGGTCAGGCGCGGCGGAGGGGCGGGCCCCGCACGGGGCCCGCCCCTCACGCACACCGCCGGCTCAGCCGGCCGCGACCTCCACGGCCGCCAGGTTCTTCTTGCCGCGGCGCAGCACCAGCCAGCGCCCGTGCAGCAGGTCCTCCTTCGCGGGGACGGCGTCCTCGGCGGCGACCTTGACGTTGTTCACGTAGGCGCCGCCCTCCTTCACCGTGCGCCGCGCGGCGGACTTGCTGGGCACCAGGCCGACCTCGGCGAACAGGTCCACCACCGGACCCAGCTCGGCCACCTTCACGTGCGGCACCTCGGAGAGCGCCGCCGCCAGCGTGCGCTCGTCCAGCTCACCCAGCTCGCCCTGACCGAACAGGGCCTTCGACGCGGCGATCACGGCGGCCGTCTGGTCGGCGCCGTGCACCAGCGTCGTCAGCTCCTCCGCCAGCGCGCGCTGCGCGGCACGCGCCTGCGGACGCTCCTCCGTCTGCCGCTCCAGCTCCTCCAGCTCCTCACGGGACTTGAAGGACAGGATCCGCATGTAGCCCGAGATGTCCCGGTCGTCCACGTTCAGCCAGAACTGGTAGAACGCGTACGGCGTGGTCATCTCCGGGTCCAGCCAGACGGCGCCGCCCTCGGTCTTGCCGAACTTGGTGCCGTCCGCCTTCGTCATCAGCGGCGTCGCGTACGCGTGGACCGTGGCGTCCGGCTCCAGCCGGTGCAGCAGGTCGAGGCCGGCCGTGAGGTTGCCCCACTGGTCGCTGCCGCCCTGCTGCATCGTGCAGCCGTAGCGGCGGTACAGCTGGAGGAAGTCCATCGCCTGGAGCAGCTGGTAGCTGAACTCCGTGTAGCTGATGCCCTCGGAGGACTCCAGACGCCGGGCGACCGAGTCCTTCGTCAGCATCTTGTTGACACGGAAGTGCTTGCCGATGTCCCGGAGGAACTCGATCGCGGACAGGTTCGCCGTCCAGTCGAGGTTGTTGACCATCACGGCCGCGTTCTCGCCCTCGAAGGACAGGAACGGCTCGATCTGGCTCCGCAGCCGCTCGACCCAGCCCGCGACCGTCTCCGGCGAGTTCAGCGTGCGCTCGGCCGTCGGCCGCGGGTCGCCGATCTGCCCGGTCGCGCCACCCACCAGCGCCAGCGGCCGGTGACCGGCCTGCTGGAGCCGGCGCACGGTGAGCACCTGCACCAGATGCCCCACGTGCAGCGACGGCGCGGTCGGGTCGAAGCCGCAATAGAACGTGACGGGACCGTCCGCGAGCGCCTTGCGCAAAGCGTCCTCGTCAGTGGACTGGGCGAACAGCCCGCGCCACTTCAGCTCGTCGACGATGTCCGTCACGGTTCTCGTGTCTCCTCGGTGATCTGCGGCCGTACGGGCGACGGCCTGCTGCGAACGCCTACGAGGTTATACGCCCCGGCTGACCGAGCTCATATTGAAATCGGGGATGCGCAGCGGGGGCATCGCGGCCCGGGTGAACCAGTCGCTCCACTCCCGGGGCAGCGTCTTCTCCGTACGGCCCGCCTCGGCCGCCCGGCCCAGCAGGTCCACCGGCGACTCGTTGAACCGGAAGTTGTTCACCTCGCCGGTGACCTCGCCGTTCTCCACCAGATAGACGCCGTCCCTGGTCAGCCCGGTAAGCAGCAGCGTCGCCGGGTCCACCTCGCGGATGTACCACAGGCAGGTCAGCAGCAGCCCCCGGTCCGTGGCCGCGACCATCTCCTCGAGCGAACGGTCCTCGCCGCCGTCCAGGATCAGGTTGTCGACGGCCGGCGCGGTCGGCAGACCGGTGAGGCCCGCGCTGTGCCGGCTGGTGGTCAGCCGGTGCAGCTCGCCCTCGCGCAACCAGTCCGTCACCGACAGTGGCAGCCCGTTGTCGAACACCGACTGGTCGCCGCCGGAGGAGTGCGCGATCACGAACGGCGCCGACTCGAGGCCCGGCTCGTTCGGGTCGCTGCGCAGCGTCAGAGGCAGCTGGGTCAGCCGCTCGCCGACGCGGGTGCCGCCGCCCGGCGTGGAGAACACCGTGCGGCCCTCCGCCGCGTCCCGCCCGGACGCCGACCAGAACTGGTAGATCAGCAGGTCCGCCACCGCGCTCGGCGGCAGCAGCGTCTCGTACCGGCCCGCCGGCAGCTCCAGCCTCCGCTCCGCCCAGCCGAGGCGTACGGCCAGCTCGGCGTCCAGCGCGGCCGGGTCGACGTCCTTGAAGTCGCGGGTGGAGCGGCCCGCCCACGCCGACCGGGTGCGGTCCGGGGACTTGGCGTTGATCTCCAGGGTCCCGTTCGGCTGGTCGTGCCGCAGCCGCAGCCCCGTCGACGTGCCCAGGTAGGTGGAGACCAGCTCGTGGTTGGCGAAGCCGTACAGCTCCCGGCCGCCGGCCCGGGCCCGGGCGAACGCCTCGCCCAGCGCCGGGGCGAAGTCGGCGAACACCGCGGAGGCCGTCTCGGCCGGCGCCTCGGTGAACTCGGGCGACGGATCCACCCCGGTCACCAGCGGCTGGGCGTCCTCGGCGGGGCCGGCGCCGCGCGCGGCGGCCTCGGCGGCCCGCACCAGCGGCTCCAGCTCGTCCACGGTCACCGCGGACCGGGACACCACCCCGGTGGCCGTGCCCTGCGCGCCGTCCACCGTGGCGATCACGGTGAGAGTACGCCCGCGGGTGACCCCGTTCGTGGTGAGCGCGTTGCCTGCCCAGCGGAGGTTGGCGGACGAGTGCTCGTCGGCGATCACGACACAGCCGTCGGACCGGGACAGCTCCAGCGCCCGCTCGACGATCTCGTGCGGCTTGGTGGTGCGCGCGCTCATCGCCCGGCCTCCTGCGTGGTGTTGAGGATGTTGACTCCCTTGAACAGGGCGGACGGGCAGCCGTGGGAGACCGCCGCGACCTGGCCCGGCTGGGCCTTGCCGCAGTTGAAGGCGCCGCCCAGTACGTACGTCTGCGGACCGCCGACGGCGGCCATGGAGCCCCAGAAGTCGGTGGTCGTGGCCTGGTAGGCGACGTCCCGGAGCTGCCCGGCGAGCCGTCCGTTCTCGATCCGGTAGAACCGCTGGCCGGTGAACTGGAAGTTGTAGCGCTGCATGTCGATCGACCAGGACCGGTCGCCGACCACGTAGATGCCCCGGTCGACGCCCCCGATCAGGTCCTCGGTGGACATCCCCGCCGGATCCGGCCGCAGCGACACGTTGGCCATGCGCTGCACCGGCACATGGCCGGGGGAGTCGGCGAACGCACACCCGTTGGACCGCTCGAAGCCGGTGAGCTTCGCGATCCGCCGGTCCAGCTGGTAGCCGACCAGCGTGCCGTCCTTCACCAGGTCCCACGACTGCGCCTCGACGCCCTCGTCGTCGTAGCCGACGGTCGCCAGGCCGTGCTCGGCGGTGCGGTCGCCGGTGACGTTCATCAGCTCGGAGCCGTACTTCAGCTTGCCGAGCTGGTCGAAGGTGGCGAACGAGGTGCCGGCGTAGGCGGCCTCGTAGCCGAGGGCGCGGTCCAGCTCGGTGGCGTGCCCGATGGACTCGTGGATGGTGAGCCACAGGTTGGACGGGTCCACCACCAGGTCGTACAGCCCCGGCTCGACGCTCGGCGCGCGCATCTTCTCCGCGAGCAGCTCGGGGATCCGCGCCAGTTCGTCGTCCCAGTCCCAGCCGGTGCCCGTCAGGTACTCCCAGCCGCGGCCGGCCGGCGGGGCGAGGGTGCGCATCGAGTCGAACTCGCCGCTGGACTCGTCGACGGACACCGCCGTCAGCACCGGGTGCAGCCGGACGCGCTGCTGCGTGGTCACGGTCCCCGCGGTGTCCGCGTAGAACTTGTTCTCGTGCACGGTGAGCAGTGAGGCGTCCACGTGGTCCACGCCGTTCGCCGCGAGGAGCCGCCCGCTCCACTCGGCCAGCAGCCCGGCCTTCTCCTCGTCGGGCACGGTGAACGGGTCGATCTCGTACGACGACACCCAGGTCTTCTCGGAGTGCACCGGCTCGTCGGCCAGCTCCACCCTCCCCCACTGCCCGGAAGGCGTGGCAGGCGCCCCGACGTCGCTGCCGGCCGCCTTGATCACCTGCGCGGACAGCTTCGCCATGGCCACCGCCTGGGAGGCGACCTTCGCGGCGGCGTCGAGGGTGAGGTCCACCCCGGACGCGAAGCCCCAGGTGCCGCCGTGCACCACCCGCACCGCGTACCCGAGGTCGGTGGTGTCCGACGAACCGGCGGGCTTGGCGTCCCTCAGCCGCCAGGAGGCGCTGCGCACCCGCTCCAGACGGAAGTCCGCGTGCTCCGCCCCGAGCGCCCGCGCCCGGGCGAGCGCGGCGTCGGCGAGGGCGCGTAGCGGCAGGGCTGTGAAGGCTTCGTCAATGCTATGAGACACCTACGTCTCTTCCTGTCGGGTTCGAATCGTTCCGTTGTCGCTGCGTCGAGTTGGCGCTGCGGCGCATCATGTCGCGCCGGACCGGACCGGGACCACAACTTTGCGGCGAGCCCCGCCGTATTCGTGTCACCGGGCAGGTGACCGCCTCGCCCGGCCGGGTCCTTTCTGTAGGGACCCGACAGAGCGGCTCCCACGCCACTGTCGGTGCCCCGATGTCCCGCGGCGGACCGGGACCGATAGGTTTTCGGTGCAGCCGCCTGTCGTCACGGTGTCCGGGCGGGTGGACCAGACCGCTATCGAAGGGGTGATCCGTTGAGCCGCTCGGTTCTCGTCACCGGAGGCAACCGGGGCATCGGCCTCGCCATCGCCCGCGCGTTCGCCGACGCCGGCGACAAGGTCGCCATCACGTACCGCTCGGGTGAGCCCCCGGCCGGCTTCCTCGCCGTCCGGTGCGACATCACCGAGGCCGAGCAGGTGGAGCAGGCCTACAAGGAGATCGAGGAGGCGCACGGCCCCGTCGAGGTGCTCGTCGCCAACGCCGGTATCACCCGGGACCAGCTCCTGATGCGCATGTCCGAGGAAGACTTCACGTCCGTCCTCGAGACCAACCTCACCGGCACCTTCCGCGTCGTCAAGCGCGCCAACCGCGGCATGCTGCGCGCCCGCAAGGGCCGCGTCGTGCTGATCTCCTCGGTCGTCGGGCTGCTCGGCTCCGCGGGCCAGGCCAACTACGCCGCCTCCAAGGCCGGTCTGGTGGGCTTCGCGCGGTCCCTCGCCCGCGAGCTGGGCTCGCGCAACATCACCTTCAACGTCGTCGCGCCCGGTTTCGTCGACACCGACATGACCCGGGAGCTCACCGAGGAGCAGCAGGCGAAGATCCTCGCCCAGGTGCCGCTCGCCCGGTACGCGAAGACCGAGGAGATCGCCGCCGCGGTGCGCTTCCTCGCCTCGGACGACGCCTCGTACATCACTGGAGCCGTCATTCCCGTTGACGGCGGACTGGGAATGGGTCACTGACACACATGAGCGGAATTCTCGAGGGCAAGCGCGTCCTGATCACCGGTGTGCTGATGGAGTCCTCCATCGCCTTCCACACCGCGAAGCTGGCCCAGGAGCAGGGTGCCGAGATCATCCTGACCGCGTTCCCGCGGCCCACCCTGACCGAGCGCATCGCCAAGAAGCTGCCCAAGCCCACCAAGGTCATCGAGCTCGACGTCACCAACGACGAGCACCTGGGCCGCCTGGCCGACGTCGTCGGCGAGGAGCTCGGCGGCCTGGACGGCGTCGTGCACTCCATCGGCTTCGCGCCGCAGGACGCCCTCGGCGGCAACTTCCTGAACACGCCGTTCGAGTCGGTCTCCACGGCCATGCACGTCTCGGCGTTCTCCCTGAAGTCGCTCACCATGGCCTGCCTGCCGCTGATGCAGAACGGCGGCTCCGTCGTCGGCCTCACCTTCGACGCGCAGTACGCCTGGCCGCAGTACGACTGGATGGGTCCGGCGAAGGCCGCCCTGGAGGCCACCAGCCGCTACATGGCGCGCGACCTGGGCAAGCAGAACATCCGCTGCAACCTCATCTCCGCCGGCCCCATCGGATCGATGGCCGCCAAGTCCATCCCCGGCTTCTCCGAGCTGGCCTCCGTCTGGGACAACCGCGCCCCGCTGGAGTGGGACCTCAAGGACCCGGAGCCGGCCGGCCGCGGCGTCGTCGCCCTGCTGAGCGACTGGTTCCCGAAGACCACGGGTGAGATCGTCCACGTGGACGGCGGTCTGCACGCCGTCGGCGCCTGACGGACGCCCCGCACGAGGGCCCGCGCCTCCCGGGGGAGCGCGGGCCCTCGTGCGTGCCACGGGTCAGTCGGCCGTGGGAGCCGTGAACCGTCCCGGCTTGCACGCCATGGGGTAGGAGGCGGCCTCCTCGGCCGCCGTCGCCTCGTCGCCCACGCGGATAGCGTCCACCAGCCGGCCATGGTCCATGTGCGTCTCCGGCGACATGTCCCCGCCCACGTCGTCGCGCAGCCAGTCGCGCAGCACCTCGACCAGGTCCGCGTAGAGCGCGGTCATCACGTCGTTGTGCGAGGCCGCCACGACAGCCATGTGGAACGTCGCGTCCGCCGTCACGAACGTCTCCGCGTCGCCCGACTCCCACGCCTCCTCACGGCGCTGCAGCAGCGCGTCGAGCTGCTTGAGGTCCTTCTCCGTGCGCCGGTGGGCCGCCAGCCGCGCCGCGGAGGACTCCAGGGAGGAGCGCAGCTCGGCGACGTGCCGGGGGTCGGCGCCCGCGAAGCGACGGTGCATCACGCCTGCCAGCTCGCTGGTGGCGACCACGTAGGTGCCCGAGCCCTGGCGAATGTCGAGCAGGCCGTTGTGCGCCAGCGCGCGCACCGCCTCGCGGACGGTGTTGCGGGCGACCCCCAGCTGCTCCACCAGTTCCGGCTCGGTGGGGATGCGTGAGCCGACCGGCCACTCGCCCGAGGTGATCTGGGCCCGCAGGGCGGCGATGACCTGCTCGGACAGTGCGGATCTGCGCGGATGGCTCAGAGGCATGATTCACCTTCGCACGGCAGGGGCCGCGTAGGACGTCCTCTCCATGGACCACCGGGACAACCAATCATCCCATGATTCTATGATGGGTCGCATGACTCGTATGACTGGTGACGAGACCCGGACGACCGCGTCCGCCGCCGCCCGTACGCCCGCCGCGTCGGCGCCCCGGGAACACTCCGGCGCTTCCTCGCGCGCGTGGCGGAAACGGCTGCTCGTCGTCGGCATCGTGCTGGCCGCCCTGAACCTGCGCCCCGCCATCACCAGCTTCGGCGCCCTGCTCGAAGAGGTGCGCGACGGGCTCGGCATGAGCGGCAGCGTGGCCGGGCTGCTCACCTCCCTGCCCGCGCTGTGTTTCGCCGTCTTCGGCGTCACCGCGCCCCGCCTGGCCCGCCGCTTCGGCCCCGGCGCGGTGGTGTGCGCGGGCATGGCCGCCATCGCCACCGGTCTGCTGGTCCGGCCCTTCGTCGGCACCACCGCCGCCTTCCTGCTGACCAGCGGCCTCGCGCTCGCCGGCATAGCCGTGAGCAACGTGCTGATGCCGGTCATCGTCAAACGCTGGTTCCCCGACCGGGTCGGCTCCATGACCGGGCTCTACTCGATGGCCCTCGCCCTGGGAACCGCCTCGGCCGCGGCGATCACCGTCCCGGTGACCGACGCGCTCGGCGGCGACTGGCAGGCGGGGCTCGCCGTCTGGGCCGCCCTCGCGGCGGCCGCGATCCTGCCCTGGCTCCCGTTCGTACGGGAGCGGGGCGCACCATCGAGGGACGGAGCGCCGGAGTCGCCCCCGCGGGACGGACAGGGGCAAGGGGAGCCCGCCGGGCAGACGCCGGTACTGCGCATCACCCGCAGCCCTACGGCCTGGGCGCTGGCCGTCTTCTTCGGGCTCCAGGCCACCGCCGCCTACATCACCATGGGCTGGATGGCGCAGATCTTCCGCGACGCGGGCGTTCCCGCCGGCCGGGCCGGACTGCTGCTGGCCGTCACCATGGTGATGGGCGTGCCCCTGGCCTTCGTCATCCCGCGCCTGGCCGCCCGGCTGCCCCGCCAGGGCCCGATCGTGCTCGCCCTGGGAGTCAGCGGCCTGATCGGCTACGCGGGCCTCTACTTCGCCCCGGCCGCCGGCGCCTGGGCCTGGGCGGTGCTTCTGGGAGTCGCCAACTGCGCCTTCCCGCTGGCGCTCACCATGGTCGGCATGCGGGCCCGGACGGGTGGGGGCGTGGCCCAGCTGTCCGCCTTCGCGCAGAGCACCGGCTACCTGATCTCCATCCCCGGGCCGCTGCTGGTGGGCGTGCTCTACCAGCACAGCGGAGGCTGGGGGCTGCCGATCGTGCTGATGGCGGGGCTGATGGTGCCGCAGATGATCGTCGGGGTGGTGGCCGGCCGGGACCGCACGGTGGAGCACGAGGCGGCGGGCTGAGGCGCCCGGCTTGTGGACCGGGGTGCCCGGGGTACGGATCGGGCCGCCCTTCGTGAGGGGCCGCCCCTCGCCCCGGGCCGCCGCGCCGGCCGGGCACCCCGTGGCCGGTGCCGGGCGGGGAGGGTGCGACACTTTCCCCATGCCAGTCCTCGACCCGAACCCGCAGAACGGCCAGAAGAAGATGCTGCTCGTCTTCGGCGCGTTCTTCGCGATCTTCATCGTCATCGGCGTCATCGCGACGGTGCTCGCGCCCTGAGCGCGGGCGGCGGCGCCCGTGCCCCGTGCCCCGAGCGCGGTGACCGGCTCCGCGCCCTGAGGGTGGTGCTGGCACCACCGTCCCCTAGGGGGCCAGGCTCAGGGTCAAGTGGGTGGATCACCGGATGGGTTGACGCCCCGCCGATCCCTACCTTCGAGATGTGGCCGCGACCGGCGGCCCCGGAGCTCTCGAAGAGCGGAGGCACCCATGTCGGCGCGCACGCACTCCCGGCCCGTTCCGGCCCCCCGGGCCGGTGCCGCCACCCGGCTGCCGTGGTGGGCCCTGGCCCTCCCCTCGCTCGCCTTCGTGGCCCTGCTCGCCCTCGTCCTCAACCCCTCCGACGCGCACGCGACAGCCGGTGAGCCCGCGCTCACCCTCCTCGTCGAGCGGGCGCAGCAGCTCATGGCCCGCTGAACGCGCCGAGGCGCCGGTCAACTCCCTGCGCCCCGTGGCCTGTTTCGTGCGAAGCTGGGTGCCATGAGCGTCGCAGAACCCCGCAGGATTGTCCTTTTCCGGCATGCGAAAGCCGACTGGCCTCCGGTGTCCGACCACGAGCGGCCCCTCGCCGAGCGAGGCCGCCTGGACGCCGCGGCCGCCGGCCGCAAGCTGGCCGACTCCGGCGTCGCCTTCGACCTGGCCCTGTGCTCCACGGCGGTACGCACCCGGGAGACGTGGAAACTCGCGGTCCACGAGTTCCCGAAGCGGCCGAAAACCGTCTACGAGGAGCGGGTCTACGAGGCCTCGCCCGGCGAGCTGATCGCCCTGCTCAACGAGACCCCCGACGACGCGCAGAACGTCCTGCTGATCGGACACAACCCGGGCGTGCAGGGACTGGCCGACATCCTCGGCGGCGCGTCCGGGGGCGACGCGCGCGAGCGCATGACGCGGCGCGGCTTCCCCGCCGCCGCGTTCGCGGTCCTGACCTTCACCGGCCCCTGGAAGTCCCTGGAGCCCGGTACCGCCACGCTGGTCGACTACTGGGCGCCCACCGAGTGACCCCCGGCTGACCCGCCCGGCACGACAAGGGCCCGGCACCGACCTCGTCGGAGCCGGGCCCTTCCGTCGTCAGGGCCGGTGCGCGCGGCTCAGTCGCCGGCGATCGTGTCCGCGGCCTCCACCTCTTCCCGCGTGATGCCCAGCAGATAGAGGACGGTGTCCAGGAAGGGGACGTTCACGGCCGTGTGCGCCGCCTCGCGCACCACCGGCTTGGCGTTGAAGGCGACACCGAGACCGGCCGCGTTCAGCATGTCCAGGTCGTTCGCGCCGTCACCGATCGCCACCGTCTGCGACAGCGGCACACCCGCCTCGGCCGCGAAGCGGCGCAGCAGCCGGGCCTTGCCCGCCCGGTCCACGATCTCGCCGGTCACCCGGCCGGTGAGCCTGCCGTCGACGATCTCCAGCGTGTTCGCCTGGGCGAAGTCCAGACCGAGGCGCTCCTTCAGGTCGTCGGTGACCTGGGTGAAGCCACCCGACACCACGCCCACCTGGTAGCCGAGCCGCTTGAGAGTACGGATCAGGGTGCGGGCGCCCGGCGTCAGACGCACCTCGCTGCGCACCTTGTCGATCACGGAGGCGTCGAGACCCTCCAGCAGCGCCACCCGCGCGTGCAGCGACTGCTCGAAGTCCAGCTCCCCGCGCATCGCCGCCGCCGTCACCTCGGCGACCTGGTCCTCACAGCCCGCGTGCGCCGCGAAGAGCTCGATCACCTCGTCCTGGATGAGCGTGGAGTCCACGTCCATCACCACCAGGCGCTGCGCCCTGCGGTACAGGCCCGCCGCGACCACGGCGATGTCGATGCGGAACCGGGCCGCGTCCGTCACCAGCGCGGTGCGCAGCGCCTCCGTCTCCACGCCGGACACCGCGAACTCCACGGCGGTCACCGGGTACTTGGCGAGCCGGAAGATACGGTCGATGTTGCCGCCGGCCTTGGTGATCCGCGCGGCGACCGCGGCCGTCGCCTCCGAGGTGAGGGGGTGGCCCAGCACGGTCACCAGGGACCTGCCGAGACCGCGGGGGCGGTTGTCGCCCCTGCCGGAGATGATCTCCGCCTGCATCTTGATCGACTCCGCCCAGCTGTGGACGGTAGCCCGCAGGTCGCCCTCCATCCCGGCCGGAGGCTGGGTCACGAGCGCGCACAGCACGATGCGTCCGCGGGTGACGACCTGCTCGATGTCGACCACGTCGACGGAGTAGGCGGCGAGTGTGTCGAAGAGGCCGGCCGTGATGCCGGGCCGGTCCTTGCCGAAGATCTTGACCAGGAGGGTGGGAACGTCGGAGGTCTGCGATGCGCTCATGGTGCTCTTACCGTATCCGGCACGGAGTGCCCCGCGCCCGCACGGTCCGCCCTCCGGACACCCCGCCCGGTCCCGCCCCCGGCCGTGAACACGGTTCGGCGTCGGGCACCAGGCCGGCCCGCCTCCTAGCGTCCCCCCGACCCCCGGGCGCCCTCGTCTCCCCCCTCGGGCTCGCGCGCCCCCGGAGGGCGGGGCGCCGACGGTGGTGGGGGAGGGGGCGGGACCCTGTCCGGCCACAGGCGGCCACGGTCCGGGCGGGGCGGGCGAGAGGGCGGGGCGAGGCCGGCGACCGTGGGGGCCGCCGCCACGTCGTCCGCGCCGGCACCCGTGTCCGCAAGCGTGCTCCGGCCCGGCACCGCGTCCTCGGGGGCAGCCTGTTCCGTCCGCGCCCCCGGCAGCCGTAGATACGGATTGGTGTCCGGGTCGGGCGGGCGGTACGGCAGGCCCGGCCGGTAGGGACCCGAGGGCGCCGGCGCCGACGAGCCGTCGCCTCCGGCACCCCGTGCCAGTGCCGCCACCCGCGTCCCGGCCACCCCGCACGCCCACGCCAGCAGCGCCCCCGCCGCACCGGCCCCGGCGCCCCACACGGCACCGAGCAGCGCCGCCGCGCCGAGCCGCCCGTTCAGATCCAGCCCCGCGTCGAACGCGTCGTACCCCAGCATCGACAGCGAGGCGCCCACGGACACCTCCGTGAGCCACACCAGCACCGGCAGCGTCACCGCCGTGGCGGCGCCCAGCCGCACCGCACACCGCCCGGCGAAACCACCCGCCCCCGGCGCACCCCCCAGCGGCGTCCGCACCCCCGTCAGCACGCCCGCCAGCAGCACCGCCGTCGCTGCCCCGGCCCCCAGCAGCCACACCCGCCCGTCCAGCCCGGCCAGCGCGCCCAGGGTGACCGGCTCCCTGGTCCCCGTCCGCAGCAGCTCGTCCAGGGGATGCGGCAGCGCGCCCAGCAGCGCCCCGTCCCCCTGGGCGTCCCACGGGACGAAAAGCCCGACCGACACCCCCAGCCACACCCCGTTCGGCGCCCCCAGCAGCGCGGCCCCGGCGATCCGGCGGGGATGGTCGTCGCCGGCCGCCGCGTACCCGGCGGCGGCGATCCCCGCCGCCACCGTGACCAGCAGCACCGCGACGACCGACGAGGCCACCGGCCGCACCACCCGGTGCAGGGCGTCCCACCCGCGCGGCAGCGGAGTACGCCGGGAGGCGAGCAGCGCGACCAGCAGCACGCCCGCCGACCAGAACAGCCCCGCCAGCAGCGTCGGCGCCGTGTCGACGGAGAACCCCACCGTCACCTCCGCGTCGACCAGGTCCCCCACCCGGTCCGGCAGCAGCTCCCCGATGTCGCCCAGCCCGGGGACGTCCAGCCCTCCGCCACCGTCCGCGCCTGGCAGGCCGGCCACACCGAGCGCGGCCACGTCGACGGTGATCACGTCGTGGCCCGCCCACACCAGCCCGCCCGCCGTCGCCACGGCCAGCGCGACCACCGTGCCCGCCCGCGCGGCGAGTTCACGGCCGGACACGACAACTCCCGCCACCCGTAAGGACCTCAGGAAGACGAGGGAGAGCAGCAGCGCCCCCACCAGCCCCACACCGAGCGGCATCACGTCGACCGCCGTGTCCGCCTCGGCGCCGGACAGCCCGAACATCGACACGTCCCCCGTCGGCGTCACCGAACCGCCCACCGCCAGCGCCACCACCGCGGCGGCCGTCGGCCCCGGCGACGCCGCCGTGTCCGCGTCCAGCAGACGCAGTCCCAGCGCGGCCGTCCCCGCCATCCCGATCAGCGCCCAGCTCACCGCGGCGACCGCGGACATCACCACGTCCGCCCACGGCAGACCGGTGGCACGCCCCGGGCCGGCGGAGCCTGTGGCAGTACTCATGGGCAGACCCCCCGATCCGCGGAGCGGCCCGGCAGGCCGCACATGTCCCCCTCGCGTGGTTTACCACTCTCCGGGGCGATTTCAACCCCCGCCCGGACAGGGCCGTCGACGCCTTGTCGCCGGGTCGTGACAGGGCCGACTTTCGGTCGGAGGGCCGCGCCTGAAATAGTTCCCCCCGATGTTCGACATCCCTAGACTCCCTGCGACGGGGGAAATTCGGGGGAACAACTCAGTGGGGCATGGAGTGCCGGAACTCGTACTGGAATCAAACGGACGCACCTGGACGCTCGATCCGTCCAGGTCCTACACCCTGGGACGTGACCCGCAGGGCGACGTCGTCCTCGACGACGCCAGGGTGTCCTGGCGTCACGCCACGATCAGCTTCAACGGCCGCAGTTGGCTGATCGAGGACCACGGCAGCACCAACGGCACCTTCGTGCAGGGTCAGCGGATCCATCACCTGGAGTTCACCGCCGACACGGTGCTGAACCTGGGCAACGCGAACGACGGCCCGCGCGTGACGCTGTCCGGTGTCGCCGCAGCCGCCGTGCCGCAGGCGCAGCAGCCGTACGCCGCCCAGGGCGGGGGCGCCGGCTGGCAGCAGCCGCCGGCCCAGCAGGGCTGGCAGCAGCAACCGCAGCAGCAGAACGCGCCGCACATCCCCCAGCAGCAGGGCCCCGGTGGTGGCGCGGGGGCGCCGCCGGTCTACGGCGACCGCAGTCCCACGACGTTCCACCAGTTCTCGCTCGGCCGCGTGATGCGCATCGGCCGTGCCCTGGAGAACGACCTGGTGGTCTCCGACCTCCAGGTGTCCCGCAACCACGCGGAGTTCCACTCGACGCCCGACGGGCGCATGGAGATCCGCGACCTGGGCTCGCACAACGGCACCTACGTCAACGGCCAGCCGATCGCCAAGGGCGGATCGCAACTGCTCGGCCCCACCGACATCGTGGGTGTCGGTCACTCGACGTTCCGGATCGTCGGCGACCGGCTCGAGGAGTTCGTCGACACCGGTGAGGTGTCCTTCTCCGCCCGCCACCTGACCGTCACGGTCGACGGCGGCAAGCAGATCCTGAAGGACGTCTCCTTCGGCGTCCCGGAGAAGTCCCTGATCGCGGTCATCGGTCCCTCCGGCTCCGGCAAGTCGACGCTGCTCAAGGCGCTCACCGGCTACCGCCCCGCCAACGAGGGCGAGGTGCTGTACGACAACCGCAACCTGTACAAGCAGTTCGCCGAGCTGCGCCAGCGCATCGGTCTGGTCCCGCAGGACGACATCCTGCACAAGGAGCTGACCGTCAAGCGCGCCCTGAAGTACGCGGCCAAGCTGCGCTTCCCCGCCGACACCACGGCGGCCGAGCGTGAGGCCCGCATCGACGAGGTGCTGCGCGAGCTGAAGCTGGACATCCACAAGGACAAGAGGGTCACGTCCCTGTCCGGCGGTCAGCGCAAGCGCGTGTCGGTGGCGCTGGAGCTGCTCACCAAGCCGTCGCTGATCTTCCTGGACGAGCCGACCTCCGGCCTCGACCCGGGCATGGACCGCGACGTCATGCAGCTGCTGCGCGGCCTCGCCGACGACGGCCGCACGGTCCTCGTGGTGACCCACTCGGTGGCCGAGCTGGCGATCTGCGACAAGCTGCTGGTGATGGCGCCGGGCGGTTCCGTCGCCTACTTCGGCCCGCCCGAGGAGGCGCTGAACTTCTTCGGTTACGACACCTGGGCCGACGTCTTCTCCGCCTTCGAGAACTACCGCGACTACGACTGGGCGGGCCGCTGGAAGGGCTCGCAGCACTACCAGATGTACGCCGCGGACATCGACGCGGTCGCCCCGCAGTCCGTACAGGTCCCCGCGATGCAGGCGATGAAGCCGCCGAAGCCGCAGGGCTGGGCGTCGCAGTTCACCACGCTGGTGCGCCGCTATGTGTCGGTGATCGCCTCCGACAAGGGCTTCCTCGCCCTGTCGATCATCCTGCCGCTGGTCCTCGGCTCGGTCAGCCTGCTCATCGACCAGGGCAAGGACCTGCTGGTCAACACGGAGATCAACCCGAGAACGGGCAGGCCCGTCGGCAACGGCACGGCGCTCACGGTGCTGCTCATCCTCGCGGTGGGCGCGTGCTTCGCCGGCGCCGCGAACTCCGTCCGTGAGCTGATCAAGGAACGTGTGATCTACGAGCGGGAGCGCGCCACCGGCCTGTCCCGCTCGGCGTACCTGATGTCGAAGGTCTTCGTGCTGGGCCTGATCACCATGATCCAGGGCCTGATGATCGGCGTCATCGGCTTCGCCAGCCGCACGGTGCCCGACGAGGGGCTGGTCCTCGGCGGCCAGATCCTGCTGGAGCTGTGCATCCCGATCATGGCGCTGGGCTTCACCGCGATGATGTTCGGACTGATCATCTCGGCCCTGGTGAAGACCGCCGAGAAGACGATGCCGCTGCTGGTGATGTTCGCGATCGTCCAGGTCGTCTTCACCGGCTGCCTGTTCCCCCTGGCCAACTCGGTCGGCGTCAACGAACTGTCGTACCTGATGCCGTCGCGCTGGGCGGTGGCCGCCGCGGGCACCACGCTGGACTTCAACAACATCAGCCCGCCCGCCAAGGGGGACAGCGACGACCCGCTGTGGGAGCACGCGGCCGGCGCCTGGGCGATGGACATGGGCGCGCTGCTCGCGCTCGGTGTGGTCTGCGGCTTCTTCGTGGCGCGCTTCCTGCGCCGCCACGAGCCGGAGGTCATGCGCAAGTAGTCCCGCCGTACGGCCCCGAAGGGCGGCACCCCGTCAGGAGGGTGCCGCCCTTCGGCGTCTGTGTGCGGAGGGAGAGGTCCGCGCCGACCTCTCAGTACGCGCTGTCGACGTTGTCCATGGTGCCGTACTTGTCGGCCGCGTAGTTGCAGGCGGCGACGATGTTGGCGACCGGGTCGTAGATGTTCTTCGGGGTGCCCTTGACGTGATACGCGTCGAAGGTCGGCGGGATCACCTGGAGCAGCCCCTTGGAGGGGATGCCCTTCTGGGCGTTGATGTCCCAGAGGTTGATCGCCTTCGGGTTGCCGGAGGACTCCCGGATGATGTTGCGGTGGATGCCCTCGTAGGAGCCCGGGATCCCGTTCTTCTTCATGATGGACATGGCCTCGCGGATCCAGCCGTCGAGGTTGTCGCCGTACTTCTTCGGAGCGGCCTTCTTCACCGCGGCGCGCTCGCTGGAACGGCTCGCGGACTCCGCCGCCTCGCGGGCCTTCGCGGCCTTGGCCGCGGCGGCCGCCTTCTTCTTCGCGGCGGCCTCGGCGGCGGCCTGCTTCTTGGCCGCGATCTGCTCGACCTTCACGCTGGTGCCGGCGAGCTGGCTGTTCACGTCGGCCTTGACGCCCTGGATCTGCTGGGTGCTGTAGGCCACCTTCGCCGTCTGGGCGGGGGCCTCGGCCGTGGTCGTCGTCGAGGCGTTGCTCGGGACCGCCGAGAAGCCGATGGCGGCGGCGCCGAGAGCGGCGACGCCCGCGGCGGCGATCTTGTGGTGGCGGGTCAGGGCTCGACCATGACCACGGGTGAGGATGTGCTTGGGCATGCGGAACGGACCTCTTCGAATAGCGCGGAGGTCGCTCGATGTCCGGTGGGACTGTGCTTCTTCGGCACACGAACGCCGCGGGCAAGAAGCCCACGGCGCTGAGCGACGCAGCCATTGTTAGCGGCCGCAAAATCGCCGGGCAAAGGTGTGACCTACGAAGCCGGGTAGTGGATCAGGGGGGCGTCAAAGCGGGCAGATGGGACTGTTCGCCCCGCGTATAGGGAGGATATGAGTCTCCTAATCCGCTTCGTACGTGATGTACGCCCTATGCCCGGCCTCACACCCCGCCCCCTCCCTCCTCACCGCGTGTTGCTGACGCAATGCGCTGTGTGAGGAGTTTCCGCCCCCCTCGGCCGGGCCGGTCCGCGCCGCTCCGTCAGTACGGCAGCAGCAGGTGCACGTCCCCGAACTCGTGCCACAGATACCGCCCGTCCAGCGCCTCCTCGTACCCCCGCGCGACCGCCTCCCGCCCCGCGACCGCCTCCAGCATCAGCAGGTGTGACGCCTCCGGCTCGTGCAGCCCGGTCAGCAGCCCGTCCACCACCCGCACCCCCCGCTCCGGGGTCACCACCAGGTCCGTCCACCCCGCGCGGGCCCGCACCACCCCGTCGGCACCGGCCGCCGACTCCAGCGCCCGCACCGCCGTCGTGCCCACCGCGACCACCCGGCCGCCGCCCGCCCGCACCGCGCCGACCAGCCGCGCCGTCGCCTCCGGCACCGCGAACCGCTCCGGGTACGGCGGCTCGTGCGCCTCCGCCGACGCCACCCCCGTGTCCAGCCGCACCGGCGCGACCTGCACCCCGCGGCTCACCAGCTCCGTCACCGTCCGCGCGGTGAACGGACGCCCCGCGCTGGGCATCTCCGCGCTTCCCGAACCGTCCCGCGAGGGCAGCGCGAACACCGTCTGGTACGCCGACAGCGGCTGGTCCCGCTCCGTGTACGCGTACCGGATCGGCCGCCCGTGCTCCTGCAGCAGCCCCGGCACGTCCCGCGACACCCGCGCCCACCACAGCCGCGGCGCCCCCGCGCTCAGCGGCTCCTCGACCCGCAGCCGCGCACCCCCGGCGAGCCGCACCCCAGTACCCGCACGCGTGCCCGCGCGCACGCGCGTGGTGCCGCGCCCGTCCGGGTCCCGCAGCTCGACCGCCCAGCGCCCGTCGTCGCCGCGCGTGGAGAAGTGCACCACCACGCGCGCGCCGCCGACCCGCCCGTCGACGGCCGCCGCCAGCGTGGGCGACGTGTTCACCACCAGCAGGTCGCCCGCGCGCAGCAGCAGCGGCAGCTCCGAGAACGCGTGGTGGGACACCCCGGTGCCCCGCGACACCAGCAGCCGCACCGCGTCCCGGTCGCGGCCGGGCGCCCGCCGCTCCGCCGGCACCCGAGCCGACAGCTCCTCCGGCACCCGGAACGTGACCGTCACCGCCGTCCCTCCAGCAGCGCCGGGGCGCCGTAGCGGCCACTGGCCGGCCGCTCCTCCAGCAGCCGCAGGAACCCCGGCACAACCGTCTCCGGCTCCGGCCGCGCATCGTCGTCGTCCGGCACGGCCGCCGTGTACAGGTCCGTCGCCATGTCCCCCGGGTCGACCGACCACACCCGCAACCCCGGCTCCTCCTCCGCCAGCACCGCCGCCAGCTGGTCGAGACCCGCCTTCGACGCGCCGTACCCTCCCCACGTCGGATACGCCTCCGCGGCGGCGTCCGAGCTCACCACCAGCACCGCGCCCGCCCCCGCGGTCCGCAGCAGCGGCAGCGCCTCCTGCACCAGGCCAAGCGCGGCGACCAGGTTCACCTCCAGCGCCCGCCGCAGCCCCTCCAGCGGCAGCTCCGCCAGCCGCACCAGCGGCTCGGCGCCCAGCGCGCTCGCGTTGTGCAGCAGCAGGTCCACCCCGCCCAGCCGCCAGGCCGCCGCCACCAGCTCCGCCCGGTGCGCGGGGTCCGTGACGTCCCCGGGCACCGCCGTCACCCGGGTGCCGTGCGCCGAGGCCAGCACCTTCGTCTCCGCCAGGCGGTCCTCGCCCCGCGCGTCGAGCACCAGGTCCCAGCCCCGCTCTGCCAGCCCCAGGGCCAGCGCCCGTCCGAGCCCTTTCGAGGCTCCCGTGATGATCGCAACCGGCATGACAACCGTCCCCTCGTCCGTCGTGTCGTCCCGCCCTGTCGGCGTGTGATCAACGTAGGAAGCCGGGCCCCTGCGCCGCCTCGGGCGCGGGACGCAGCCGCCCGGGTCCCTTCGGCCTACGACGGCACGCCCCCGTCCCTCGCCCTAGGCCGCGCCGGCGGGCCCCGGACCCGGGACCTAGGACCAGCGGCGGGGGAGAGGGGCGGCCGGCGGTCCGATCCGCGGGCCCGTGGCCCGCCGGTACCGTGAGGACATGAGCCACGGCCCCCGGTCCGGCCTCGCCGCGGTGAGCTCCGCGTTGCTGGCCATGAGCAGGCATCTCGAGGTGCGCGACGTCCTCAAGACGATCGTCGCCTCCGCCCGCGAACTCCTCGGCGCCCAGTACGCCGCCCTCGGCGTCCCCGACGACCACGGCGGCTTCGCCCAGTTCGTGGTGGACGGCGTCAGCGACGAGCAGTGGAAGGCCATCGGCCCCCTGCCGCGCCGGCACGGCATCCTCGCCGCGATGCTCGACGACGCCGCCCCGCAGCGCCTCGCCGACGTGCGCCGCGACCCGCGCTTCGAGGGCTGGCCCAGCGCCCACCCCGACCTCGTCGACTTCCTGGGCCTGCCGATCCGCGACGGCGACGAGGTGCTCGGCGCCCTGTTCCTCGCGAACAAGAACTGCCCGAAGCCGGACGGCGCCTGCGGCTTCACGGCGGACGACGAGGAGCTCCTCGGCATCCTCGCCCAGCACGCGGCCATCGCCCTCACCAACGCCCGCCTCTACGAGCGCAGCCGCGAGCTGACCATCGCCGAGGAGCGCTCCCGTCTGGCCCACGAGCTGCACGACGCCGTCAGCCAGAAGCTGTTCTCCCTGCGCCTCACCGCCCAGGCCGCCGCCCGTCTCGTGGACCGCGACCCGGCCCGTGCCAAGGGCGAGCTCCAGCAGGTGGCGGAGCTGGCCGCCGAGGCCGCCGACGAACTGCGCGCCGCGGTCGTCGAGCTGCGCCCCGCCGCCCTCGACGAGGACGGGCTGGCCGCCACCCTGCGTACCCAGGTGCAGGTCCTCGACCGCGCCCACAGCGCGCGCGTCACCTTCACCGGCCACGGCGTGCGCGCCCTGCCCGCCGCGCAGGAGGAGGCGGTGCTGCGGGTCGCCCAGGAGGCGCTGCACAACGCCCTGCGCCACTCCGGCGGGAGTCACGTCGACGTGACCCTGGAGCGGCGCGGCAACGGCGCGGTCCTGCGGGTCGGCGACGACGGCGGCGGCTTCGACCCGCACACCGTCCGCCGGGCGGGCCGCCATCTGGGCCTGGTCTCCATGCGGGACCGGGCGAGCGGGGTCGGCGGCAGGCTGACCGTGGAATCGGCGCCCGGAAAGGGCACCACCATCGAGATGGAGGTCCCCGGTGGCTGACGCGATCAAGGTGCTGCTGGTCGACGACCACCAGGTGGTCCGGCGTGGTCTGCGCACCTTCCTGGAAGTGCAGGACGACATCGAGGTCGTCGGCGAGGCCGCGGACGGCACGGAGGGGGTCGCCCTGGCCGGCGAGCTCCAGCCCGACGTCATCCTCATGGACGTCAAGATGCCCGGCATGGACGGCGTGGAGGCGCTGCGCAGGCTGCGCGAGCTGGACCACCGTGCCCGGGTGCTGGTCGTCACCAGCTTCACCGAGCAGCGCACGGTGATCCCCGCCCTCCGCGCGGGCGCCGCGGGCTACGTCTACAAGGACATCGACCCGGACGCGCTGGCCGGCGCCATCCGCTCCGTGCACGCCGGGCACGTGCTGCTCCAGCCGGAGGTGGCGGGCGCGCTGCTGTCCCAGGAGGAGAGCGGTTCCGGGGCGGGACGCGCGGGCTCGCTCACCGAGCGGGAGCGCGAGGTGCTGGGGCTGATCGCGGACGGCCGGGCCAACCGGGAGATCGCCCGCGCCCTCGTGCTGTCCGAGAAGACGGTGAAGACGCACGTGTCGAACATCCTGATGAAGCTCGACCTGGCGGACCGCACCCAGGCCGCGCTGTGGGCCGTGCGGCACGGCCTCAGCGGCTGACCCTCGGCCCGTTGTCACCGGAAGGTTCCCCTCCGGTGCGAGATTCATACCGTAGGGGGAATGGCTCACGGGCCCCGTATCCCCCGCCCGTGCCACGCGTTGCCCAGTGCGGACCGCGGCGCTCGCCGCGGTCGTCGCAAGGAGGGCTCGGAAAGTGAAGAACCTGAAGAAGGCAGCGGCCGTGACGATGGTGGCCGGCGGTCTGCTCGCCGCCGGTGCGGGCATGGCCTCCGCCAGCGAGGGCAGCCACGCGGACGGCAAGGCCGTGGGCTCCCCGGGCGTCGTCTCCGGCAACCTCGTCCAGGTCCCGGTCGACGTCCCGGTCAACGTGTCGGGCAACAGCATCAACGTGATCGGTGTGCTGAACCCGGCCTTCGGCAACGTCGCCGTCAACGACTGACGACCGACGCCACCAGACGACAAGCCCCGGCCGCCCGCCCCCACCCGGCGCCGGGGCTCGTCCCTGCCGGGGGCCGGCGACGAGAGACCTGTCCCCGCCCGGCGGCGAGGGCTCAGCGCGCCCCGCGCTCCTCCACGAACGCGTTGTAGGCCGCCACCTGCGCCCGCCGGGCCGTCCGCTCCACCGGCCGCAGCGCCAGCGCCCGCGCCGACATCTCCGACGCGCTCACCGCGCCGCCGTGCCCGTGCGCCGTCGCCAGCGACACCAGCGCGCCCACCCGCTGCGCCAGCTCGAGCACCCGCACCGCACGCGGCGGATACCCCGGCGCCAGCACGTCCTGCCCGCGCGACGCCGTGGCCCGCGCCCGGTACGCGTCGATCGCCGCCTCCGCGACCGGACCCGACCCGGCCACGTCCAGCCGCGTCAGCGCCTCCGTCGCCTCCCGCAGCGCCTCCGCCAGCTCCCGCTCCGCCTCGCCCAGCGACGGCACGTCCGCCGGCGGAGCCTCCCGCACCGGCAGACAGTGCCAGAGGACCTCCACATGCACATCGCCCTCGGGCCCGGCCTCCGACACCTCCGGCACCAGCCCCAGCGCCGCCCCCTGGCACACCACGGCCTCCTCGGCCTCCAGCGCCCGCGCGTTGAACTCCGGCGGGCCGCTCAGCCCCAGCGGATGCCCCGGCGCCGGCAGTGCCACCCGCAGCCCCGACACCCCGAGCCCCCGCAGCCGCCCCAGGGCCAGCGTGAGCCCCACCGGCGCGGACTCCCCGGGCACCCCTTCCACCCGGTGCACCGCGTCCTCCCCGACGACGGCGAGCGCCGCCTCGTCCGGGGAGACAAGTCCGGCGAGAAGGGCGTTGCCCCAAGAAGCGAGACGACCAGAGCGTGGTTCCGAAAGCATGCGTACACCCTAGACAGCACCCGGAAACCGGACCGATGGAATGTCCGGGTCGGCCGGTGGCGTAGATTTCATGATGGGCTCCCGCCCACGGGTGCGGCGGACCGACCCACAAGGCGTACGCGACAGCCGAGACCGGCCACACTGCAAGGGGAGACAAGGCGCTCATGAGCGATGTTCTGGAACTTCAGGACGTATCCGTGGTCCGCGAGGGCCGGGCTCTGGTGGAGCAGGTCTCCTGGTCGGTCAAGGAGGGCGAACGCTGGGTCATCCTTGGCCCCAACGGCGCCGGCAAGACCACCCTGCTGAACATCGCGTCCAGCTACCTCTACCCGAGCAAGGGCACCGCCACCATCCTCGGCGAGACGCTCGGCCGTCCCGGCACCGACGTCTTCGAGCTGCGCCCCCGCATCGGCGTGGCCGGCATCGCCCTCGCCGACAAGCTGCCCAAGAAGCAGACCGTCCTCCAGACCGTGCTCACCGCCGCCTACGGCATGACCGCCGGCTGGCAGGAGGAGTACGAGGACATCGACGAGCAGCGCGCCCGCGCCTTCCTCGACCGCCTCGGCATGTCGGAGTACCTGGACCGCAAGTTCGGCACCCTCTCCGAGGGCGAGCGCAAGCGCACCCTCATCGCCCGGGCCCTGATGACCGACCCCGAGCTGCTCCTCCTCGACGAGCCCGCCGCCGGCCTCGACCTCGGCGGCCGGGAGGACCTGGTGCGCCGCCTCGGCCGCCTCGCCCGCGACCCGATCGCCCCCTCCATGATCATGGTCACCCACCACGTCGAGGAGATCGCCCCCGGCTTCACCCACGTCCTGATGATCCGTCAGGGCAAGGTCCTCGCAGCCGGCCCGCTCGAGCTCGAACTCACCAGCCGCAACCTGTCCCTGTGCTTCGGTCTCCCGCTCGTCGTCGAGCAGGTCGGCGACCGCTGGACCGCCCAGGGCCTCCCGATGAGCTGACACGACCCCACCCCGCGCACAACCCCCGGCACGACAAGGCCCGTTCGACCGACCGGCGCCCTGTCCGTGACCGGGTGCGCGGTTCTACCATGACCTTGTGGACATCGACGCATGGCTGTGGTGGCTGATCGGCGCGGCGGCACTCGGCATCGCCCTGGTGGTCACCGCGATGCCCGAACTCGGCATGCTCGCGGTGGGCGCCGTCGCCGCGGCAGTGGTCTCCGGAATCTTCGGCGGCGGGGCCGTCGCCCAGGTCGCGGTCTTCGCCGTCGTCTCGACCGCGCTGATCGCCGTCGTCCGGCCCATCGCCCGCAGACACCGGTCCCAACGGCCCGAACTCGCCAGCGGGGTCGACGCCCTGAAGGGGAAACAGGCCGTCGTCCTCGAACGCGTCGACGGCAGCGGTGGCCGCATCAAACTGGCGGGCGAGGTCTGGTCGGCCCGCGCCCTCGACACCGGCCGCTCCTACGAGGTCGGCCAGGAGGTCGACGTCGTGGAGATCGAGGGGGCCACCGCGATCGTCATGTGATCCCGCACCTCCCGTACGGCACAACCGGTGCGAACACGCCCCCGGTTGGCCCCGCGGTCTGACAGACTCGACCAGCAAGATCTACAACCGCACGACCGTGCACAGGCACACACGACATGCCGTAGGCGCCGAGGCTAAGAAGGGTTCGGGGAACCGACGATGGAACCGGTCATCATCGTCCTGATCATCCTGGTGGTGTTGGTCTTCATCGCCCTGATCAAGACGATCCAAGTCATCCCACAGGCCAGCGCCGCCATCGTCGAGCGCTTCGGCCGCTACACGCGGACACTCAACGCGGGCCTCAACATCGTCGTCCCGTTCATCGACACCATCCGCAACCGCATCGACCTCCGCGAGCAGGTCGTCCCCTTCCCGCCGCAGCCGGTGATCACCCAGGACAACCTGGTCGTCAACATCGACACCGTCATCTACTACCAGGTGACCGACGCGCGGGCCGCCACCTACGAGGTCGCCAGCTACATCCAGGCCATCGAGCAGCTCACCGTCACCACCCTGCGCAACATCATCGGCGGCATGGACCTCGAGCGGACCCTCACCTCCCGTGAGGAGATCAACGCGGCGCTGCGCGGCGTCCTCGACGAGGCCACCGGCAAGTGGGGCATCCGCGTCAACCGCGTCGAGCTCAAGGCGATCGAGCCGCCCACCTCCATCCAGGACTCGATGGAGAAGCAGATGCGCGCCGACCGTGACAAGCGCGCCGCCATCCTCCAGGCCGAAGGTGTCCGGCAGTCCGAGATCCTGCGCGCCGAGGGCGAGAAGCAGTCCCAGATCCTGCGCGCCGAGGGTGAGGCCAAGGCCGCCGCGCTGCGCGCCGAGGGCGAGGCCCAGGCCGTCCGCACGGTCTTCGAAGCGATCCACGCCGGCGACCCGGACCAGAAGCTGCTCTCCTACCAGTACCTCCAGATGCTCCCGAAGATCGCGGAGGGCGACGCCAACAAACTCTGGATCGTCCCCAGCGAAATCGGCGACGCCCTCAAGGGCCTCTCCGGCGCGATGGGCAACTTCGGCTCCAACCTGGGCGGCAACGGCGCCTCGGGTGGCACCGTCCCGGCCCAGGAACGCCGCGAAAAGCCGTCGATCGACTGAGAGCACCCCGCGAGTTCCCCGCACCTCCTGAGGGGCGCGGGGAACTGCGCGATCAACCACGTCCGACCCGCACCCGGGTCATCCGCTCAGCCCCTACGGCGAAGCCTCACGCGGCGGCCGACGCCAGCCACTCGGGCAACGCCTCGAAGTCGTCCCTGGCCAGCGCCAGCAACATCGCATCCGCAGGCGTCGGCTCGTACGGCTCCCGCAGCAGCGGCATCCCCGCCTGCTCCGGTGTCCGGTCGGCCTTGCGGTGATTGTCCTCGGCGCACGACGCCACCGTGTTCAGCCAGGTGTCCTGCCCGCCGAGCGACCGCGGCACCACATGGTCGACGGTCGTCGCCCTCCGACCGCAGTACGCGCACCGGTGCCGGTCCCTCACCAGCACACCCCGCCTCGACCACGGCGCACGTCTTCGGAACGGCACCCGCACGTATTGACACAGCCTGATCACCCGGGGCGCCGGTATGTCGACCGCGGCTCCCCGCATCCGCAGTTCGGGATGGGCCTGCTCGACGACGGCCTTGTCCTGAAGCACCAGAACGACGGCCCGGTTGAGTGTCACCGTCGACAACGGCTCGAAGCTCGCGTTCAGCACCAGCGTGTCCCGCATACCAGCCCACCTCCCGTGCGCACCGGCCCGCCCCTCGGCGGGCTGGAACAACTCTGGCCGGGCGCGCCGGGATGGACAACGCAATATCCGCTGCTCCCGCGGGAGACGACTCCCGGGGACCCCGACGGAAAAAATGCCCGCCCCTGATCAATTCCAAGACCAGGGGCGGGCAAACGTTCCGGGAACGCCCGGTGTCGCGCGGGGGACTCAGGACTCCGCGGGCACCTCGTACTCGCCGATCAGCTGGGCACGCGCGAGCGTGTGGAACCGCAGGTTGAAGCCCACCACGGCAGGGGAGGCGTCCGCGTCCGGACCCAGCTTCTCCTGGTCCACGGCGTACACCGTGAACACGTACCGGTGCGGGCCGTCCCCGGGCGGCGGCGCGGCGCCGCCGAACTCCTTGGTCCCGTAGTCGTTCCGCGCGTGGACGGCGCCCTCCGGCAGCCCCTCGAAGGAGCCGCTGCCGGCGCCGGCCGGCAGCTCGGTCACCGAGGCCGGGATGTCGAACACCACCCAGTGCCAGAACCCGCTGCCCGTCGGGGCGTCCGGGTCGTAGCAGGTCACGGCGAAGCTCTTGGTCTCCGGCGGGAAACCCTCCCAGCGCAGGTGCGGCGACGTGTTGCCCGCCGCGTGGACCTGAGCGTCCGTGAGCGTCGCACCCTCCTTCACATCGTCGCTCGTCACCGTGAACGACGGCACGGGCGGATGGAAGTCATGGGGGAGCGGCCGCCGCTTGAGCTCGGTCACCTCGGTACCTCCTGATCGATGACGTTCAGTCACGAACGAGCCTAGAACCAGTTCCGCTTGGAGCCGACCTCCGACAGCCACTGGTTCAGGTACGCCGCCCAGTCGGTCCCCTGGTAGTCGTTCAGACCCACCTGGAAGGAACGGAACGTGTCGCTGCCCTCACTGAACAGACCCGGCCTCTTGTCCATCTCCAGGATGACGTCCATCGCCTGCGCGTCGGCGACGAAGCTCAGCTCCACCTGGTTCAGCCCGCGGTACTGCGACGGCGGGTAGAACTCGATCTCCTGGTAGAACGGCAGCTTCTGCCGCGTCCCCCGGATGTGGCCGCGCTCCATGTCCGCGCTCTTGAAGCGGAAACCGAGCTGGATGAAAGCGTCCAGAATCGCCTTCTGCGCCGGCAGCGGGTGCACGTTGATCGGGTCCAGGTCACCGGAGTCGACGGCCCGCGCGATCGCCAGCTCGGTGGTCACACCGATGTCCATTCCGCGCAGCGGCTGCCCGTCGATCATCGTGACCGGAGTCTCCCACGGGATCTCGAGCCCGAACTGCACGGCGTGCACCGCGCCCGCCTGCAGCTCGAAGGCGCCGCCCAGCTGCTGCTTGGTGAACTCGATGTTCTGCTTGTACTCCTCGTCGCCGCTCTCGACCTCGACCTTGGCCTGAAGACCGACCGACAGCCCTTCGATCTGCTGGTTCACGGACCCGCCCTGGATCCGCACCTCGCCCTGGACCACACCCCCAGGAACGACGTTGACCTCGTGCAGCACCGTCTCGACCGAGGCCCCGCCGGCCCCCAGACTCGCCAGCAGCTTCTTGAACGCCATGTCTCTCCCTCTCCAGGCGACCCCGGCTGGGTCACACCTGATCCACGGGCCCGCAGCACGTCGTGCGCCGGACTCCGATCCCTAACAACGCGATCCGGCCGCGGCCGGTTCCGTGTGCCCCACACCCTGGCAACCGCGGCGACCGGTTGACCAGCCCGGCGCCGGCCCCGCCTCCAGTACCCTCGGACGGCATGATCGCGAGCCCCGACCGTACGCCCCTGCCGAGGGAGTTCTTCGACCGGCCCGTCCTCGAGGTCGCCCCCGATCTGCTCGGCCGTCTCCTCGTCCGCGACACCCCGGACGGCCCGATCGTCCTCCGCCTGACCGAGGTGGAGGCCTACGACGGACAGAACGACCCCGGCTCGCACGCCTATCGCGGACGCACGCCCCGCAACGAGGTGATGTTCGGTGCGCCCGGCCATGTGTACGTCTACTTCACCTACGGCATGTGGTTCTGCATGAACCTGGTCTGCGGCCCCGAGGGCCGGGCGAGCGCGGTCCTGCTCCGTGCGGGGGAGATCGTGGAGGGCGCGGAGCTCGCCCGCACCCGCCGGCTCTCCGCCCGCAACGACAAGGAACTGGCCAAGGGCCCGGCCCGCCTCGCGACAGCCCTGGACGTCGACCGCTCCCTCAACGGCACCGACGCCTGCGCCACCGGCGACACCCCGCTCCGTGTCCTCCACGGCACGCTCGTCGATTCCTCCCAGGTGCGGAACGGACCGCGTACCGGCGTCTCCGGCGAGGGGGGCGTGCACCCGTGGCGGTACTGGGTGGCGGACGATCCGACGGTCAGCCCGTACCGCGCCCACGTGCCGCGTCGGCGCCGAAGTTGACTCGCCCGTGGAAGATGCGTAATGTAGCCCGAGCCGCTTGAGCCGGGCAGGGCGTTCGTTCTGCATCCGCAAGCGGCCAACCCACTACCTACGACCACCCCCTCAGCGGGGTCGATTTCGGCGTGTCCGCATGTCCGAATTCGAAGTCGCCGGCCCCGATTATGAATCGGGCGGGGAGATCGGTTAACGTAGTGAATGTCGAAAGGGCGACGGGCGAAAGCCCAAAACCTGACGACATCCCGCCGACCGGGAATCGGAGCCGAAGGGGTCTGATAGAGTCGGAAACGCAAGACCGAAGGGAAGCGCCCGGAGGAAAGCCCGAGAGGGTGAGTACAAAGGAAGCGTCCGTTCCTTGAGAACTCAACAGCGTGCCAAAAGTCAACGCC
>NZ_JBIBXY010000012.1:0-183084 GCF_043082785.1 Streptomyces sp. NPDC014764 | reverse complement strand
GCTCCCGCATCCCCGCAAGATCATCGCGTCCAACGGCCACGGTCCTCGCAACTCCCACAGATCGCGGGTGTTGCGAGGACCGTTAGAACCCAAGCGGTGGATGCCGGGGCCCTTTCGCGTCGGCCGGGTGCGCTCAGCAGAAGTCGCTGAGGCCCCACCACTCGCCGTGGGTGCGCTGGGCTCCGTACAAGGTGCCGCCGGCCCGGCCGCGGTAGGTGATCAGCCAGCCCAGATGGCCCTCGAAGCCGTCGATCCTGTACTTCTCGTTGGTCACGGTGGCCAGGTCGGGACGCCCGTCGCCGGAGAAGTCGCCGACCGAGATCAGGTGCTCCATCGTGTTCCAGCCGCCGCTGCCGACGAGCTTGCGCGCGCCGAGCCGGGCGGTGGAGGTGCCCGGGTACAGCCACAGCTTGCCGGTGGCCTTCTCGCGGGCGTACAGGTCGGGGCGGCCGTCGCCGGTCACGTCGCCCATGCCGGCCAGGGCGTTCATGCCGTTCCAGCCGCCCGAACCGATCAGCTTGCGCGCGCCCAGCTTGGCGCCCGAGGCGCCCGGGTAGAGCCACAGCTTGCCCGTGGACTTCTGGACGGCGATCAGGTCGGAGCGGCCGTCGCCGGTCAGGTCGCCGTAGGCGGTGATGTGGTTCATGGAGTTCCAGCCGCTCGCACCGAGCAGCTTGCGCGTGCCGAGGGAGCCGGTGCCCGTGCCGGGGTAGAGCCACAGCTTGCCGGTGGCCTTCTCCCGGGCGATGAGGTCCTCCCGCCGGTCACCGCTGAAGTCGCCGTGGCGGGTCAGGGTGTTCATGGCGTTCCAGCCGCCCGCACCGATGAGCCGCCCGGTGTCGTCGCCCGGGGTGAACCAGAGGCGCCCGGCCAGGTCACGGGTGATGACGTCGGCCCGGCGGTCGCCGTTCATGTCGCCGAAGCCGGCGGCCGTGGGGGACGGCTCGGAGTACCAGCTCGGGTAGGCGGTCTGACTGCACTCGCGGTCGGTGCGGACGAACTTGACGGAGCTGGTGGTGGCTTGCGACGAGCTGCTGAGTTCGCCGGGCGAGTTCGGGTCCTGGGCCCAGTAGCCTCCCCAGGGGACGTAGTCCTTGTCCTCGTACAGGCAGGCGATCGTCGTCGTACGGTTGACGAACGAGCGGATCTTGTTGTCCCAGCTGCCCAGGTCCGCGACGTTCTTCTTCGTCTTCCACATCGAGCCCTTGGCGTTCTCGCCCGACCAGCCGCAGAAGTAGCCGGACGGGCAGTCGTAGGAGCTCGCCGCCGCCGGGGCGGCGGTCGCGACCGTCAGGCCGGTGCCGGCCAGCGTGAGGCCGACGAGCGCCGCGACGCCCCGGTTGAATCGTTTCCGCATGGTTGGGTCCCCTCCCGGTGAAGCGCGATCCGCTCCTCGCACCCCCCGATGCGACGGCTCCCCGGCGGACTGCCGGGCCGTTCGGCGGCTACTCGCGCGAGCGTGATCGTAGAGCAACACGAGCACCTCTGCGCCCACCGGCATACACTTTCCAAAAGTTAGCGCCTGACCTACAGTTAGTGTCTATACGTACCCCCGAGGAGTGGTCGCATCATGAGCATCGTCGTCACCGGAGCCAGCGGGAAGCTCGGCCGTCACGTGGTGGAGCAGTTGCTGGAGAAGGTCCCGGCCGAGCAGGTCACCGCGGTCGTGCGCAGCCCGGAGAAGGTGGCCGACCTCGCGGAGCGCGGGGTGCGGGTCGCGGTCGCCGACTACAACGCGCCGGAGACCTTCGACGGCCTCTTCGCAGCCGGCGACAAGGTCCTGCTGATCTCGGGCAACGAGTTCGACAAGGGCCGGGTGCGGCAGCACTCCGTCGTCATCGACGCCGCCGAGGCGGCCGGCGTCGCCCTGCTGGCCTACACCAGCGCCCCCGGCACGCTGACCGCCTCGCTCGCCGACGACCACCGCGGCACCGAGCGGGCGCTGCTCGACTCGGGCGTGCCGTACGTACTGCTGCGCAACGGCTGGTACCACGAGAACTACACCGAGAACCTGGCTCCGGTGCTGGAGCACGGCGCGGTGGTCGCCGCCGCGGGCGAGGGCCGGATCTCCACCGCCTCCCGCGCCGACTACGCGGCCGCCGCCGTCGCCGTGCTGACCGGCGACGGCCACGAGAACAGGACGTACGAGCTGGGCGGTGACGAGGCCTGGAGCTTCGCCGAGTACGCGGCCGAGCTGAGCCGGCAGACCGGCCGGGAGATCGCCTACAACCCGGTCACCCCCGAGGCGCTCACCGGCATCCTGACCGGCGCCGGGTTGCCCGAGCCGGCGGCGGCCATGTTCGCCGACGTGGACGCGGCGATCGCGAAGGGCGAGCTGGTGGTCGACAGCGGTGACCTGTCCCGGCTGGCCGGCCGCCCGACGACCCCGCTCGCCGAGGCCGTCGCCGCGGCGCTCAAGGACTGACCCCCGGCCGGGTCGCGCCCCACGTCCGTACCGTCATGACCGTATGACGGTACGGACATGACACGTGGGGGTGTGCGGCGTTACCGTCGTCCGGTGGGTTCCGCGCGCGTCGGCGGTCCCGCGGATGGCTACGGGACGCGTCGGAACACGTTGGAGGGGCCCGTGACCGGGAAGCCTGCCGCAGAGCGGCGCATAGGACTGCTGAACGGCTTCGCGGCGTACGGGATGTGGGGGCTCGTCCCCCTGTTCTGGCCCCTGCTCAAGCCGGCGGGCGCCGCGGAGATCCTGGCCCACCGCATGGTGTGGTCGCTGGTCGTCGTCGCGGCGGCGCTGGCCGTGATCCGCCGCTGGGCGTGGATCGGCGAGCTGGTGCGGCAGCCGCGCAAGCTGGCCCTGATCACCGTGGCCGCCGCGGTCATCACCGTCAACTGGGGCCTCTACATCTGGTCGGTGAACTCCGGCCACGTCGTCGAGGCGTCCCTCGGCTACTTCATCAACCCGCTGGTCACCATCGCCATGGGCGTCCTGCTGCTGAAGGAACGCCTGCGGCCCGCCCAGTGGGCCGCCGTCGGCGTCGGCGCCCTCGCGGTCGTCGTCCTCACCGTCGGCTACGGACGCCCGCCGTGGATCTCGCTGGTCCTCGCCTTCTCCTTCGCCACCTACGGACTGGTGAAGAAGAAGGTCAACCTGGGCGGCGTCGAGTCGCTGGCCGCCGAGACCGCGATCCAGTTCCTGCCCGCCCTCGGCTACCTGGTGTGGCTGGGGAGCCAGGGCGAGTCGACCTTCGGCGCCGAAGGAACGGGGCACGCGCTGCTGCTCGCCGCGACCGGCATCGTCACCGCGCTCCCCCTGGTCTGCTTCGGCGCCGCGGCGATCCGCGTGCCGCTGTCCACGCTGGGGTTGCTGCAGTACCTGGCGCCGGTGTTCCAGTTCCTGCTCGGCATCCTCTACTTCAAGGAGGCCATGCCGCCGGAGCGCTGGGCCGGGTTCGCCCTGGTGTGGCTGGCGCTCACCCTGCTCACCTGGGACGCGCTGCGCACCGCCCGCCGTGCCTCGCGTGCCCTGCCCGGCCGCCGTGCCGGTGCGCGCGGCACCACCGTCCCGCCCGGCGCCGGAGGCGCCGTGCCGGCCGCCGCGCCGTCCGGCGAGGCGGAGGCTGAGGCGGCGGCGCAGGCGCTCGAGACCAAGCGGTAGCGCGCGGCGGGGCGGCGCTGTCGGTGCCGTCCCCTATAACGGGCGCATGACGCAGACACCTACGCCGGCCACGCCGGTGCACTGGAAGGTCGTCGTCGACGCGGCCGACCCGCACGCCCAGGCGGACTTCTGGGCCGCCGCCCTGCACTACGTGGTCGAGGACAACAGCCCGCTCATCGGGAAGCTGCTCGCCGCGGGGGCCGTCCCCGAGGCGCTCACGGTCGTGTCGCACGGCCGCCGCGCCTGGGGCGACCTGGCCGCCGTACGGCACCCCGACGACCCCTACGAGGAGGAGAGCGGCACGGGGCGCGGCCGGCGGCTGCTCTTCCAGCGGGTGCCGGAGGAGAAGACGGTCAAGAACCGGCTCCACCTCGACCTGCACCCCGGTGTCGACCGCCGTGACGAGGAACTGGCCCGGCTGGAGGGGCTCGGCGCCCGGGTGCTGCGGCGGGTGGAGGAGCCCGCCGGGAGCTGGATCGTGATGGCGGACCCGGAGGGGAACGAGTTCTGCCTCCACTGAAGCCCTGAAGGCCCTGAAGGCCCTGAAAGCTCTGAGGGCTCTGAGGGGTCTGAGGGGTCTGAGGGCTCTGGAGCCCTAGGACCCTGGGGAATCACCGCAGGTCGCGGGCGCGGGTGGTGAGGCGGTCCATGCGGGCGCGGGCGGAGTCCAGTTCCTCCTCCTCGTCGGCGGCGGGGCCGCCCTCGGAGGCGAGCTCGGTCCACAGCCCGATCAGGTCATGTCCCAGCTCCAGCCCGAGCAGGGGGTCGCGCACCCCGCGCCACGCGGTGGCGGCGCTGCGGACGTTGCCGTACGCGGCCTCCGTGTCGCCCGCGCGGCGGCAGACGACGGCGAGGTCGAGGGAGAGCCGGAAGGCGCGCACCGGCTCGCCCGCCAGATAGGCGATGTACGCGGTCAGCTCCCGGAGGCGCAGCACCTCCGGGTGCTCCGCCCCGAGGGCCAGTGCGGCCTGCTCCAGCGTCTCGTCGGCGAGACGGGCGGCCGTGTCGATCCGGCCCGCCCGCACGGCCTCGTTGATCCGCTCCACCGGGTCGGCGAGGGGACTGCCGGCCGGGGTGGCGGGCTCGTCGCCCAGCACGGCCTCGGCGACGGCGTCGAAACCGCGCGGCGGGGTGGGCCGAGGGTCCGGGTCGGCGTCGAGCGCGGCCGCGAGGTCGGAGGCCGGGGTGCGCACGGGGGCGGGAGCGGTCACCGCGTCGGGCTGGGCGGGGTGCGGTCGCGCGTCCATGTCCGGGGGCGGGCCGAACACGCCCGTGGGCGGCGCGACCGTGCCGGGCGCGGGCACCCTGCGGAGGCGGAAGGTGGGTGGGGAGTCGTCGGGGGCTTCGGATCCGGTACCGGATCCGGTCCTGGATCCGGTACCGGTCCCGCTTCCGGTATCGGTTCCGGGGATCGGGTGCAGGGGGAAGGTCGGGGTGGCGTCCTGAACGGCGGTGGGAGGTGCGGAGACCCGGGATCCGGGGGCGCCGGGCGTCGAGGCGGCACCGGGAGCCGCCGGGGCGCCGGGCTCCGGCGCGGACGGTCCGGAGGCCGCCGGTGCCTCAGGCCGTCGGACCTCAGCCTGCCGCGCCTCAGACTCCCGGTCACCGGACACCGAGACCGGGCGGGCACCCCCCGGCACCTCGGACACCGAAACCGGGCGGGCACCCCCCGGCACCTCGGACACCGAAACCGGGCGGGCACCCCCCGGCACCTCGGACACCGAGGCCGGGCGGAGATCCTCCGGTACCTCCGGCTCCCGGAGCGGGCGGAGCAGGTGGGTCGGGCGGTCGGTGTCCGGTCCAGAGGGCGAGGGCTGGGGTGCCTGAGCCCGAGGCGGGGGCTGGGGTGCCGGACCGCGAGGCGGATCCTGGGGTGCCGGGCCACGCGTCTCCGGGGCCGGGCGTATACCAGGGGCCGGCGTCTCGGGGGACGCCTGCTCCCTGTCCCGCACACCGCGCAGCTGCACCGGCTGCGCGGCGAACGTGCTGGAGCCGTCAGGGGCGACCCGGAGCGGGACGACGTACCCGATGCGCTCGTCGCGCACCGTCGCGTGCACGGCGTGGCCGGTGGCGACGGCGAGACGGTGCAGGCGGTTCAGCACGGCCTGCTGGATCTCCTCGCCGGGGCCCGCGATCACCCGCACGCCGTCGACGTAGGCACCCGGCTCGTCCGACCCGTCGGACGGAACACGGACGTCGACCGGCACCGCCGCACGGTTCGTCACGTCCGCGGCCTGCTGCTGTTCCCGCTTCTTCTCGCGGCTGAGTCGAGACATCGTTCCCTCATTCGGGTCGTACACCTACCGTCGAGTGTGTCCGCTCGCGCGCGCTGTGCGCGTCACCGCGTTGTCACAGGCTCGTCCCAAGGGCCGCCGGCCCCGGTTCCGTACCGGGCGGGGGGCATGGACGATCGAGCCGCCGAGCAGGAGAGGGTCATGCGAGCAGGTACGGGACAGGGACCGGAGATCTGGCTGCGGGGCCCGGTGACGGCGCCGGAGGCGGCCCCTCCGGGACCGGCGCCCGCCCATGCGAGGGCCCGGCGCTTCTCCTGGGTCGGCCTGCACGGCGGCGCGGGCGTCTCCACGCTCGCCGCGGTGTACGGCGGCCACGACTGCGGGCGGTCCTGGCCCGCCCCCGGCACCCCGCGTTCCGTGCTGCTGGTCGCCCGTACCCACGCGGCCGGACTGGACGCGGTGCTCCCGGCTGTCGAACTGTTCCGGCGCGGTGAGGCGCCGCACGGGCTCGACCTGGACGCCGTCGTCCTCGTCGCGGACGCGCCGGGCCGGCTCCCGCGTCCTCTCGCGCACCGGGTGCGGCTGGTCGAACCGCTGATCGACGTGTACCGGGTGCCGTGGGTGCCCGGCTGGCGCCTCGGCGACCTGGGTGGCCGGCCGCCGCGCGAGACGGAGCCGCTGGCCCGTCTCACCGGCTCCCTGCGGTGAGCGTGGACGGCGCGCGGGAGATCGCGGACGCCGTGTGCGCGGGGGCGCGCCGGGCCGTGGACGTGGTCGCGGAGACGCTGGCGCGGATCGAACGGGCCGATCCGGAGCTGTGTGCGTTTCTCGACGTGTGGGAGCAGCAGGCGCTGCGGCGGGCTGCCGAGGCGGACGCGCGGGTCGCAGCCGGGGAGCGCCCGCCGCTGGCCGGGGTGCCGGTCGCGGTCAAGGGGCGGCGCGGGCTGCAGGCGGCGGAGCCGCTGCTCGACGCGGGTGCGGTCGCCGTGGGCGCCACGTCGGTGCCGGGGCCGGGAACCCCCTGGCAGACGTGGGGGCTCGGGGCGCGCGGCCGTACGGTCAACCCGTGGCGGGCGGACCGTACGCCGGGCGGGTCCTCGGCCGGGGCGGCGGTGGCGGTGGCGGCCGGACTGGTGCCCCTGGCGACGGGCGTCGACGGGGCGGGCTCGGTGCGGATCCCGGCGGCGTGGTGCGGGGTGACGGGGCTGAAGGTGACGGGTGGCCGCTTCCCGTCGAGAGACCGTACGGGGCTGGCCGCGCCCGGGATTCTCGCCCGTACGGCGGCGGACGCGGGCCTCTGGTGGCGGGTCGTCTCGGACCGGGACGCGTCTGCGCCTCCCTTCCCCCTCACCGCGGTCTGGTCGCCCGGCCTGGGCTTCGCCTCCCCCGACCCGGAGCCCGTCTCCCTGGCGCGGGAGACGGTCGGCCGGCTCGTGGAGGCGGGCGTGGTGCGCCTCGCGCGGCCACCGGTCGAACCGTCCCTTCTCGACCCCGGCCCCGCCTGGCTCACCCTGCGCACCCCGGGCGCCGACCCGGCCGGCGCCCACCGCGTCCGAGCCGCCAACGACACCCGTCTCCACGCCCTCTTCGACCGCGCCGACCTGCTGCTCACGCCCACGACGCCGACCGCGCCGCACGGCCACGACGGCCCCGGCGACACCTACTCCACCGCGCTCACCTGGGCGTTCAACCTCAGCGGTCAACCCGCGCTGAGCGTTCCGGCCGGACTCGGCGCCGACGGCTGCCCGGCGGGGCTCCAGCTGGTGGCCCCGCACGACCGGGAGGACCTGCTGCTCACCGTGGCGGAGGAGGCCGAGAGACGGGGCGCGGTCGAACCGCTGCGGGCGTCGTCGCGGGGAGAGAACCGGCCGCTCGGCTGAGAAGGGAGGGCCGCCCGCTCCCGGACTGCCCTTGCGGGCACTTACTTGCGTATGCATATGATGCAGAAGCCTGTTATTGGCGAACGCCGGATATTTGGGAGACCACCATGACCCGCCGTTTCCTCTTCGTCCTGGGCAGCGCCCGCCCGGACGGCAACTCCGAACTGCTGGCCCGCCGCGCCGCCGAGCAGCTGCCCCCGGACGTGGAACAGCGGTGGATCGACCTCACCGCCCACCCCCTGCCCGAGTTCGAGGACCTGCGTCACGACAGCGACCACGTCCGCCCGACCGAGGGCGCCACCGCCCTGCTGCTGGACGCCACGCTCGCCGCGACGGACCTGGTGATCGTCTCCCCGCTGTACTGGTACTCGGTGTCGGCTCAGGCCAAGCGCTACCTGGACCACTGGTCGGGCTGGCTGCGCACCTCCGGCGTGGACTTCAAGGCCACGATGAAGGGCCGCACGCTGTGGGGCGTCACCGCGCTCGCCCACGAGGAGCCCGAGGTGGCCGACCCCCTGGTCGGCACGCTGAACAACTCGGCCGCCTACCTGGGGATGCGGTTCGGCGGGGTGCTCCTCGGCAACGGCAGCAAGCCGGGTGACGTGCTCAAGGACACGCAGGCGCTGACCCGGGCCAAGACGTTCTTCACCCAGGACGCCCCGCTCGCCCGCTTCCCGTACGAGGCGGGCTGACGCTTCCCTACGCCGTGACGTCCTTCGTCGTGAACCGTGCCCAGGCCGCCGAGCCGAAGACCGCGGCGTAGAGGGCCTGGAGGCCGAGGTTCTTCGTCAGGTCGTCCCAGTGGACCGGTTCGCGCATCAGGTCGGCGAAGGACAGCCAGTAGTGGGAGAAGAGGTAGGGGTGGAGGGCGTGCAGCTGGGGGATCTGGTCGAGGATCTGGACGGTGATGAGCAGCCCGACCGTGGTGGCCATCGCCGCGATGCCGCTGTTGGTGAGGGTGGACACGAAGAGGCCCAGCGCGGCCACCCCGAGCAGGGACGCGGCGACGACCAGGGCGATCAGCAGGGCGCGGACCAGGCCCTCGCCGAAGGTGATGCGGGTGCCCGAGATGGTGGTGAGGTCGCCGAGCGGGAACAGCAGCGCGCCGACGGCCAGCGCCGAGACGGCCACCACCAGGGTGGCGGCCAGGCAGAACACCATGACCGTCGCGTACTTGATGAGCAGCAGGCGGGTGCGGCCCGAGGGAGCGACCAGCAGGTAGCGCAGGGTGCCCGCGCCCGCCTCGCCGGCCACGGCGTCGCCCGCGATCACGCCGACCGCCATGGGCAGGAAGAACGGCAGGGTCGCGGCGAGCGCCGTGAAGACCAGGAACAGGCCGTTGTTGGTGATCTGCGAGACGAACGCGGGTCCCCCGCCGCCCCCGGACGAGCCGTCGCCGGTCTCGATGCGCACGGCGATCCCGACCAGCACCGGCACGGCGGCCAGCACGCCCAGCAGAGCGAGCGTGCGCCAGCGGCGGAAGGTGGTGCGCAGTTCGTCGCGCAGGAGGCCCAGCGTCCACGACGGACGGGGTCGTACCGGCGCGCTCACCGTCTCAGCCCGCGACATCGAACCCCTCCCCCGTCAGCGCCACGAACGCGTCCTCCAGCGAGGCCCGTTCGACCCCGAAGCCGCGTACCCGGACGCCTGCCGTCACCAACGCCGCGTTCACTTCGGCGAGGTCGCGCCCGGGCACATCGCCGGTCACCCGGTCGCCGTCCGCGACGACGTCGGCGAGCCCCTGCTCCTTCAGTACCCGGGCCGCGTCGGCCGGGTCGGGCGTGGTGACCACCAGGCGGCCCCGGGCGTCCGCGGCCAGCCCGGCGACCGGCCCCTGTGTGATCAACCGGCCGCGGGCCATCACCGCGACGTGCGTGCAGACCTGCTCGATCTCGTCGAGCAGATGGGAGGAGAGGAAGACGGTCGTGCCGTCGGTGGCGAGTTCACGGACGAGCGCGCGGATCTCCCGCATGCCCTGCGGGTCGAGGCCGTTGGTCGGCTCGTCCAGCACCAGCAGCCGGCGGGGCCGCAGCAGGGCGGCGGCGAGACCGAGTCGCTGCTTCATGCCGAGGGAGTACGCCCGCGCCTTCTTGCCGGACGCGGCCGTGAGGCCCACCCGGTCCAGGGCGGCGGCCACCCGGGCCTTCCGGGTGCGCGGGTCCGCGGTGGGGTCGGCGGCGTCGAGACGCAGGAGGTTGTCGCGGCCGGAGAGGAAGCCGTAGAGGGCGGGGCCCTCGATGAGGGCGCCGACGTGCGGCAGGACGGTGCGCGCGGAGCGGGGCATGGGGCGCCCCAGCACGTGTGCGGTCCCGGAGGTCGGCTCGATCAGGCCCATCAGCATGCGGATGGTGGTGGTCTTGCCGGAGCCGTTGGGGCCGAGGAAGCCGAAGACGCTGCCCGCCGGGACGGTCAGGTGCAGGTCGTCCACGGCGAGCTGTCCGCCGCGGTAACGCTTGGTCAGTCCACGGGTGACGACGACGTCGTCACCCGTGGGCCGCCCGTCGCGTGTCTGCTCCGTGGCGGACGTCCCGTCCATCGGCTCCCCCGTTCCCCCGGGCCGTGGGTCCGGGGAGCTACTTCCCCGCCTCGGCCGCCTTCACCAGCGCGTCCTTGGTGACCGTACCCACGTAGACCTTGCCGTCCTCGGTGATGAGGGCGTTGACCAGGCGGGTGCTGAACACGGTGCCCTTGCCGAAGTCGCCCTTGACCTGGTCGCCGAGGGAACCGAGGAAGCCGCCGAGGTCGCCGCCGACCTCCTCGGTGGGCAGGCCGGCGCCGGCCCCGGTGTCGAAGGCGGCGACGGTGTTCCAGCCCTCGCCGAGCATCCGCAGCCCGTCGAAGCCCTTGCCGAGGTCCTCCTCGGACTTCGGGCCCCGCTGCGGCTTCCCGCCGAAGTCGCCGTGGCCGCGGTCCTGTTCGGCGTCCTCGGTCACCTTGGCGCCCTTGGGCGGGGTGAACTCGAAGGTGGAGGGGTCGGGACGGTCGAAGCTCACCTTGGTGAAGCCGACGTCCACGACCGCCGAGCCGCCGCTCGACGGGGTGAGCGTGAACTTCAGCGGCATGCCCGTCTCACCGTCCACGGCGATGCTGACGGCGCCGACGGTGGAGCCGGACTGCTTGGGCTCGACCACCAGCCGGTAGGCGTCGCGGCCCGCCACCTGGGCGGTGCCGTCGACCTTCACGGACGTGGTGTCGTCGACCGCCTTCAGCGCCTCCTCCGCGAAGTCCTTCGGAGTGGCCGGAGGCTGCTGCGCGCTCCGCTCCTTCGCGTCCGCCTCGTCGACGGTGGCGTGGTAGACCTCGTTGGACGCGCTGTCGTAGCCCCAGACGTCCTTGCCGTTGTGGATGAGGCTGTACTCGGCCGCGTTCTCCAGCAGCGACAGCTTCTGGCGGTCCGGGCCGTCGGCGGCGACGCGCAGGGTGTGCGTGCCGGACGCCAGCTCGGTGAGCCGGCCGGACGGGTCGGCGGAGGAACCGCCCTCGCCGTCCCCGCCGCCCGTCGCGCCGGACAGCAGGCCGCTCTCCAGCCCGCCGAGGTTCGGCAGCCCCAGATCGGTGGTGATCTTCACGGTGCCGGACAGCCGCTCCACGTCCGACTTGGCGATCTTCTCGATGAGCTGCGCGGCGGTGATGTCCGGCAGGTCCGGGTCGCCGGAGTCGGCGAGCGCCGGGACGAGTCCGATCGTCGCGGCCGCCACGCCCATCACGGTGACGGGGACCACGTATCGCGCGGCCTTGCGGCGCCCGGCGCGCGGCTCCTCGGCCTCCCCCGCGGTCGTCGTGTCGTCGGATTCGTACGGTGCCATGTGTGCCCTCCGTCGTCGCGGCGGCTTCCGTCCCGTGTCCTCGCACCAGTTCGGCCCGAGCCGCCATTCTCACCCGAACCGGTGAGAAGTGGTGTTGTCCGTCGTGGTCCATCTGACCAAAAGCGCGGGACGGAATCGTCAGACCGCGGGCTCAACTGCGCGTACTGCTGCGGTATGACACGGGAGGACGGCGCCTCCCCCGCCCCGTAGGGGTCACCCGGGTACCGGAGGCGTACGGGGGACGGCGGGGCGGGTCAGCCGGCCCGGTGCACCACGGCGTCGCACAGCTCGACGAGCGCCGACTTGGCGGGGCCGTCGGGCAGCGGGGCGAGGGCGGCACGCGCCTCCTCGGCGTAACGCACGGTGTCCCGTCGGGCCTGGCCGAGCGCGGGGTGGGCGCGCAGCAGACGCAGCGCCTCGGCGTGCCGGGCGTCGTCGGTGAGGTCGGAGTCGAGCAGCTCGCACAGGGCGAGGTCCTCGGCGAGGCCGAGCCGGGCCGCCCGCTCGCGCAGCCGCAGCACGGGGAGGGTGGCGATGCCCTCGCGCAGGTCGGTGCCGGGGGTCTTGCCGGACTCGTGGGAGTCGGAGGCGATGTCGAGGACGTCGTCGGCGAGCTGGAAGGCGACGCCGAGCCGCTCGCCGTACTGGGTGAGGACGTCGACGACGGTCTCGTCGGCGCCGGACATCATCGCGCCGAACCGGCAGGAGACGGCGACCAGGGAGCCGGTCTTGCCGCCGAGCACGTCCAGGTAGTGGTCGACCGGGTCGCGGCCGTCCTGCGGGCCCGCGGTCTCCAGGATCTGGCCGGTGACCAGCCGCTCGAACGCCTCGGCCTGCACCCGCACGGCCTCCGGGCCGAGGTCGGCCAGGATGTGCGAGGCGCGGGCGAAGAGGAAGTCGCCGGTGAGCACGGCGACCGAGTTGCCCCAGCGGGTGTTCGCGCTCGCGACCCCGCGCCGCACCTCGGCCTCGTCCATCACGTCGTCGTGGTACAGCGTGGCCAGGTGGGTGAGCTCCACCACGACGGCCGACGGCACGACGCCGGGCGCGTAGGGGTCGCCGAACCGGGCGGCGAGCATGACGAGCAGCGGGCGGAACCGCTTGCCGCCGGCCCGCACCAGGTGCTGGGCGGCCTCCGTGATGAACGGCACCGCGCTCTTGGTGGCCTCGAGCAGCCCTTCCTCGACAGCCGTCAATCCGGCCTGGACATCGGCTTCCAGAGCCTGGTCCCGCACGCTCAGCCCGAACGGCCCGACGACGGTCACGAGGGGTCTCCTGTCTGCTGGTGTCTGCTGGCGGTTACACGGTTTGTCGATAGGTCGCTGCCACCACTCGAGTCAGCGTATCCGGTCAGGTTTCGATCACCGCCAGGGCCCGGGGTCACAAGCAGGGCGATACGGGATCAGAAGCGGAGTGTTTTTGATCGGCTGATAACAACGGACATACCTCGGTTTCCCGGACACAGCGACCCGTGGACCATCCTGCATCACCCCGCAGTCCGATTTGCCGTCATTGATGGGCGAATTCCTCTTGGCGGCAAATGCACCCACGGCCGCCGTCCCGTGAGGTGAGTCACGCGCCGGACGGCCTCCGGGACACCCTCGCACACGCCCGTCAGGCCGCTCCACACAATGGAGTTGACGGTTGGCGACAGCAAAGGATCAAGCACGCAAAACCACCCATCTCAAGATCAAACGGGGCCTTGCGTGATCGTCGCACTTGTTCCCGACATGTGCTCTCGCATACGTTCCGGGCCTGCCGGGTGGACGCCGAGTCCTGCCGCCACCCGCATCACACCCGACGACCAACTCACGCACGGCAGGAGCGGGGGACCCAGGTAAGTCGCCGTACCGGACACCGCGCCGGGACGGCTCGGGGTGAAGCCATGCCCGCAGGGGCACGGCCGGGCACTCTCCCGCCCGAACCCGACAGCTCACCTCGCAGGCGTAGGAGAGGAACCCAGACATGCCCGTCATCGCTTCGTCACGCCGCCGCCTCGTCCGCACCCTCGCCGTCGCCGGCACCGGCGTCGCCGTGGTCGCGCTGCCGCTGTTCGGCGCCACCAGCGCCTCCGCGGCCCCCTCGGCCCAGGCCACGACCGCCGCCTCCACGACCGCGTACCCGGACAACCTCGACGGCTGGATCCGCGAGGCGATGGACGTCATGGCGCAGAACGGCATCCCCGGCTCCTACGACTCCATCCACCGCAACATCATGCGGGAGTCGTCCGGCAACCCGGCCGCCATCAACCTGTGGGACTCCAACGCCGCCATGGGCACCCCGTCGAAGGGCCTGCTCCAGGTCATCGACCCGACCTTCCAGGCGTACCACGTGCCCGGCACCGCCTTCGACCCGTTCGACCCGGTCGCCAACATCGCCGCGGCCTGCAACTACGCCGCCGACCGCTACGGCTCGATCGACAACGTCTTCGGCGCGTACTGAGCCGACCTCTGACGGCCGAGACCGGCCGTCTTCCCGAACAGTCGCTCGAGGACGACGGCCACGCCGTCGTCCTCGTTCGACAGGGTGACCTCGTCGGCCACCGCCTTCAGCTCGGGGTGCGCGTTGGCCATGGCGACGCCGTGACCCGCCCACCGGAACATGGGGACGTCGTTCGGCATGTCCCCGAAGGCGACCGTGTCCTCGGGGCGCAGCCCCAGATGCTCGGCGGCCAGCGCGAGACCGGTCGCCTTGGTGACCCCGCACGGCTGGAGCTCCACCGTGCCCGGCCCCGACATGGTGACCGTGGCCAGCGAGCCGACCACGGACCGGGCCGCCGCCGCCAGCGCGTCGTCCGACAGGCCCGGGTGGCGCAGCAGCACCTTGCTGATCGGCCGCTCCCACAGGTCGTCGCGCCGCTCCACCCGCACCGACGGCAGCTTCGGGTGCGGCATCCGGTAGCCCGGCTCGATCAGCGTCAGCCCGTCGACCCCGTCCTGGTCGACCGCGGCGTACACCTCCCCCACCTCGGCCTCGATCTTGCCGAGCGCGGTCTCCGCCAGCTCCCGGTCCAGCCGGACCGACCACAGCATCCGCTGCGCGGCGGCGTCGTAGACCTGCGCACCCTGTCCGCACACCGCGAGCCCCGTGCAGCCGAGGTCGTCGAGCAGCGACCGCACCCTGGGGGCCGGCCGGCCGGTCACCACGAGGTGCCGGACACCGGCCCGCTCCGCCCGGGCGAGGGCGGCGAGGGAGCGGTCGGAGAGGGTGTCGTCACCACGCAGCAGCGTCCCGTCCAGGTCGGTGGCGATGAGAGAACGATCGGTGGGTGCGGCCATGATCAGAGAATACGGACAAGAGGACCGTCCGATTCACCGCGCCCGTATGCCCGCGCATTGGGTGCGTTTTGCCTTCTTGTGCCGCCGATACGCGACCGGTTGAGACCTGTTTTCCCTTTTGACCGGAACACGGTGCGCTCCACCGCGCCCCGGCTCCGGGAGTCGTCCCCTATTACAGAAGCCCACCGGGACGCGACCCCGTAACGTGTGGCACGGCCACGGACACGTGGCCCACCCGCGCACACGAAAGCGAGGCAGCACCCGATGCCCCCCTTCGATGTCCCCGAGGGCGACCCCTTCGGCCCGCACAACCTGCCGTACGGCGTCTTCTCGCTCCCCGGTTCGGCGGAGCGCACCGTGGGCGTCCGGCTGGGCGACCACGTCCTCGACGCCGGCGCGGCGGCGCACGCCCTGGGCTCCCCCTACGCCTCCCTGCTCGCCCGCCCCACCCTCAACCCGCTGCTGGCGGCGGGCCGCACCGCCTGGTCGGACGTGCGCCGCGCACTCACCGCGTGGGTGACGGTCCCGGCGCACCGGGAGACCGTCGAGCCCTTCTTCCACCCGCTCTCCGAGGTGACCCTCCATCTGCCGTTCGAGGTCGCGGACTACGTCGACTTCTACGCCTCGGAGAACCACGCGCGGAACGTCGGGCAGATCTTCCGCCCCGACGCGGCCGACTCCCTGACCCCCAACTGGAAACACCTGCCGATCGGTTACCACGGCCGCTCCGGCACCATCGTGGTGTCCGGCACCGACGTCGTGCGCCCCTCCGGGCAGCGCAAGGCGCCCACCGACACCGCCCCGGTCTTCGGCCCGTCCGTGCGGCTCGACATCGAGGCCGAGGTCGGCTTCGTCGTCGGCGTCCCCTCCGAGCAGGGCCGGCCCGTGCCGCTGAGCGCCTACCGCGACCACGTCTTCGGCCTGTGCCTGCTCAACGACTGGTCCGCCCGCGACGTCCAGGCCTGGGAGTACGTGCCCCTCGGCCCGTTCCTCGGCAAGTCCTTCGCCACCTCGGTGTCGGCGTGGATCACCCCGCTGGACGCCCTGGACGAGGCCCGCGTCGCCCCGCCCGAGCGCACCCACGGCCTGCTGCCGTACCTGGACGACTCCGGTGAGGAGCCCGGCGGCTACGACCTGCGCATCACCGTGACGATCAACGGTCACGACGTCTCCGAGTGCCCCTTCTCCACCATGTACTGGACGGCCGCCCAGCAGCTCGCCCACATGACGGTGAACGGCGCCTCCCTGCGCACCGGCGACCTCTACGGCTCCGGCACGGTCAGCGGCCCCACCGAGCGGGAGCGCGGCTCTCTGCTGGAGCTGACCTGGAACGGCCGTGACCCACTCGAACTTCCCGACGGCAAGCGGGCGTTCCTTGAGGACGGCGACGTGGTGACGCTGTCCGCCTGGGCGCCCGGGCCGGACGGGGTGCGGGTGGGCCTCGGCGAGGTGACGGGACGGGTGGTCCCCGCGTCCTGATCCCTCCGGCCCCACCGAGGCGCACAACCACGCTGACTCGCACCGCCCTTCGCCGTCATACTTGGCGTCGGGCGGTGCGTTCGTCCTCCGTGCCTGGCGCACCGCACCGCCGCACGCCCCCGAGCCGCTTCTTCCGACAGGATCCGGAGCCCATGGCATGACGTACTGCCTGCTCCTGCTGAGCGTGGTCGCCGTGACCGCCGCCGTGCCCGTCCCCCGCCTGCTGACCCGCGCGAAGTGGCCGGAACGGGAGCCGGTCGTCGCCCTGTGGGTGTGGCAGTGCCTGGTGGCCACCGTGCTGCTGTGCTGTCTGACCGCCCTGGCGCTGGGCGCCGCCGCCGTCTTCGGCACCGTCCGCGCGCAGTTGTTCGCGCCCGCGCCGCCCGCCGTGACCGCCGCCTACGACCTGTCGCACGCCTCGCCGTGGACGACCGTCCTCACCGTGCTGCTGGCCTGCGGCGCCGCCTGGACCACGGCGATGCTCGCCCGCGAACTGGCCGAGGCCCGCCGCCGTCGCGCCGGCGCCCTCGCACACCTGCGGGACCGCGCGCCCGACCTCCCGGCGGGGCTTCCCCAGGAGCGAGGGCCGCTGCTGGTGCTGGAGGAGGAGTACCCGGACGCCTGGTGGATGCCGGGCAGCCCGCCCCAGCTGATCGTCACGACCGGTGCACTGCGGCGGCTCACGGACCATCAGCTCGACGCGGTCCTCACACACGAGCGCGGTCACGCCCGGGCCCGCCACGACTGGCTGCTGCACCTGTCGGCGGCGCTGGCGGCGGGCTTCCCGCGGGTCCCGCTCTTCGCCCACTTCTGCGAGCAGACGCACCGGCTGGTGGAGCTGTCCGCCGACGACACGGCCTCCCGGCGCTGCGGGCACCTGACCACCGCGCTGGCGCTGATCGAGCTGAACCAGCACCGGGGCGTGCTGTCCTGCTCCTCCAGCCACCGGCTGCTCGGCGAGCGCGTCGACCGCCTGCTGGAGCCGCCACCTCGGCTGGGCCGCCGCCACCGCGCCCTGACGACGGCGGCGGCGTCGCTGGTGCCGCTGGTCCCCCTGCTGATCACGTTCGCACCGGGGCTGACGGCGCTGCCCTAACCGACGCTCCCGCCTGCGCGGTCGGCACCCGCCGGCCTGGCGCCCCGGGCCGGGCAGCCCGGGGCGGCCGCCGGATGACCACGGCGGCCGGACGACCAGGGTGACCGGATGGTCACGGGCGGCCGGACGGCCACGCTGCTCAGGACCAGTCCGGCTCCTCGTCGGGCCAGTCGTCAGGGCCGGCTCCGGGATCCTCGGGCGCGGCGGCGTCCGGCGCGGACGCCGGTGCGGATCCCGGTGCGGATCCCGGTGCCGACAGACCCGCCAGGACCTCCACGACTCCCTCCCCGTACGTCGCCCGCTTCTTCTCGCCCACGCCGCTGATCCCGCCGAGCTGCTCCACCGAGGTGGGCCAGACCGTGACGATCTCCCGCAGCGTGGCGTCGTGGAAGATCACGTACGCCGGGACGCCCTGCTCCCTGGCCGTCTCGGCGCGCCAGGCGCGGAGTGCCTCGAACGCCGGCTGGAGCGTCTCCGGCAGCTCGGCCGCCGCCGCCTTCGCCTTGCGGTCGCGGCCCGCCCCGCCGCCCGAACGGGACGTGGCCGGCTTCTCGGGCTCCTTGCGCAGCGGCACCTCACGCTCACGCCGCAACACCGACCCGCTGGCCTCGGTGAGCACCAGCGTGCCGTAGTCGCCCTCGACCGCCAGCAGCCCTTGCGCCAGCAACTGGCGGACGACGCCGCGCCACTGAGCCTCGCTCAGCTCCTCGCCGATGCCGAACACGGACAGCTGGTCGTGGTCGAACTGGATCACCTTCGCTGTTCGGCGGCCCAGCAGGATGTCCACGATCTGCACCGCGCCGAACTTCTGCCCGCGCTCCCGCTGGAGCCGCACCACCGTGGACAGCACCTTCTGCGCCGCCACCGTGCCGTCCCAGGTCTCCGGCGGGGCGAGGCAGGTGTCGCAGTTGCCGCAGTTCTCCCCGGACGGCTCCTGGCCGAAGTAGGCGAGGAGCTGCCCGCGGCGGCAGCGCACGGTCTCGCACAGGGCGAGCATCGCGTCCAGGTGCTGGTTGGCCCGCCGCCGGAACGCCTCGTCGCCCTCGCCGGACTGGATCAGCTTGCGCTGCTGGATGACGTCGTTCAGCCCGTACGCCATCCACGCCGTGGACGGCAGGCCGTCCCGGCCCGCGCGGCCCGTCTCCTGGTAATAGCCCTCGACCGACTTGGGCAGGTCGAGGTGGGCGACGAAGCGGACGTCCGGCTTGTCGATGCCCATCCCGAAGGCGATGGTCGCCACCACGACCAGGCCCTCCTCGCGCAGGAACCGCGCCTGGTGCGCCTGGCGCGTCCCCGCGTCGAGCCCCGCGTGGTAGGGCACGGCCTCGACGCCGTTCTTCGAGAGGAACTCGGCGGTCTTCTCCACCGAGTTGCGCGAGAGGCAGTACACGATGCCCGCGTCCCCCGCGTGCTCCTCGCGCAGGAAGGCGAGGAGCTGCTTGCGCGGGTCGGCCTTCGGCACGATCCGGTACTGGATGTTGGGCCGGTCGAAGCTGGCCACGAAGTGCCGGGCGTCCGGCATGCCCAGCCGCTCGGTGATCTCCCGGTGCGTGGCGTCCGTGGCGGTCGCGGTGAGGGCGATGCGGGGCACGTCCGGCCACCGCTGCCCCAGCACGGACAAGGTGAGGTAGTCGGGCCGGAAGTCGTGTCCCCACTGGGAGACGCAGTGCGCCTCGTCGATGGCGAACACGGAGATCTTGCCGCGCGACAGCAGGTCCAGGCTGCTGTCAAGGCGCAGCCGCTCCGGCGCCAGGTACAGCAGGTCGAGCTCGCCGGCGAGGAACTCCGCCTCGACCGTCCGCCGCTCGTCGAAGTCCTGCGTGGAGTTCATGAATCCGGCCCGCACGCCGAGCGCCCGCAGCGCGTCGACCTGGTCCTGCATCAGCGCGATCAGCGGGGAGACGACCACGCCCGTGCCGGGGCGGACCAGGGCCGGGATCTGGTAGCAGAGCGACTTGCCGCCGCCGGTCGGCATGAGCACGACCGCGTCGCCGCCCGCGATCACATGGTCGACGACGGCTTCCTGCTCGCCGCGGAAGCTCTCGTAGCCGAAGACCCGGTGCAGCGCAGCCAGCGCCTCACTGTCCGTCACTGCCATCCCGGCGACACCGTCCGTCCCGTGCATCGTCCCGTCCCCCGTCGCCGTACCTCGGCCACTGCGTCCACCATAGGCGTCCGGACCGACAGCCCCGGAGTTGTCCACAGGCCCGCCCGGAACGCTCCGTCCCTGAGCGGATCGCGACCGGGAACGACCGCGGCCCGGCGCCCCCGCGCGGGGGTGCCGGGCCGCGGTCGTGCGTGCGGCGGGACGCGTCAGCGCACGAACACCCCCGCGTCCCCGGCCAGCTCCAGGAAGTACTGCGGCGCCACACCGAGCACCACCGTGACCGCCACACCCACCGCGATCGCGGTCATCGTCAGCGGCGACGGCACCGCCACGGTGGGGCCCTCCGGACGCGGCTCGCTGAAGAACATCAGCACGATGACGCGGATGTAGAAGAACGCCGCGACCGCCGACGAGATCACACCGACCACGACCAGCGGGACCGCCCCGCCCTCGGCCGCCGCCTTGAACACGGCGAACTTCCCGGCGAAGCCGGAGGTCAGCGGGATGCCCGCGAAGGCCAGCAGGAACACCGCGAACACCGCCGCGACCAGCGGGGAGCGCCGTCCCAGGCCCGCCCAGCGGGACAGGTGGGTCGCCTCGCCGCCCGCGTCCCGCACCAGCGTGACCACGGCGAAGGCGCCGATCGTCACGAAGGAGTAGGCCGCCAGGTAGAACAGCACCGAGGAGATGCCCGACGGCGTGGCCGCGATGACACCCGCGAGGATGAAGCCCGCGTGCGCGATCGACGAGTAGGCCAGCAGGCGCTTGATGTCGGTCTGGGTGATCGCCACGATCGCGCCGGCCAGCATGGTGACGATGGCGACGCCCCACATGACCGGCCGCCAGTCCCAGCGCAGGCCCGGCAGCACCACGTACAGCAGGCGCAGCAGGGCGCCGAACGCCGCGACCTTGGTGGCCGCCGCCATGAAGCCGGTGACCGGGGTGGGCGCGCCCTGGTAGACGTCGGGCGTCCACATGTGGAACGGCACCGCGCCGACCTTGAACAGCAGGCCCATGACCAGGAGCGCGGCGCCGATCAGCAGCAGCGCGTCGTTGCCCATGGTGTTCGCGAGCGCCGGGGTGACCTCCGGGACGGTGCCGTCGACGACCTGCGCGATCGTCGCGTACGACATGGAGCCCGCGTAGCCGTACAGCAGGGCGATGCCGAACAGCATGAACGCCGAGGCGAACGCGCCGAGCAGGAAGTACTTGACCGCGGCCTCCTGCGACATCAGCCGCTTGCGGCGGGCCAGCGCGCACAGCAGGTACAGCGGGAGGGAGAGGACCTCCAGGGCCACGAACAGCGTCAGCAGGTCGTTGGCCGCCGGGAAGACCAGCATGCCCGCGACCGCGAAGAGCAGCAGCGGGAACACCTCGGTGGTGGTGAATCCGGCCTTGACGGCCCGCTTCTCGTTGTCGCTGCCGGGGACGGCCGCCGCCTGCGCGGCGAAGGAGTCCACGCGGTTGCCGTGCGCCTCCGGGTCGAGCCGGCGCTCGGCGAAGGTGAACAGGCCCACCAGCGCCGTCAGCAGGATCGTGCCCTGGAGGAAGAGCGCCGGTCCGTCGACGGCGATCGCTCCCATGGCGGCGATGCCCGCCTTGGTGGTGGCGTACCCGTCGGCGGCGAGCGCCACGACCGCGGCGAACGCGGCGACGAGCGCGACCACGGAGACGAACATCTGGGCGTAGTAGCGGGACTTGCGCGGCACGAAGGCCTCGACCAGCACCCCGACGAGCGCCGCGCCGACGACGATCAGTGTGGGCGCGAGCTGCCCGTACTCGATCTTGGGTGCGTCGATCTTGGCGATCGGATCGGCCGCGGTTGTCCACAGGCTGTGGACGGCTGCTGTTGCGCTCACTTGGCCGCCTCCACCTCGGGCTGGGGGTCTTTCTTCTCCACGTCGGACAAGGTCTGCTTCACCGCCGGGTTCACGACATCCGTCAAGGGCTTCGGGTAGACGCCCAGGAACACCAGCAGCACGACCAGCGGCGCCACCACGGCGATCTCCCGCACCCTGAGGTCGGGCATCGCGGCGACCTCGGGCTTCACCGGGCCGGTCATCGTCCGCTGGTAGAGGACGAGGGTGTAGAGCGCGGCGAGCACGATGCCGAACGTGGCGATGATGCCGATCACCGGGTAGCGGGTGAACGTGCCGACCAGCACCAGGAACTCACTGACGAAGGGCGCGAGGCCCGGCAGCGAGAGGGTGGCGAGACCGCCGATCAGGAAGGTGCCGGCGAGTACCGGGGCGACCTTCTGCACACCGCCGAAGTCGGCGATGAGCCGCGAGCCGCGCCGGGAGATCAGGAAGCCGGCGATCAGCATGAGCACGGCGGTCGAGATGCCGTGGTTGACCATGTAGAGCGTCGCCCCGGACTGGCCCTGGCTGGTCATCGCGAAGATGCCCATCACGATGAAGCCGAAGTGCGAGATCGAGGCGTAGGCGATCAGCCGCTTGATGTCACGCTGGCCGACGGCGAGCAGCGCGCCGTAGATGATGCTGATCACCGCGAGCACCAGGATCACCGGCGTCGCCCACTTGCTCGCCTCCGGGAAGAGCTGGAGGCAGAAGCGGAGCATCGCGAAGGTGCCCACCTTGTCGACCACCGCGGTGATGAGCACGGCGACCGGGGCGGTGGACTCCTGCATGGCGTTGGGCAGCCAGGTGTGCAGCGGCCACAGCGGCGCCTTCACCGCGAACGCGAAGAAGAAGCCGAGGAACAGCCAGCGCTCCGTGCTGGTCGCCATCTCCAGCTCGCCGTTCGCACGGGCCTGCGCGATCTCGGTGAGGGAGAAGTTCCCCGCGACCACGTACAGCCCGATCACCGCGGCCAGCATGATCAGACCGCCGGCCAGGTTGTAGAGGAGGAACTTCACCGCCGCGTACGACCGCTGGGTGGCCGCCTTCTCCTCGCCGTCCTTGTGCGCACGGTCCCCGAAGCCTCCGATGAGGAAGTACATCGGGATGAGCATGGCCTCGAAGAAGATGTAGAAGAGGAAGACGTCGGTGGCCTCGAAGGAGATGATCACCATCGCCTCGACGGCCAGGATCAGGGCGAAGAAGCCCTGCGTCGGCCGCCACCGCTTGCTGCCCGTCTCCAGCGGGTCGGCGTCGTGCCAGCCGGCCAGCACGATGAACGGGATCAGCAGCGCGGTCAGCGCGATCAGCGCCACCGCGATGCCGTCGACGCCCAGTTCGTAGCGGACGCCGAAGTCGGCGATCCAGGAGTGGGACTCGGTGAGCTGGTAGCGGTCGCCGTCCGGGTCGAAGCGGACCAGGACGGTGATCGCCAGGGCGAGGGTGGCCAGCGAGAACAGCAGGGCCAGCCATTTGGCGGCCGTGCGCTTCGCGGCCGGTACGGCGGCCGTGGCGATCGCCCCGATGGCCGGGAGCGCCGCCGTCGCTGTCAGGAGAGGAAAGGACATCGGTATCAGACCGCCCTCATCAGCAGGGTCGCGGCGGCGAGGACCGCCGCGCCGCCGAACATCGAGACCGCGTAGGACCGCGCGAAGCCGTTCTGCAGCCTGCGCATCCGCCCGGACAGACCGCCCACGGAGGCGGCCGTGCCGTTGACGACCCCGTCGACCAGGGTGTGGTCGACGTACACCAGCGAGCGCGTGAGGTGTTCGCCGCCGCGGACCAGGACCACGTGGTTGAAGTCGTCCTGGTACAGGTCGCGGCGGGCGGCCCGGGTGAGCAGCGAACCGCGCGGGGCGACGGCCGGCACCGGGCGCCGTCCGTACTGCGCCCAGGCGATGGCCACGCCGATGACCATCACGGCGACCGTGGACAGCGTCACGGTCAGCGCGCTGACCGGCGGGTGCCCGTGGGCGTGCCCGGTGACCGGCTCCAGCCAGTGGATGAAGCGGTCGCCGATGCTGAAGAACGCGCCGCCCGCGACCGATCCGACGGCCAGCACGATCATCGGGACCGTCATGACCTTCGGCGACTCGTGCGGGTGCGGCGGCTCGTACGCGCCGCGCGTCTCGGCGGCCGGCTCCACGTCCGGGGAGGCGGGGGACGGCGTGGGCGCGTTGCGCCACCGCTCCTCGCCGAAGAACGTCATCAGCATCACGCGCGTCATGTAGTACGCGGTGATGGCCGCGCCCAGCAGGGCGCAGGCGCCGAGGATCCAGCCCTCGGTGCCGCCCTTGGCGAACGCCGCCTCGATGATCTTGTCCTTGGAGAAGAATCCCGACAGGCCGGGGAAGCCGATGATCGCCAGGTAGCCGAGCCCGAACGTGACGAACGTGACCGGCATGTACTTCCTGAGGCCGCCGTAGCGGCGCATGTCGACCTCGTCGTTCATGCCGTGCATGACCGAACCGGCGCCGAGGAAGAGCCCGGCCTTGAAGAAGCCGTGCGTCACCAGGTGCATGATCGCGAAGACGTAGCCGATCGGGCCGAGGCCCGCGGCCAGCACCATGTAGCCGATCTGCGACATGGTCGAGCCGGCCAGCGCCTTCTTGATGTCGTCCTTGGCGCAACCGACGATCGCACCGAACAGCAGCGTGACCGCGCCGACGATCGTCACCACCAGCTGGGCGTCCGGCGCGCCGTTGAACACGGCCGCCGAACGGACGATCAGGTAGACGCCCGCGGTCACCATGGTCGCGGCGTGGATGAGGGCCGACACCGGGGTCGGACCCTCCATCGCGTCCCCGAGCCAGGACTGCAGCGGCACCTGGGCGGACTTGCCGCACGCGGCGAGCAGCAGCATCAGGGCGATGGCGGTCAGCTTGCCCTCGCCCGCCTCGCCGGCGAGACCGGCCTCCCCGTGGCCGCCGAGCACCGGCCCGAAGGCGAAGGTGCCGAACCACAGGAACATCAGCATGATCGCGATGGACAGGCCCATGTCACCGACGCGGTTGACCAGGAAGGCCTTCTTGGCGGCCGTGGCCGCGCTGGGCTTGTGCTGCCAGAAGCCGATCAGCAGGTAGGAGGCGAGACCGACGCCCTCCCAGCCGACGTACAGCAGCAGGTAGTTGTCGGCGAGGACCAGGATCAGCATCGCCGCGAGGAAGAGGTTCAGGTAGCCGAAGAAGCGGCGGCGCCGCTCGTCGTGCTCCATGTACCCGACGGAGTAGAGGTGGATCAGCGAGCCGACGCCCGTGATCAGCAGCACGAACGTCATCGACAGCTGGTCGAGCCGGAAGGCGACGTCCGCCTGGAAGCCCTCCACCGGGATCCAGCTGAACAGGTGCTGCACGACCGTGCGGTCCTCGGCGCCCTTGCCCAGCAGGTCGGTGAAGAGCACCAGGCCGAGCGCGAAGGACACGGCGGCCAGGGCCGTGCCGATCCAGTGGCCCACGGCGTCCAGCCGGCGGCCGCCGCACAGCAGGACCACCGCTCCGAGCAGAGGCGCCGCCACCAGCAGCGCAATCAGGTTCTCCACGATTCAGCAGCCCCTCACAGCTTCATCAGGCTGGCGTCGTCGACCGAGGCCGAGTGGCGGGAACGGAACAGGGACACGATGATCGCCAGCCCCACCACGACCTCCGCGGCGGCGACGACCATCGTGAAGAACGCGATGATCTGGCCGTCGAGGTTGCCGTGCATACGGGAGAAGGCGACGAACGCGAGGTTGCAGGCGTTGAGCATCAGCTCGACGCACATGAACACCACGATCGCGTTGCGCCGGATCAGCACACCGGTGGCGCCGATGGTGAACAGCAGCGCCGCCAGGTACAGGTAGTTGACGGGATTCACTTCGACGCCTCCTCGGCCCGCTTGAAGTTCGGCGGATCGATCGCCCGGCGCTCCAGGCGCTCCTCCGCGCGCTGCTCCAGCGCCCGCAGGTCGTTGAGCGCCTCCTGGGACACGTCACGGACCTGGCCGCGGTCCCGCAGCGTCTTGCTGACGGTGAGGTCCGACGGGGTGCCGTCCGGCAGCAGGCCCGCGATGTCGACCGCGTTGTGCCGGGCGTAGACGCCGGGCGCGGGCAGCGGCGGCAGGTACGTGCCCTCGCGGACTCGCTGCTCGGCCATCTCCCGCTGCGTCCGGGCCCGTTCGGTGCGCTCCCGGTGGGTGAGCACCATCGCGCCGACAGCCGCCGTGATGAGCAGCACCCCGGTGATCTCGAAGGCGAACACGTACCGGGTGAACATCAGGGAGGCGAGGCCCTGGACGTTCCCCCCGGCGTTGGCCTCGCCCACGCCGCTGAACTCGCTCAGTGCTGCGTTGCCGATGCCGCCGACCAGCAGGACGCCGAAGCCGAGGCCGCACAGCAGGGCCATCCAGCGCTGGCCCTTGATGGTCTCCTTCAGGGAGTCCGCGGCCGTGACGCCGACGAGCATCACCACGAACAGGAACAGCATCATGATCGCGCCGGTGTAGACGACGATCTGCACGACGCCCAGGAAGTAGGCGCCGTTGGCCAGGTAGAACACGGCCAGGATGATCATGGTCCCGGCGAGGCAGAGCGCGCTGTGCACGGCCCGCCGCATGAAGACGGTGCACAGGGCGCCGATCACGGCGACGGTACCGAGGATCCAGAACTGCACGGCCTCGCCGGTGGAGGTCGAGTAGGCGGCGAGCTGCTCGGTCATCGCCCGATCACCTTCTCCGAGGCGGGCTCCTCCGGACCGAACGTGGACTCGGCCTCCTGGACCACTTCGCCCTTGGAGGTGTCGGCCTGACGCTCCGTGCCGGGCGCCGCCTCGGTCACCAGACCGCGGTAGTAGTCCTGTTCGTCCGTGCCCGGGTACATGGCGTGCGGCGCCTCGACCATGCCCTCCTCCAGGCCGGCGAGCAGCTGCTCCTTGGTGTAGATGAGGTTCGCCCGGCTGGAGTCGGCCAGTTCGAACTCGTTGGTCATCGTCAGCGCGCGCGTCGGGCACGCCTCGATGCACAGCCCGCACAGGATGCAGCGGGCGTAGTTGATCTGGTAGACGCGGCCGTACCGCTCGCCGGGCGAGTAGCGCTCCTCCTCGGTGTTGTCCGCGCCCTCGACGTAGATCGCGTCGGCGGGACAGGCCCAGGCGCACAGCTCGCAGCCGACGCACTTCTCCAGGCCGTCCGGATGGCGGTTGAGCTGGTGCCGTCCGTGGAAGCGCGGGGCCGTGGTCTTCTGCTGCTCCGGGTACTGCTCGGTGAGCCGCTTCTTGAACATGGCCTTGAAGGTCACGCCGAAGCCGGCCACCGGGTTCAGGAAACCGGGCTTGGTGTCCTTCGGTTCCTCAGCCATCGGACGCCTCCTTTCCATCCGTAGAACCGCCCTGGGATTCGTCACTGTGAGTATCCGGTCCGCCACTGACAACGAGCTCCCGCTCGTGACGCGGGCGGCGCCGCGGCACCGGGGGCAGCTCCTGTCCGGGCAGCGGCGGCACGGGGAACCCGCCCGCCATCGGGTCGAACGGAGGCTGGTCCGCGGGCTGTCCGCCCTCCTCGCCCCGGCCGCGGAACATGTCGGCGACGAAGGAGAGGAGCAGGAGGACGAGGACGCCACCGGCGATGTAGAGCGCGATGTCGGCGAACTCGTAGTTCTCGTTCCGCAGTGCCCGGACCGTGGCGACCGCCATCAGCCACACCAGGGAGACCGGGATGAGGACCTTCCAGCCGAGCTTCATCAGCTGGTCGTAGCGGACACGCGGGAGCGTGCCGCGCAGCCAGACGAAGCAGAACAACAGGCTGAGCAGCTTCCCGGTGAACCAGAGCATCGGCCACCAGCCGTGGTTCGCGCCCTCCCAGAAGGTGCTGATCGGCCACGGGGCGCGCCAGCCGCCCAGGAAGAGGGTCACCGCGACCGCGGAGACGGTCACCATGTTGACGTACTCGGCGAGCATGAACATCGCGAACTTGATCGACGAGTACTCGGTGTTGAAGCCGCCTACCAGGTCGCCCTCGGACTCCGGCATGTCGAACGGGGCCCGGTTGACCTCACCGACCATCGTCACGATGTAGATGAGGAACGACACCGGCAGCAGCAGCACGTACCAGCGGTCGGCCTGCGCCTCGACGATCGTCGACGTGGACATCGACCCCGAGTAGAGGAAGACGGAGGCGAACGCGGCGCCCATCGCGATCTCGTACGAGATCATCTGGGCGCAGGAGCGCAGGCCGCCGAGGAGCGGGTAGGTGGAGCCGGAGCTCCAGCCCGCCAGGACGATGCCGTAGATGCCGACCGAGGCGACCGCGAGGATGTAGAGCATCGCGATCGGCAGGTCGGTGAGCTGCATCGTGGTGCGCTGGCCGAAGATCGAGATCTCGTTGCCGGCCGGGCCGAAGGGGATCACGGCGAACGCCATGAACGCCGGGATGGCCGCGACGATCGGCGCGAGGACGTAGACGACCTTGTCCGCGCGCTTGACGACGACGTCTTCCTTCAGCATCAGCTTCACGCCGTCGGCGAGCGACTGGAGCATGCCCCAGGGGCCGTGCCGGTTGGGTCCGACGCGCAGCTGCATCCAGGCGACGACCTTGCGCTCCATCACGATGGACAGGAGCACGGTCACCATCAGGAAGGCGAAGCAGAAGACCGCCTTGATCGCGATCAGCCACCACGGGTCGCGGCCGAACATCGAGAGGTCTTCAGCGGCGAGGTACGGGCTCATGCCTCCACCTCCTGGGGAGCCTCGCCGGCGAGGGTCGCCGGGCCGATGCGGACGAGGGAGCCGGGGAGCGCCCCGGTGCCGGAGGCCACCCCGCCGTCCGTGGAGTTCAGCGGGAGCCAGACCACCCGGTCGGGCATCTCGGTGACGGACAGCGGCAGTCCGAGCGTCCCGGCCGGACCGGTCACCGCGAGCGTGTCGCCGTCCTTGACGCCGACCTCGGCGGCCGTGGCGGCCGACAGCCGGGCGAGGGCGGCGTGCCGGGTGCCGGCCAGCGCCTCGTCGCCCTGCTGGAGCAGGCCCAGGTCGAGCAGGAGCCGGTGTCCCGCGAGGACCGCCTCGCCGGCGGCCGGCCGGGGCAGGGCGCCCGCGGTCTCCACCGGGTCGGCGGCGCGCGGGCCGTCCCAGGGGCCGAGCCGGTCGATCTCCGAGCGGATCGTGCGCAGGTCCGGCAGACCCAGGTGCACGTCCATGGCGTCGGCGAGCATCTGCAGCACGCGCGCGTCGGACGGCGGGAGCCGCCGGGTCATGTGGTCCGGCTTGAGGGCCGCCTCGAACAGCCGCACCCTGCCCTCCCAGTTGAGGAAGGTGCCGGCCTTCTCGGCGACCGCGGCGACCGGCAGCACCACGTCGGCGAGCTGGGTGACCTCACCGGGCCGCAGCTCCAGGGAGACCACGAACCCGGCCTCGGCGAGCGCCGCGCGGGCGCGGGCCGGGTCGGGCAGGTCGGCGACCTCCACGCCCGCCACCAGCAGCGCCTGAAGCTCGCCGCGGGCGGCCGCCTCGACGATCTGCGCGGTGTCCCGGCCGTAGCGGTGCGGGAGTTCGGCGACGCCCCAGAGGGCGGCCACCTCCTCCCGGGCTCGCGGGTCGGTCGCCGGGCGGCCGCCCGGCAGCAGCGAAGGCAGCGCGCCCGCCTCGATCGCGCCCCGCTCCCCGGCCCGGCGCGGGATCCACACCAGCCGGGATCCGGTCGCGGCGGCGAACCGCACGGCCGCGGTGAGCCCGCCCCGTACGGCGGCCAGCCGCTCACCGACGACGATCACCGCGCCCTCACCGTGCAGCGCCTCGGCGGCCACGGCCCCGTCGCCCTCCAGGCCGACGCCGCCGGCCAGCGCGTCCAGCCACTCGGTCTCGGTGCCGGGCGCCGCGGGCAGCAGCGTGCCCCCCGCCTTGGTCAGTCCGCGGGTGGCGTGCGTGGCCAGCGCGAAGGTGCGCTGGCCGTGCGCCCGCCAGGCCTTGCGCAGCCGCAGGAAGACGCCGGGCGCCTCCTCCTCCGACTCGAAGCCGACCAGCAGCACCGCCGGGGCCTTCTCCAGCGCCCGGTAGGTGACGCCCGTGCCGTCCAGGTCGACGCCGTGTCCCGCGACGCGCGCGGCGAGGAAGTCGGACTCCTCCGTGCTGTGCACGCGCGCGCGGAAGTCGATGTCGTTGGTCGCGAGCGCGACACGCGCGAACTTGCTGTACGCGTAGGCGTCCTCGACGGTGAGCCGGCCGCCGGTGAGCACTCCGGTGCGGCCCCGGGAGGCGAGCAGGCCCTGCGCCGCGATCTGCAGCGCGTCCGGCCAGGACGCCGGCTCCAGCTCACCCTCCGCGTTGCGCACCAGCGGGGTGTCGAGCCGGTCCCGCTGCTGGGCGTACCGGAACGCGAAGCGGCCCTTGTCGCAGATCCACTCCTCGTTGACCTCCGGGTCGTCGGCGGCCAGCTTGCGCATGACCTTGCCGCGGCGGTGGTCGGTGCGGGTGGCGCAGCCGCCCGAGCAGTGCTCGCACACCGACGGCGAGGAGATCAGGTCGAAGGGACGGGAGCGGAACCGGTAGGCGGCCGAGGTGAGAGCGCCGACCGGGCAGATCTGGATCGTGTTGCCGGAGAAGTACGACTCGAACGGGTCGCCCTCGCCGGTGCCGACCTGCTGGAGCGCGCCGCGCTCGATCAGCTCGATCATCGGGTCGCCGGCGATCTGGTTGGAGAAGCGGGTGCAGCGGGCGCACAGCACGCACCGCTCACGGTCCAGCAGCACCTGCGTGGAGATCGCGACGGGCTTCTCGTAGGTGCGCTTCTTGCCTTCGAAGCGGGACTCGGCGTTGCCGTGCGACATCGCCTGGTTCTGCAGCGGGCACTCGCCGCCCTTGTCGCAGACCGGGCAGTCCAGCGGGTGGTTGATGAGCAGCAGCTCCATCACGCCCTTCTGGGCCTTCTCCGCGACCGGCGAGGAGAGCTGCGTCTTCACCACCATTCCGTCGGTGCAGGTGATGGTGCAGGACGCCATGGGCTTGCGCTGGCCCTCGACCTCGACGATGCACTGGCGGCAGGCGCCTGCCGGTGCGAGCAGCGGATGGTCGCAGAACCGGGGGATCTCGATGCCGAGCTGCTCGGCGGCCCGGATGACCAGGGTGCCCTTGGGCACGCTGATCTCGGCGCCGTCGATCGTCAGCGTCACGAGGTCCTCGGGCGGGACCGCCGCCTCTCCCCCTCCGGAGGGAGCGTTGGTGGTCACAGTCATGCGTGCACCTCCGTACGGTCGGCCCAGACCGTCGACGCGGCCGGGTCGAAGGGGCAGCGTCGGTCCGTGATGTGCTGCTCGTACTCCTCGCGGAAGTACTTGAGCGACGAGAAGATCGGCGAGGCGGCGCCGTCGCCGAGGGCACAGAAGGACTTGCCGTTGATGTTGTCCGCGATGTCGTTCAGCTTGTCGAGGTCGGACATCCGGCCCTTGCCGGCCTCGATGTCGCGCAGCAGCTGGACGAGCCAGTACGTGCCCTCGCGGCAGGGGGTGCACTTGCCGCAGGACTCGTGGGCGTAGAACTCGGTCCAGCGGGTGACGGCGCGGACCACGCAGGTGGTCTCGTCGAAGCACTGCAGCGCCTTGGTGCCGAGCATGGAGCCCGCGGCGCCGACCCCCTCGTAGTCGAGCGGGACGTCGAGGTGCTCGTCGGTGAACATCGGCGTCGAGGAGCCGCCCGGCGTCCAGAACTTCAGCCGGTGGCCGGGCCGCATCCCGCCGCTCATCTCGAGCAGCTGGCGCAGGGTGATGCCGAGGGGCGCCTCGTACTGGCCGGGGCTCGCGACGTGGCCGCTGAGCGAGTAGAGCGTGAAGCCCGGGGACTTCTCGCTTCCCATCGAGCGGAACCACTCCTTGCCCCGGCTCATGATGGCGGGAACCGAGGCGATGGACTCGACGTTGTTCACCACCGTGGGGCAGGCGTAGAGGCCCGCGACGGCGGGGAAGGGAGGACGCAGCCTGGGCTGGCCGCGGCGCCCCTCGAGGGAGTCCAGCAGCGCGGTCTCCTCACCGCAGATGTACGCGCCCGCGCCCGCGTGCACGGTGAGTTCGAGGTCGAGTCCGCTGCCGAGGATGTTCTCGCCGAGGAAACCGGCCTCCTTGGCCTCGCGCACGGCCTCGTGCAGCCTGCGCAGGACGGGGACGACCTCGCCGCGCAGGTAGATGAACGCGTGCGACGACCTGATGGCGTAGCAGGCGATGACGATGCCCTCGATGAGGCTGTGCGGGTTGGCGAAGAGCAGCGGGATGTCCTTGCAGGTCCCGGGCTCCGACTCGTCGGCGTTGACGACGAGGTAGTGCGGCTTGCCGTCGCCCTGCGGGATGAACTGCCACTTCATGCCCGTCGGGAAGCCGGCGCCGCCGCGTCCGCGCAGTCCGGAGTCCTTGACGTACGCGATGACGTCGTCGGGCGACATCGCGAGCGCCTTGCGCAGGCCCTCGTAGCCGTCGTGGCGGCGGTAGACGTCGAGCGTCCAGGACTTGTCCTCGTCCCAGAAGGCCGACAGCACCGGTGAGAGCAGCTTCTCCGGGCTGGTGTCCTTCAGTTCGGGTGCCAAGGTCATCACTCCCCCTCCTCGGCGACGGGTCCGGACGGGTTGGACGGATCGGACGCTGCCGTGTCCTGCGGCGCGTCGTGCGAGCTGAGGTGCTCGGCGGGCGACGGCTCGTGCGGCGGGGCGTCCTGCGGCGCCTCGCCGCGTGGGTGCACCACGCGCGCGGGGGCGGCCTCGCCCTTGGCCAGCTTCAGTCCGATCAGGGAGGCGGGCCCCGCGCTGCCGGTGGCCTCGACGGCGCCCTCGCGCTCGTCGGGGAAGCCGGCCAGGATGCGGGCGGTCTCCTTGAACGTGCACAGCGGCGCGCCGCGGGTGGGCTCGACCGGGCGCCCCTCGCGCAGGTCGTCGACCATGCGCTTGGCGCTCTCGGGGGTCTGGTTGTCGAAGAACTCCCAGTTGACCATCACCACGGGCGCGAAGTCGCAGGCCGCGTTGCACTCGATGTGCTCCAGGGTGACCTTGCCGTCGGCGGTGGTCCCGCCGTTGCCGACGCCCAGGTGCTCCTGGAGCTCCTCGAAGATCGCGTCGCCGCCCATGACCGCACACAGGGTGTTGGTGCACACCCCGACCTGGTAGTCGCCGCTCGGGCGGCGCCGGTACATGGTGTAGAAGGTGGCGACCGCGGTCACCTCGGCCGTGGTCAGGCCGAGCATGTCCGCGCAGAACTGCATGCCGGTGCGCGTGACGTGGCCCTCCTCGGACTGCACCAGGTGCAGCATCGGCAGGAGGGCGGACCGGGAGTCCGGGTAGCGCGCGACGATCGCCCGCGCGTCGGTCTCCAGCCTCGCCCGGACGTCGTCCGGGTAGGCCGGCGCGGGCAGTTCCGGCATGCCCAGGCTGACGCCCCGCTCGGAAGAAGAGGTGGTCACCGGTCGACGCCTCCCATCACGGGGTCGATGGACGCGACGGCGACGATGACGTCGGCGACCTGGCCGCCCTCGCACATCGCCGCCATGGCCTGAAGGTTGGTGAAGGACGGGTCGCGGAAGTGGACCCGGTAGGGACGGGTGCCGCCGTCGGAGACGACGTGCACCCCGAGCTCGCCCTTGGGCGACTCGACGGCCGCGTAGGCCTGGCCCGGCGGGACGCGGAAGCCCTCGGTGACCAGCTTGAAGTGGTGGATCAGGGCCTCCATGGAGGTGCCCATGATCTGCTTGATGTGGTCGAGGGAGTTGCCCAGTCCGTCGGATCCCAGGGCGAGCTGGGCGGGCCAGGCGATCTTCTTGTCCTCGACCATGACCGGTCCGGGCTGGAGGCGGTCCAGGCACTGCTCGACGATCCGCAGCGACTGACGCATCTCCTCCAGCCGGATCAGGAACCGGCCGTAGGAGTCGCAGGTGTCGGCGGTCGGGACGTCGAAGTCGTACGTCTCGTAGCCGCAGTACGGCTGGGCCTTGCGCAGGTCGTGCGGGAGGCCGGTGGAGCGCAGGATCGGTCCGGTGGCGCCGAGGGCCATGCAGCCGGCCAGGTCCAGGTGGCCGACGTCCTGCATACGGGCCTTGAAGATGGGGTTCCCGGTGGCGAGCTTGTCGTACTCGGGGAGGTTCTTCCGCATCTTCTTGACGAACTCGCGGATCTGGTCGACCGCGCCGGGCGGCAGGTCCTGGGCGAGTCCGCCGGGGCGGATGTACGCGTGGTTCATCCGCAGGCCGGTGATGAGCTCGTAGATGTCGAGGATCATCTCGCGGTCGCGGAACCCGTAGATCATGATCGTGGTGGCGCCGAGCTCCATGCCGCCGGTGGCGATGCACACCAGGTGGGAGGAGAGCCGGTTCAGCTCCATCAGGAGCACCCGGATGATCGACGCGCGGTCCGGCACCTCGTCCTCGATGCCGAGCAGCTTCTCGACCCCGAGGCAGTACGCCGTCTCGTTGAAGAACGACGTCAGGTAGTCCATGCGCGTCACGAACGTGGTGCCCTGCGTCCACGTCCGGTACTCGAGGTTCTTCTCGATGCCGGTGTGGAGGTAGCCGATGCCGCAGCGGGCCTCGGTGACGGTCTCGCCGTCGATCTCGAGGATCAGCCGGAGCACTCCGTGGGTGGACGGGTGCTGCGGCCCCATGTTGACGACGATGCGCTCGTCGTCGGTCCGGGCCGCGGTCTCGACGACCTCGTCCCAGTCGCCGCCGGTGACGGTGTAGACGGTGCCCTCGGTGGTCTCGCGAGGGGTTGCGTGCGTGCTCACGAGTACGACCTCCGCTGGTCCGGAGCCGGGATCTGGGCGCCCTTGTACTCGACGGGGATGCCGCCGAGGGGATAGTCCTTGCGCTGCGGATGGCCCTGCCAGTCGTCCGGCATCATGATCCGCGTCAGGGCCGGGTGACCGTCGAAGACGATGCCGAAGAAGTCGTACGTCTCGCGCTCGTGCCAGTCGTTCGTCGGATAGACGGAGAACAGCGACGGGATGTGCGGGTCGCCGTCCGGCGCGCTGACCTCCAGGCGGATCACCCGGTTGTGGGTGATCGAGCGCAGGTGGTAGACGGCGTGCAGCTCGCGCCCCTTGTCGTTCGGGTAGTGCACGCCGCTGACGCCGGTGCACAGTTCGAACCGCAGCGCGGGGTCGTCGCGCAGGGTCTTCGCCACCCGTACGAGGTGCTCGCGCTCGATGTGGAAGGTGATCTCGTCGCGGTCGACGACCGTCTTCTCGATGGCGTTCTCCGGGAGCAGGTCCTGCTCCTCCAGCGCGCCCTCCAGTTCGTCGGCGACCTCGTCGAACCAGCCCCCGTACGGGCGGGCCGCCGGTCCCGGGAGCCGGACCGAGCGGACCAGGCCGCCGTAACCGGAGGTGTCGCCGCCGTTGTTGGCGCCGAACATGCCGCGCTGGACGCGGATCTCCTCGCCGCCCTGTCCGCGCTGCCCGGGGAGGTTCTCGGCGGAGAGCTCCTTCTCGGGGTTCACGCCGTCACCAGGGGTGTTGTTCGCGTCGCTCATCGCAGCAGCCCCTTCATCTCGATCGTGGGCAGGGCCTTGAGCGCCGCCTCCTCCGCCTCGCGGGCCGCCTCCTCGGCGTTCACGCCGAGCTTGGAGCTCTGGATCTTCTGGTGGAGCTTGAGGATCGCGTCCAGCAGCATCTCGGGGCGGGGCGGACAGCCGGGGAGATAGATGTCGACCGGGACGACGTGGTCGACGCCCTGGACGATCGCGTAGTTGTTGAACATGCCGCCCGAGGAGGCGCAGACCCCCATGGAGATCACCCACTTGGGGTTCGGCATCTGGTCGTAGACCTGCCGGAGCACCGGCGCCATCTTCTGGCTGACCCGCCCGGCGACGATCATGAGGTCCGCCTGCCGCGGCGAACCGCGGAAGACCTCCATGCCGAAGCGCGCCAAGTCGTAGCGGCCCGCGCCGGTGGTCATCATCTCGATGGCACAGCAGGCGAGGCCGAACGTGGCGGGGAAGACGGACGACTTGCGCACCCAGCCCGCGGCCTGCTCGACGGTGGTCAGCAGGAATCCGCTCGGCAGCTTTTCTTCGAGTCCCATGACTTTGGCCCCTCAGTCCCATTCCAGGCCGCCGCGCCGCCATACGTACGCGTACGCGACGAAGACGGTGAGCACGAAGAGCAGCATCTCCACGAGCCCGAAAATCCCCAGGGCGTCGAAGGTGACGGCCCAGGGGTAGAGGAAGACGATCTCGATATCGAAGATGATGAAGAGCATCGCCGTCAGGTAGTACTTGATGGGGAAGCGCCCGCCGCCGGCCGGCGTGGGGGTCGGCTCGATGCCGCACTCGTAGGCCTCGAGCTTCGCCCGGTTGTACCGCTTCGGACCGATCAGCGTGGCCATGACCACGGAGAAGATCGCAAAGCCTGCCCCGAGGGCTCCCAGTACGAGGATGGGCGCATACGCGTTCACCGCTCCTCGCTCCTCTCAGTCGGCACTGACTGCTGGCGGTTGTGCAGCGGGCCCGTCCGCCTCACCAGCCCCACGAACCACGCCCGCCCCGGCGAAGATCGAGAACATGTGAAGCAGGTCACAAGCCCAACCGCTCCGCATCTTATGCCTGTGGGTCTGTGATCTGCGACACGGGGTATTGCACAAGCTTTGTGATCTCCACCACCTGACGAACGATCATGAAGTCGGATGAGCGGTGATCTTCACACGCCAAGCATCCACGTGATCACCAAAGGTGACATCCTGACCGGTTGTTGCAGCTCAGAGGGGTCCCGGAGAGGACGTCTCCATATCAAGACGATTCCTCTGCATGCAAATTGGCGTTGGGCAGGTTGTCTTGATAGAGGCTGCGTTCACACGTCAGAGGGGCCCCGAGGCGCGATGTGGACGTGTGCACGCGTTCACGAAGTCCGAGGTGACCGACGGACGCCCTGGAGGCCCCGGTCGTTCCGTGACGTCCGTCACACTTCTGAGGACCCCTCAGGAACGGGGCTTGGCCAACCACCTCAACCGGTGGTAAGCGGGGAGCAATTCGGGCGTAACGATGAAAGCGCGTGATCACGGCCCGGTTACGGCCGCCCGCAATGTCCGTTGTGGCGTCAATGGAGGGGGTCGTGCGGGGAATTTGGGGCCCCGATTGAACAACTGTGGCGCAGCACACGTTTCTTGAAGATATGAAGCAGCCCCTGGTACCGGTTGTTCCCATGTCCCACACCGCTCACATACGCAGCCACCGGAAGCCCCGCCGCACCGCGACCTCGACGATCGCCGTGCGGGCCGGAGTTGCCGGTGGCGTCCTCAGCACCCTGGCAGTGGCCGGGGCGTCCAGCGCGGCCAACGCGGCCGAGCCGGTGACGCAGACCCTCGAACTGCCCACCCTGACGGCCGACCTGGCCGCCCAGGTCGCCCAGTCCGCGGACGCCACCCAGCAGGCGGCCGCGAACTACCAGCTGCGGGCCGAGCGTGACGCGGCGGCCGCCGAGGCCGCGAAGCAGGCCAAGGCGGACCTGGCGGAGGCCAAGAAGAAGGCCGAGGCGAGGAAGAAGGCGGCCGAGGAGGCCCGCCAGGCGGCGGCCGAGCGCGCGGCGCGTGACGCCGAACGCCCCTCGCTCACCACGACCGCGACCGCGAGCGTCTCCGCGCCGTCCAGCGGCAGCGTCGCGACCGTGCTCGCCTTCCTCCAGGCGCAGGTGGGCGACGCCTACGTCATGGGCGCCACCGGCCCCAACGCCTGGGACTGCTCCAGCCTGGTGCAGGCCGCGTTCAAGCAGGTCGGTGTGGACCTGCCGCGCGTCTCCCAGGACCAGTCGATGGTGGGCACCGACATCCCGCTGTCGCAGATCCAGGCCGGCGACATCCTGTACTGGGGTGGCAAGGGCTCCGCGTACCACGTGGGCGTCTACATCGGGAACGGCCAGTACCTGGACGCCGCCAACCCCTCGAAGGGCGTCGTCATCCAGGACCTCTCCGGCTACCCGGCATCGGGCGCCGTCCGCGTGCTCTGATCCACGCCTTCACGGACCGAAGGGCCGCTGCCTCACCGAGGCGGCGGCCCTCCGTGCTCCTCGGCCCACCCGACGAGGCAAGATCACCGTATTGCCCGAATTGCACCCCCGAGTCCGTGCGTTGGCGGCGTGCCCGGAGCTGTCGCGCCGTCCGCCGCGCCCCGTGGCAGGCCCTCACGGGGCCCCGGAACCACGAAGGGGGCCGGAGGTCCGCCGAGGCGGACTCCGGCCCCCACAGGGGCGTCACAGCGACGCGCGCGTCAGACGGCTGCCTCTCCGTCACGGCCGGCACGACGGCGCTGGTACGCCACGACGACCGCGCCGAGCCCCAGTGCGAGCACCGCTGCGCCGCCGAGCAGACCCACGCCCTGGGTGCCGGTGAGCGCCAAGCCACCGTCGGCGTCGTCGCCCGGACCGCCGCCGGACGCGGAGCCGGTGCTCTCGTCGTCCGCGTCGCCGCCGGATCCGTCGCCGTCACCGGTGCCGGGGGCCGACGGGTCGTCCGAGGGGCCGCCGTCGGAGCCGCCCGTGCCGTCGTCGCCCTGCTCTCCGGGGGCGTTCAGCACGATCCACGCGACGTCGTTCGACGGGTCGGAGTCGAAGGGGTTGTCCCAGTCGGGCAGGGCGACCCGGCCCTTGGCGCCCTCCACGACCCGGTCGACGCGCAGCTCGAACGGGAAGGTGAGACGGGCGTCCTCGAGCATCGGGGTGGGGGCGAAGCAGAGGTAGCCGGGGTCGCTCCCGTTGACGCCGGCGGGCGTGCACCGCTCCGGCGTCCTGGTGAACGTCGCCCCCGCGGGCGGGGCCACCGTGAAGGTGAACGGTTCCCCGCCGGACCGCAGGCCGCCGATCCAGGCCGGCCCGTTGTTCCGGAAGCCGATCTCCACCTCGACCTTCGCCCCGGCCGCTCCGGACGCGGAGGCGCCGGTCAGCTCCAGGTCGTAGGTGTTGGTCCTCGGCAGGTCCAGCTCGGCGTACCTGGTGTACTGCGCGGGGTCGGCGTCCGCCACGCGCTCAAGGGTCAGGTCGGGGCCGCTGCCCTGCCGGCGGCCCCCGCCCCGGTGCAGCGTCTTCTCCTCGCCCGCCGCCAGGGGCAGGAACGAGTACGAGAAGATGTCGTTCAGCGCGAAGTCCGCGGTCTGCACCCGCACCTGCCGGGACAGCGTGTACGCCGCTCCCGCGTCGAGGGTGTCGGGGAAGGTGCAGAGCACCTCGGTGCGCTGCCGCAGCAGGTCGCCGGTGTTGATCTCGGACGACGAGCAGTTGCCGTAGGCGTCGGGGAAGGACAGCCCGCGCGAGCCGAGCAGCCGCAGGACCGTGCCCTCGGCCGGCAGCCCGCCGACGTTCATCACGCCCAGCGGCAGCTCGAAGTCGTCGCCGGCCTTCAGGCCGTCGGGGGCGGAGAGTTCGCGGTTCAGCAGTTCCGGTCCGCCTACGCGCACGTCGACGGTGAGCGGCGTGAAGTCCAGGCCCTCGCCCTCGCCGGTGACCACGATCTTCCCGGTGTCGCCGGCCTCGCTGTCGTCGGAGAGGTCCAGCCGGATGCCGCCGACGCGGTTGAAGGTCGTGCCCGCGTACAGGTCGTAGCCGGTGCACACCGCGACCAGGCCGTCGGCCTCACAGGGCAGGTCCGCCTTCGCGACGCCCTTCAGCCCGCGGGCGTCGATGCGGATCGTGTACTCCCCGCGGTGCACCGACGGGACCTCGCCGTCGCCCTCGAACTCCTCGCCCGGGACGTCGATCCGCAGGTCGACCTGCGGCTCCGTGGGGTCGCCGTTGTCCGAGTGGAGGGACAGGTCCACCCGGTCCTCACCCGTGATCACCACCGGGAGGGGTGCCTCGGCCGCGTGGGCCGCGCCCTGCACCCCGGCCGCGGCCAGCGCCGTGGCGCCCACCGCCCCCAGCGCCGCGAGCCGCGCGCGCAGCCGTCTCGCCTGCTGTGTCATGAAAAGGCTCTTTCGTCGAACGGGACGTGCCCGGCTGGGTCACGTCCCGTTCGACACCGCCCGGAGTCGATCAGTTGTTCACGGAGGCGTCACGCGACGATCACGATCCGGCACCGCGTCCGGAGATGCCGGACATGCCCGCCGGCTCCGGTCGCGCGCCGGTGGTTCACGCCTTCGGGGCCACCTTGCTCAGGCCGTTGATGATGCGGTCCATCGCGTCGCCGCCCGTGGGGTCGGTCAGGTTGGCGAGCAGCTTCAGCGTGAACTTCATCAGCATCGGGTGCGTCAGGCCGCGCTGGGCGGCGATCTGCATGATCTTCGGGTTGCCGATGAGCTTCACGAAGGCGCGGCCGAGCGTGTAGTAGCCGCCGTAGGTGTCCTTCAGGACGCGCGGGTAGCGCTGGAGGGCGATCTCCCGCTGGGCCGGGGTGGACCGCGCGTGCGCCTGCACGATGACCTCGGCGGCGATCTGCCCGGACTCCATCGCGTAGGCGATGCCCTCGCCGTTGAACGGGTTCACCAGGCCGCCCGCGTCGCCGACGAGCAGCAGGCCCCGCGTGTAGTGCGGCTGGCGGTTGAAGGCCATGGGGAGCGCGGCGCCGCGGATCGGGCCGGTCATGTTCTCCGGGGTGTAGCCCCACTCCTCCGGCATGGACGCGCACCAGGCCTTGAGCACCTCGCGCCAGTCCAGTTCCTTGAAGGAGTCGGAGGTGTTGAGCACACCGAGGCCGACGTTGGAGGTGCCGTCGCCCATGCCGAAGATCCAGCCGTAGCCGGGCAGCAGCCGGTCCTGCGGGCCGCGCCGGTCCCAGAGCTCCAGCCAGGACTCCAGGTAGTCGTCGTCGTGGCGGGGCGAGGTGAAGTACGTGCGCACGGCGACGCCCATCGGGCGGTCCTCGCGCCGGTGCAGGCCCATCGCCAGGGACAGCCGGGTGGAGTTGCCGTCGGCGGCCACCACCAGCGGTGCGTGGAAGGTGACCTCCCTCTTGTCCTCGCCGAGCTTGGCCTTCACGCCCGTGATGCGGCCGGTGCGGTCGTCGACGATCGGCGCCCCCACGTTGCACCGCTCGTACAGCCGGGCGCCCGCCTTCTGCGCCTGCCGGGCGAGCTGCTCGTCGAAGTCGTCGCGCTTGCGCACGAGCCCGTAGTCGGGGAAGGAGGCGAGATCCGGCCAGTCGAGCTGGAGGCGGACGCCGCCGCCGATGATGCGCAGACCCTTGTTGCGCAGCCAGCCGGCTTCCTCGGAGATGTCGATGCCCATCGCCACGAGCTGTTTGGTGGCGCGCGGGGTCAGGCCGTCGCCGCACACCTTCTCGCGCGGGAACTCGGTCTTCTCCAGCAGGAGGACGTCGAGGCCGGACCGGGCCAGGTGGTAGGCGGTGGTGGAGCCGGCTGGCCCCGCGCCCACGACGATCACATCTGCGGTGTTGTCGGAGAGGGGCTCGGTCACGGCGGGATCTCCCCAGAGTTCGAAATCTTCGTGCCGACCGGCACTGGACACAGGCAGTCTATTCAGCGGACGTGATCACCCGGCTGAAGGGCTGCCCCGTGAACCGAGCACTCCCCGCCGTACGGCTGCGGGTCCCCACCGACGAGGACGCCGTCACCTGGCACCGCGTCTTCGCCCACCCCGACGTCATGGAGTTCCACGGCGGCCGGCCGGCGGAGCTGTCGGTCTACGAGGAACTCACCGCCCGCCAGCGGCGGCACGACGCCGAGCTGGGCTTCTGTCTGTGGAGCATCCTCGACGAGAACCGGCAGGTCGTCGGCTTCACCGGCGCCCAGCCCTGGGAGCGCGAGTGGGGTCCCACGGGCGAGATCGAGATCGGCTGGCGGCTCGCCCGCGAGCACTGGGGCAAGGGGTATGTGACGGCCGCCGCCCAGGAGACGCTGGACCGGGTGCGTGCGGCGGGCCCGACGAGCGTGGTGGCGGTGGTGAAGGCGCGCAACGCCCGCTCGATCGCGGTGACCCGGCGACTGGGCATGCGTCTCGCCGAGACGTTCACGACGCCTGTGTCGAAGGTCGAGGCCCACGTCTACCGCCTCGACCTCTGACGAACCCCGTCCGCGACTACTCTGCGTAGCTTTTTGTCACGAACCATCACGGAGTGCTTCCGCCGCACACTCCCCCGGCCTACCCTTCCGGTACCGCTGGGGGGTGACGTCCATGCGTATGACACCCGAGGGATACGGGACCGGCGACGTGCGCGTGCCGCGCCTGGTCGGGCTGATGGCCGTCGACGCGCGTGAGTCGGCCCGCGCGCGGGGCCTGGCCGTCGACGCGCCCGGCAGGCCGGACTTCCCGCACACCGTCGTGGACTACGTGGTCCGCCAGTACCCGCAGCCCGGCACGCCCGTACCTCACCACTCCGTCGTGCACGTGTGGCTGGACTTCGGCGAGGGCGAGGGCGGCGGAGGGGTGCGCGAACCACGCGGTCCGCTGCCGCCGCCGGGCGGGCTGCGGCGGGAACTGGAGGAACCGGACGCGGTGGCGCCGCTGGTGGTGCTCGGCTCCCCCTGAGGCTCAGGTGGCGGAGTGTCCGGTTCCCCGTGAGCCGTGCCGCCGCTCAGCTCTCCTTGAAGCCCCGGTGCAGTGCCACCACGCCGCCGGTGAGGTTGCGCCAGGCCACCTTGGACCAGCCGGCGCCCTTCAGCCGCTCGGCCAGCGCGGGCTGGTCGGGCCAGGCCCGGATGGACTCGGCGAGGTAGACGTACGCGTCCGGGTTCGACGACACCGCGCGGGCGGCCGGCGGCAGCGCGCGCATCAGGTACTCGGTGTAGACCGTGCGGAACGGCGTCCACGTCGGGTGCGAGAACTCGCAGATGACGATGCGCCCGCCGGGCCGGGTCACCCGGTGCATCTCGCGCAGCGCCGCGTCGAAGTCCTGCACGTTGCGCAGGCCGAAGGAGATGGTGACGGCGTCGAACACGTCGTCCTTGAACGGCAGCCGGGTCGCGTCCCCCGCCGTGTACGGCAGCCAGGCGTTGGCCCGCTTGCCGACCCGGAGCATGCCCTGGGAGAAGTCGCAGGGCACGACGTAGGCGCCGGCGCGGGCGAAGGGCAGGGAGGAGGTGCCGGTGCCGGCCGCCAGGTCCAGGACCTTCTGCGCGGGACGGGCGTCGACCGCCTTCGCGACCTCCTTGCGCCAGCGCCGGTCCTGTCCGAGGGACAGCACATCGTTCGTCAGGTCGTACCGTTCCGCGACGTCGTCGAACATCGAGGCGACTTCGTGCGGCTGCTTGTCCAGGGATGCGCGGGTCACGGGGTCATTCTTGCAGCCCGCCCGTCCGGCGGGGGCATCGGCTCGTCCCGGGCCGTACGGTCCCCTCCGGCCGGCGACCGGTGCTGCCTACCCTGTGAGTTCCGTCCGGAATCACACGAACCCGGCTGTCCGCCGAAGATCCCGGAAATCCGGGTGCAGGTCCTGGTGAAGCACGCAGAATCCTCTGTCATGATCGCCCCCCTCCTACGTCGCCCCGGGAGCGGAACGAATACGGTGCGCGGTCCGCTGTCCTCCGCCGCCGGGTTCGCCCTCCTCGCCGCCCTGGCCCTGGCCTGCGTGGGCTGCTCCGCCCGGGACGACGCGGCGGACGCGCCCCCGGGATCCTCCGCGCCGGTCCCGTACGCGCCCTACGTCAACGCCTCCGCCGCCTCCGGCACCGACGAGGCGGGCTCCCCCACGGCGTACAACCTGGCGTTCGTCATCGCCGCGGACGGCGGCTGCACCCCGGCCTGGGACGGCGTCCAGGACGTCGACGACCCGCAGGTGACGTCCCGGATCGAGGCGCTCACCCGCGGCGGCGCCGACGTGCGGGTCTCCTTCGGCGGCGCCCACGGCGACGAACTGGCGGCCGTCTGCGACACCGCCGAGGAACTGGCCGAGGCGTACGGCGCGGCTCTGGACGCGGCCGGCGCGACCCGCGCCGACTTCGACGTCGAGGGCGACGAACTCACGGACCCCGTCTCCGTGGACCGGCGTGCGGAGGCGATCGCCCTGCTCCAGGAGGAACGCGACGGCCTGGAGGTGACGTTCACCCTTCCGGTCATGCCGTCCGGGCTCGACGAGGAGAGCCTGGCGCTGCTGGAGTCGGCGAACGACCACGGCGTCGAGGTCGCCACCGTCAACCTCATGACGATGAACTACGCCGAGTCCTACGACGGCGACATGGGCGACTACGCGCTCACCGCCGCCCGGTCGGCGCACGCTCAACTCCGGGACGTGTTCGGGCTGTCCGAGGCCGCCGCCTGGCGGGGCATGGCGCTCACCCCGATGCTCGGCGTCAACGACGTGGAGAACGAGACGTTCACGCTCGAGGACGCGGCACAGGTGCGGGCCTTCGCCGAGGACCAGGGCGTCGCGTGGGTGTCGGGCTGGTCGGCGTTCCGGGACCGCCCCTGCGACGGGGACACCGCGGACGACCCGCTGACCGACTGCAGCGGGGTGGAGCAGGAGGCCGGCGAGTTCGGGGACACGCTGGCGGGGTGACCGCCAGTCGTGAGGTCAGCGGCGCCGGTGGACCAGACGGCCGCCGACCACGGTGGCCACGCAGGTGGACGCGCCCTGCCGGACCAGCGCGTCGCGGTCCTCCACGTCGAACACCGCGAACCGGGCAGGCCCCCCGGCGGTGAGCGCAGGCAGCAGCACCAGCGGCACCGGGGAGAGCGACGGGGTTCCGGGGAGCGTGGCCGGGCGGGCCCCGACGGCGAGCCCCGCCCTGCGCACCGCGTCGAGGGCCTCACGGCCGCGGATCTCCCCGGCGACCGCGACCGTCCCGTGGGCCAGCAGGCGCTGCACCCCGCGGCGTGCGCTGGCGCCCCGCGCGGTGGGCGCGGAGGCGAGGAGGGCGCGCGCCCGCAGCCCGAACAGCGGTTCGGTGCCGAGCCGGTCGGCCTCGCGCGGGTCGGGGTGGTAGGCCTGCTCCAGCAGTTCCGGGCCGTAGGGGTTGAGCAGGCCGGGCGTCATGATGCCGGGCCACCGCCGCAGCCGGGCGTCCGGGTGGGCGGCGGCCAGCTCCTCGTGCGGGCCGACGGCCGCGATGAGCGTGCCGTCGACCAGGACGGCCGTCCCGGGCGAGGCGTCGGCGACGTGAAGGGTCAGCACCGGCGCGTCAGTTGGCGGGGAGGAGCTTCAGCTCCGGGTGGGCCGTGCCGCCCTCGATGGCGGTGGAGGAGATGTGCGAGACCACCCGCTCGTCGACCGGGTCGTTCGCCGGGTCGTCGTGCACGACGAGGTGCTCGTACGTCGTGGAGCGCTGTGCCGGGACCCGGCCCGCCTTGCGGATCAGGTCGATGATCTCCAGCCGGTTGGAGCGGTGCTTGGCGCCGGCCGAGGAGACCACGTTCTCCTCGAGCATGATCGAGCCGAGGTCGTCCGCGCCGTAGTGCAGGGAGAGCTGGCCGACCTCCTTGCCGGTGGTCAGCCACGAACCCTGGATGTGCGCCACGTTGTCCAGGAAGATCCGCGCGATGGCGATCATCCGCAGGTACTCGAAGAGCGTCGCCTGCGTGCGGCCCTTCAGGTGGTTGTTCTCCGGCTGGTACGTGTACGGGATGAACGCGCGGAAGCCGCCCGTGCGGTCCTGCACGTCGCGGATCATCCGCAGGTGCTCGATCCGCTCGGCGTTGGTCTCGCCGGTGCCCATCAGCATGGTGGAGGTGGACTCCACACCCAGGTTGTGGGCGATCTCCATGATCTCCAGCCAGCGCTCGCCGGACTCCTTCAGCGGGGCGATCGCCTTGCGCGGACGCTCCGGGAGCAGTTCGGCGCCGGCGCCGGCGAAGGAGTCGAGACCGGCCGCGTGGATCCGCGTGATCGCCTCCTCGACGCTCACCTTCGAGATCCGCGCCATGTGCTCGACCTCGCTAGCCCCCAGGCTGTGGATGACGAGCTGCGGGAACTCCTTCTTGATGGCCGCGAAGTGCTTCTCGTAGTACTCGACGCCGTAGTCCGGGTGGTGGCCGCCCTGGAACATGATCTGCGTGCCGCCCAGCTCCACGGTCTCCGCGCACCGGCGCAGGATGTCGTCGAGGTCGCGGGTCCAGCCCTTGGCGGTGTCCTTGGGGGCCGCGTAGAACGCGCAGAACCTGCACGCCGTGACACACACGTTCGTGTAGTTGATGTTCCGCTCGATGATGTACGTGGCGATGTGCTCGGTGCCCGCGTACCGGCGGCGACGGACGGCGTCGGCGGCGGCGCCCAGGGCGTGCAGCGGGGCGTCGCGGTAGAGGACCAGGGCCTCTTCGGGGGTGATCCGCCCACCGGCGGCGGCACGGTCGAGGACGGGCTGAAGGTCGGCCTTCTCGGTCACCGGTGTCCCTTTCGCAGGGGTGTGGACGGACGGAATCAGCGTACGTCAGCCGGTTGCGCCCGTTGACGTCAGGCCGTGTACGCGCCGATCAGCAGCCCGGCGAAGGCCCCGCTGATCAGGAACGGGCCGAACGGGATGGACGTCTTGCGGCCAGCCTTGCGGGCGACCACGAGCGCACCGCCGTACAGCGCCCCGCACAGGAACCCGGCGAGGGTGCCGAGCAGCACGGTGGGCCAGCCGTACCAGCCGAGGACCGCGCCCGCGCCGAGCGCCAGCTTCACGTCCCCGAAGCCCATGCCGGAGGGGTTGATCAGGAACAGCACGAAGTAGGCGGCGCCGAGTGCGAGCGCACCCAGCAGGGCCCCCGTCCACTCCCCCGCGTGCTCGGGCACCAGCGCGGTCAGGCCCAGCAGCGCCAGGGCGGTGGCCGCGAACGGCAGGGTGAGCGGGTCGGGCAGCCGCTGCACCCGGAAGTCCACGGTCGCGAGCAGCACGCCGGCGGGCGCCAGCAGCAGCCACACCGCCAGCTCGGGTCGGGTCCCGGTCGCGGCGGCGAGGGCCGCGCACACCAGCGCGGTCACCGTCATCGGAACAGCGCCGCCCGATCCGTACGGGGTCCCCCCGCACGCCCGGCAGCGGGCCGGGCCGAGCCAGCCGGCGAGCGGGTGCCCGTGCGGGCACACCGTGCGCCACTCCTCCCCGGCCGGGACGGCGAACCGGTGGGCGGCGCGGGGCAGCAGCGCACCGGCCGCCGCGCCCCACAGCGCGGCGACGGCGACCAGCGCGTACTCCAGGCCGTCGGTCATCCCGTCCGGCCGCTCAGCCGGCCGCCGCGACGGCGTCGCGCCACGCCGGCAGCAGTTCGTCGAGCAGCGCCTCGGTGCGCGGCGGCAGCCCGCGCGCCCCGCTGCGGGTCACCAGGTCGGACGCGAGGGCGGTGAGCCGCTCCGGGTCGTCCAGGGCGTGGGTGGCGCGCAGCAGTTCGTTCCACAGCCGCTCGTCGGACGGGGCGGTGCGCAGCGCGGCGTTCAGCGCCTCGATGGCCTTCTCCGCGCGGTTCTTCTCCATGTGGAACTCGGCGAGCGCCAGCCCGGTGTCCGCGACGAGCAGCGGGAGCTGCGCGTCGACGATCTCGTGGGTGAGCCAGCGGTAGCGGCCCTCGGGCCGGTCGGCCAGCAGCGGACCGCGCACCAGCACCAGGGCGTCGGTGAGCAGCCGCCCGCGCACCGCCCGGCTGTCGACGCCCTTGCCCTGCGTCGCCTCGTGGTACAGCGAGCGCAGCACGTCCAGGTCGGACACCACGGACTTGGCGAGGGTGAGCCGGCCGGCGTCGTCGGTGCGCAGCCGCGGGGTTCCGTCGGGGTCGGTGCCCAGCCAGTCCCGCAGCCGGTCCAGGAGCGCCTCGCGCACGTCGTCGGTGACGCCGCGCGGCCACAGCGCGGAGGACAGCACCCGCGGGTGCACGCCCTCGCGGTGCAGGAGCAGCAGCGCCAGCGCCTCGTGCAGCAGCGCGCTCCGCTCGCCGTCCGGCGTGTCCAGGCCGATGATCTCGTACGGCCCGACCAGCCGCGCGTACACCGCGGGCCGGCCCTGCTCGCTGATGTCGACGAGGAACGGCGGGGTGGTGCCGGGCCCGTCGGGGCTGTGCTCCGGGTCGGCCCCGGTGAACAGCCCGACCACCGCGCGCTGTTGGGCGGCGGGCAGCAGCTGCGCGTCGAGCTCCAGGCCGAGCAGCGGGGCGAGCAGCTTGCCCTCGCCGGTGATCTCCATCTCCCAGGCGGCGCCCGGCAGGTCACCGCTGCCGGTGCCGACGAGGTAGCCGATGCCGAGGCGGCTCGCGTCGGCGGCGAGTTCGGCGAGGGTCATCGCGTCCTCGGGGGACGGCTCGGCGGCCAGCAGCACCAGATGCGGGGCCCAGCGGGTGTGCTGGGCGGGGCCGGTGCGGCCGGTGAGCACGGAGTCGTGCCCTGCGGCGCCCAGCGCGCCGCGCCGCTGCCGGGTCTCCGCCTCCATCGTCTCGATCAGCGCCTCGATGCCGTCGAGGTGGCGCAGCCGGCTGGGCGCGAGGGCGGTGAGGTCGTCGCCGAACCCGACGAGGGTGATCGTCATGCGGTCCGACCAGCCGTTGGTGGCCAGTTCGGCGGCGACGGACGCGAACACCGCCGCGCGGTCCTCCTCACGGCCGCTCAGCGAAACGATGCCGGGGACCGACTCCAGGTTGAGCAGCAGCCGGGAGTCGTCCATGGTGCCGAGGCTGACCAGGCCGGGGTACGGCGCGGCCGTGTCGACGTCCTCGTACCTGTCGGCGTCGGCGCGGGCCAGCATCCAGAACGTCTGGTCCTGCCCGAGCTGCCACGGGGACGGCGGCTTGCCGGACGGCTGGGCGAGCTGGAGGTGCAGGTCGCCGTTGCTCATCCAGGCCGCGTAGACGGTGGGCAGCGGACGGGACTCGGCGGCCAGCGACGCGGCGAGCCCGCGCAGCGACCGGTCCAGCATCCGTACGCCCTCGGGGTCGGCGCCGACCAGCAGCGCGTCCTGCACGTCGAGGGCGTCGCCGGTCGGCGTGGGCGGCTCCATGCCGCGCCGGCCGCCGATGCCGGCGAACGCCGACTGCCACAGCGCCTGGCGACGCCGGTGGCCGAGCGCCCCGAGCAGACCGGCGGCGAGCAGGGGCGCGGTCAGCAGGGCCTCCGGCAGCCCGAAGGACGACGAGTCCTGGGCGGGCGTGGCGACCTGGTCCGGAGCGGGGCGCCGGAGGTCGGCGTGGCCGGTGTCGGGGGCGGGGCGCTGCTGGGGCAGGTCCACGTGGGCGGTGCCGCCGCCGCTTCCCTCGCTGCCGCTGCCCTGTGCCTGGTCGCCGCCTTGGTCCTGGCCGCCGTCACCGGTCTTCGCGTAGTCGCTGACCTGCCGGCTCACCTCGGGCGACACCTCGGGGGCGTCGTCCGGCATCTCGACGAGGTCCCCGCCACGCGCGTCGCCGGGCATCTCCATGATCCAGCCGGGCCGGATCAGACTGGCTTCGGACAGCCGCGAACCGTCCGGCTGCGCACGGTCCTTGTTGAGCTCGAAGATCTCCTTGTAGCGGCGGCCGTCGCCGAGGTGGCGCTCGGCGATCTCCCACAGGGAGTCGTGGTGACGCCCCTCCGGCGGCTGGATCCGGTAGAACTTCGTGTCGCCCTGCTTCTTGGCGGCGGCGGGCGTCGTCTCGGTGTGCGAGGCCTGGTCGGCGACCGCGGCCGCGGTGTCGGCCGCCTGCTCCTGCTGCTGGGCGAAGAGCCCCGGCGTCTGCTGGGCGGCGGCCACGGTGGGCCGCTGGGTGCCGTCGAAGGTCTGGCCGAGCTGTGCGAGCGACGGTGTGAAGCTGGCGGCGGTCGCGCCGACGAGCAGCAGCGCGGCGACGAGCTGCCGGGCGAGCAGCTGGCTGGGCCCGGCGCCGGGCACCCGCCCCGGCACGCCGACACCCGACAGCGCTGCCTTCATCTCCACCAGTACGCAGGCGGTGAACTGCGCCCAGGCGAGCCAGACGACGAACGTGAGGATGGAGAGGAACGTCGAGACGGAGATGTCCTGCTTGAGCCACTCCATCGGCTCGAACGTCTCCGGGAACGGCCAGCCCGCCGTCATCGCCAGCGCCGCCGGCACCCCGACGAGCAGCACGGCCAGCGCCACGAAAGCGAGGAACGCCTTCACGAAGTCCCCGAACGTCCGCTGCCGCACCCGCACCGGCTGCGGCGTGCGGTTCCTCGGAGCCGTCGAGCTGGACGGGCTGGGGCTGCGGCGTCGCGGCATGGCGGGTGTCCTGGGTGTGGGAGGAAGGGGTCGTCGGGACTACGGGGATCCTATTGACTCGAGTGGCCGCAGTCGAAGGGGTACGGCCGGGCTCCGCCTCGGCGGGCCTTCTGACGCCGCGCAGGGTGGCCGCGAACGCCCCGTGCCGTTCCTCGCACGGCCACGGCACACTCCGCACACCCCCCACACAACCCCCCAAGGCCTCACAAAGCATGACGGTCCAGGAGATCCAGTCGATCAACCGGTGAACGATGCGCGGCCCGTGTCATCCGAGCCCTGGTCGACGAACGAGTGCGGGAGACTCCCGGGCTCGCCCCCTATCACGGTGACCTGACCACCAGGCTCCCCCGAGGTAGGCCCCGCCGCCCGGTCCTCTGGTGTCGAGGAGTTCCCGTCTCCCGGGGCCGACAGCCGCACCCTGCGTATGGTGTTGACCCGGACGTACGTCCCGGCGCCCGGAACCGCCGACCCCGGTCGTGCTCGTCTCGGGAGCCGGCCCAGTACTCGACCTGGCGGAGGCGTTCCACGACGTCTTCAATGCGGTGACGAGTACCTTCCGGTTCGTTTAGGCCGCCTGCATCGAGGGAGTTGCGCATGGGCACGGGAAAGAGTGATCTCGCGCTTCCGCTGTCCGATCTGGAGGATTACGGGCGCCGCCTGCGGTCCCTGAAGAAGCGGATGAACCACACGAAGAAGCTCTTCGACTCGTACAAGGACGACATCGGCGACGGCGGCGTCAACGACGCGCTGTCCGACTTCGAGTCGAACTGGGAGGACGGGCGCGAGGACATCACGCAGCAACTCGACGCGCTCGCCGGCATGTCCGACGCGGTGGTCCGTGAATTCAACAAGCTCGAGGACGAACTCACCAAGCAGGTCAACGAGAAGATGCGGGTCGAGGACAAGCGCCCGAAAAAGGGGAACGGGGCCGAGGAGTGAACTCCCCGGCCCCGGACCCGCGTCGCGGGCTCAGTACAGCGACGCGTGCAGGTGGCCGTCCACGGCGATGCCCTGCGCGGACACCGAGGCGCCCACGCCGGCGGTGAGGGCGAGGTTCCCGGCCTCGACGTGGATGCCGAGGGCGCCCGCCTCCGCGTGGACGCCGACGTCGAGGCCGGCGCCGCCGCCCGCCTGGCCGCCGGAGACGAGGTCCAGGTCGGCGTCGGAGATTTCGGCGGTTTCCACCCGGGGGGCGAGGTTCATGGAGGCGCGTTCCCTTCGTATCGGACAATGCGTCGCGGAATGTCCGTCGATTTCCGTCACGGAAGGTCGGACCAGGGAAATCACCGGCCCGCGACGAACGAACAGCACCACCCGATCAAAGCACGCGGGGACACGCCCGACCAGCGCCGTCCGGGCTGCGGTCCACCCCGGCACGCCCCGCACGTCACAGGTGTGACGGGGACAGCAGGGAAAGGTCGCAGGGCCTTCACACCCGATTGACCAAAATCCCCCCAGCCGCGGTCACGGCCGGTGAATTCGCGCGGTCGCGTAGACAGCCTGAGGTGTACTCGTGAACCCTGTGCCGATTCCCCGAATTTCTTCGGTCGGGCCGCCTGCCGCTCAGAGCTTCAGCGTCCGCGCGATGCCGTCCACGATGCCTTCGAGGGGTTCGTCGAGGACCGGTTCGGTCCAGGACACCATCAGGGTGACGGCCGCGTCGGTCGTCGGCGGGCGGACGCCGTGGAACAGGGTGCGGATCACCGGACGCGGCCCGAACAGCCGCTTGCGTTCCTCGACGAGGTTCTGCCGGATGCGTACGGCGTCCCCCAGCGGCAGCCGCACGCGGCGGACGTCCGGCGGCCCGAAGTCCGTCGCGGACATCGACTCGGCGAGCAGGTCGAGAGTCACCTCGGGGTACGTCTCGTCAGGGTGGATCGCGTCCAGTTCCAGCACCGCGGCCACGGTCTGGTGCCCGCTGATGTACCAGCCGAACGCGCCCAGCGGCTCCCGGTTCCGGCTGTCGGCCGCCGCGCGTTCCAGATCGCGGGCCAGCGCCCGGGCGTTGCCCTTCTCCCCGTCCCGCGCGTACCGCTCGACGAGCTCCTCCGCCTGGTACCTGGCCCAGTAGGACAGGTCGATCGTGCCGGTCACCGGGAACGGCACCCAGTCCTCCGAGCATTCCAGGCCCAGCGTCGACAGGTCGTCGGTCATCGGCGGGTTCACTCCGTCCAGGTCAGTGAGGATGCGATGGCGTCGAAGAGTCCGGCCATGGCGTCGGCGACGGGTTCCAGCGGGGTGGAGAAGGTGAGCAGCAGGTACTGGGCGCTGCCGGGGACCGGCACGTGGTACTCCACCGAGACGGAGGCACGCTGCCCGTCCTGCCGCTCCCGCTCCGTGGGCCGCGTGGTGGACCGGACGCGTACGGCCGTGCCGGCGGCCAGTTCCTCGACGCTCACCTTCGTGTCGTCCCCGTCCCGTTCCGCGCCCTTCGCGAACGCCGCCGCCAGGTCGTGCGGCGACAGCGGTGCGGGGCCGCGCAGCGGGGCGAGGCTCACCAGCAGCGAGGCGGGGACGGTGAGCGGCCCGGCCTCCTGGAAGCTGAGGTACAGCTCGATGCCGCCGCCGCGGTACGCCTCGGCGGCCCGGTGGCGCAGGTCCGCGCGCATCTCGTCCTTGAGGTGCGGGGCGTTGTCGATGCCCTGGAAGCGGCGTTCCACCAGCGCGTCGACCGACCGGTCCCGCTCTCCGGGGTCGAGGAGGATACGGAACCAGCCGTCGGGCAGCAGGAGCTGGTAGTCGGACGGTGGGCAGTCGTGTTCGGGGCGGGTCGTCATCGCCGGGCCTCCTCGTTCGTCGTACGCTCCGCCGCGGGCCGGTCGAGCACCAGCCGTCCGCGCAGTTCGTGCACGGCGTACGGCACGGCCTGCAGGACGAGGCCGAGCGCCCCCGCGGCCACGGCGACGGCCGCGGGTCCGGGCGCCGTGTCGGCGACGCGCAGGCCCTGGATGAGGGAGAAGAGGTTCCCGAAGGCCATGACGGCGGTGGACGAGACTCCCGCCGCCGTGCCGGGGAAGCGTGCCATCCGGCGGGCGTCCCGGCCGGTGCGGGGCAGCAGCCCGGTGCCCAGCACCGGTCCCTTCGGCCAGGTCCGCTTGCCGCTGAGCCGGCGTTCGGACACATCGAGGCCGGAGGCGCCGCACAGCCGCGACCATCCGTCGGCGCCGTCCGCGCCGCCGAACCACAGGTCCCACAGGAACACCGCCCGCACCTGCTCGCCCGGCCCCCGCAGCTCCGCCCCGACCGGCCGTCCGGTGCCGTCGAGCACCTTCACCAGCCGCGTCACCGCGTGCGGCCCCGAGCGGGCGAACCAGTACTCCTGGCCGCCGAGGTCCCGCAGCACCAGGTCTCGGTCCTGCACCCGCACCTCGGTCTCCCGCAGGAACCGCGCCGTCGCCCCGGTCCGGGGCGCGGGGCCGGGCGTGACGCGTTCCAGGACCGTCGCCCGGCGGCGCCCCGCCCGCAGCCGGGTCCAGGCGCGCAGCGCCAGCCGCGCCACCGGCCCGCACAGGGCGGTGAGGGCGAGGAGCAGCACGAGCCAGGCGGGCACGGTGTCGGAGAAGACGACCACGGTGAACGCGGAGAACCACAGCGTCCCGGCGACACCGCGCACGCACCAGTACCAGAGCGGGAAGGCCGGGCCGGGTCCGAGGGAGACGCCTCCCTTCCCGGAACCCGCCCGAGGGTCGTTCCGGTCCCGCGCGACGTGCAGCGGCACGCCCGCGGCCCTCAACAGCCCGGCCACGCCCGTACGTTCCAGCAGCTGCTCGCCCTGCACGGCACGCTCCACAAGCGCGGGCGCCTCCGGCAACCACTCCCCGAGGGGGATGCGGGCGACCTGCGCCCCGTCCCGGTCCTGGAGCCGCACCTCGCCCCAGGCGCCCGGCCGGCCCGGCTCGTCGCGTCGGGCGTCCGCGGGCGCCGCGTCGACGAACACCGCGCGGGCGACACCGCCGTCCCCGACCGGCACCCGGCGTGTACGGCCCCCGGCGCGCAGCACGAGCGCACCGTCCTCCACGGACAGCCGTGAGCCGTGACACCGTTCGAGTCCCGGACCGCGCCCGGCGGCCGGCCGGAGAGCGGGCGCCTCGGTCACGGGGTGACCTTGTCGGCGACGGAGGTCACCGTGCCGTAGGCGCCCTCGGCGCCCGCGACCACACCGGCGGCGGTGGAGCCCGCCCACACGTTGGTCTGTCCGGTGAAGTTGTTCAGGGCGTTGCTGACCGCGGGGAACTCGCGGGCGGCCGGGGCGATGCCGTCGAGCCCGGCGGCCGTGCGGGCGAGGTCCGGGTCCAGGGTGCCGGCGGACCGGGGGGCCGCCATGCCGCTCAGGCCCTCGCGCCAGCCCTCCCGGGAGAAGGCGTTGCGGATGGATTTCACGCCGTCGACCGTATCCCGGGCCATGGCGGACGGGCTGAAGCCCTCCTTGATGTTGCTCCAGTTCGGCAGCTTGCCCTTGGGCATGGTGGCCATGGCGCGGGCCGCGTCCTTGCCGCGGATCGAACCCTGCGCGCCGCGATTGGCGAGATTCCACGCCTTGTTGGTCTTCATGCCGGACCGCACGGCGTTCTTGTAGAGGTTGCTGCGGGCCAGCGCCTTGCTGCCGGCGGCCACGCCCTTGGCGCCCGCCATCGCGGCCCGCCCGAGGCCGAAGGTGGCGACACCGACGGCGTCCAGGATGACGGACTTCCAGCTGCCCTCACCGCCCAGCGCCAGCACGAGGTCGGTCGCCAGCGCGACGACGCTGGCCGCCAGGGCGATGGCGCCCGCGACAGCGGCGATCGCCTGGCCGATGACGGGGATCCAGCCGAGCGCGAGCGCCGCCACTCCGGCCCAGAGGGCGATGCGTCCCGCCCACTTGGAGATCTCCTTGAGCCAGCCGGCGTTCTCGTGGACCCAGTTCTTGAACTTGTCCTTCCAGCCGTCCTTCAGCCCGTCGTTCTCGATGACGTCGTGGATGGCGTCGGCCGCCGCCTGCGCGGCACGGTCACGGATGCCCTTGGCGGCCGCCAGCGCCTTCCTCGCGCCGGCCAGCGCGGACGTCGCCGCCTTCTGCCGGTCGGTGTGCCGCTTGCGGTCCGGGTCGTCGTCCGGGGTGTCCTCCGGCAGCCCGTCCAGGGCCCGGCGCGCGCTCCCCAGGCTCTCGTCGGCCTGTTCGGCGTCCTTCAGCGCCTGGTCGGCCATCTGCTGGGCGCGGTGCAGCTCCGAGGCGAACTCGTTGCTGCACACCCCCTCCCGCACCTGGGTGCCGAGCGCCTGCGCGGCCTCGTCGTACCGCTTGAACGCCTTGCGCAGCTTGCCGCTCGCGCCCTCGGCGGCGCCGCGGAACTCGGTGGCGGTCTTGCCCTTCCAGTTCTCCACCGACGCCAGCGCCTCGATCTCGCGGGCCTCCTTGTCGATGGCCTCGGCGGTCCTGCGCAGTTGCCGTCCGAGCCGGGCGACGGTCTCCGGGTCCCCGGGTATCGGGTCGGCGGACTCGTCGAGCACGGCCCAGCGGTGGGCGGCCGGTCTGGCGGTCATCGGCCCGCTCCCTTCGGCTGGTCCTTGTCGGTGCGCCGGAGCGCCTCGGCGAGCTCGTGGTCGAGCTCCTCGTACGACTGCGCGGCGGTCTTGGTGATCCCGTGCAGCTTCTCCAGCTCCTCGGTGAGCTGCCTGCGGTGGATCTTCCAGTTGTCGGCGAAGGTGTCGAAGGCGTCGAGGATCTTGTCCGAGCCGAGGTCGTCGACGCCGTACCCCTCGGCGGGGTTGGCGCGTTCGGCGAAGGTGTCGCGGATGCGCCCGAGCGAGCGGGCGGTCTCCTTGATCCGCGCGATGTCGGCTTCCTGGTCTCCCACCGTGTCCTCCTTGCCCGTGCCGTCTGCCGGTGCGGCCTCAGCCGACCTCGTTCTCCGCGATCGCCTGCCCCCGCACCACCACGTCGCCGCCGTAGAACATCCCCGTGAAGACGGGCGAGTACGTGAGCTGGACCTCGACCTCGACCACGTCGACCGTCGCCGTCACGCAGTGGGTGGCGGCGACGTCGGCGCCGGACATGTCCATCTCGCGGGCGAAGGCCTTCACGCGGGCGTCGCAGTTCTCGTAGTTGATCGGTGCCGGGCCGCCCTCGTTGTCGTAGAGGGCCTCGCGGTCGATGTCCTGGGCGGCGTAGCGGGCCGCCTGTTCCGCGATGTCCGCCGCGCGCTCCCGCTTGGAGATCGACATGCCGCCGTCGATGACGAAGGCCGCCAGCGAAAGAAACACCAGCGCGAAGATGATGACCGCGCCGGCGCCCGAGCCGCGGTCGTCCAGGCGGGCGCCGCGCTGCTCCAGCCAGGTCCGGACGCGTGCGCTCACGCCGCCGGACACAGGCACGGGTGCGGATGCGGGTGCCGTCACGCCGTCCTCCGGTACGGGTCGAGCGGCGAGCTGAAGCTCGCGGTGAGCGTCGTCGGGATGTCCAGGCCCAGCATGGCGAGGCCGCGCACCTCGCAGCTGACCTCGACGCTGAACAGGGTGTCCGGCTCGAAGCCCTGGCTGGTCTGGACGACGGTCACCGGGCCCGCACAGATGTCCTGGAGGTTCGCCTCCGCCGCCGCCCGCGCCTCGGCCATCGCCGTCGCGTGGTCCTTCTGGATCGACCCCGCTCGCGCCGCGTCCCGCGCCGCTCCGTCCAACGCGCCGCGCCCGTCGACGAGTTGACCGAAGGCCACCAGGACGAGGATGAACAGGATCATCACAGGCGCGAGGATGACGACCTCGACGGTGGACAGGCCCCGGTCGCCGGAGTCCCGCCGGAAGGCGCGCGGAAGGGAACGGCGCATCAGTTCTCGCCCTCCTGCACGAACCGCTCCACCGGCCCCACCGACTGCGCGTGCACCGTCAGATCGAGGCCCGGGAACACCGTCGGAATGCGCGCGGTGATCTCCACGCCGACCGTGTTCTGCTCCGGCTGGAGCATCTTCACGTCCGGAGCGATGACCAGTTGTGGGCCCAGCTGCCGGATGTAGCTGTCGACCACGTCCCGCGCCTCGCCCCGCCAGCCGCCCGGTTCGGCGTCCGCCGTGGCCCGCGCCTTGCGCGCGCCCGCCTGCGCCGCCGCCTGGGCTACGTGATCGGCGAAGAAGTACAGCGCGAACTGCACCGTCGCGAAGATCATGAAGAACAGGACGGGCGTGAGGAAGACGAACTCGATCGCGGTCATGCCGGAATCGCCGCGGGCGGAGGCGGCCTCCACCCGTCGGCGTACCCAGTTGCGTACGCGCACCGGCATCCCCGTCACGTCGAGAAGGTTCGTGCGGTCAGCAGGTCTTGCCCGCGTCCGCGCCCTTGATGCAGTCGCCGACCTTGTTGGCGCCCTCGCTGAGCGCGGCGTTGATGATCGCGGCCACGACGCCCACGATCGCCACGACGACGGCCGAGATGATGACCCACTCGACCGCGGAGGCGCCACGGTCCAGTTCGCCTGAGCGCGCCCGCTCGACGCGCGCCCGCATGAAGGTGACCAGGAAGTCGACGGCGGGGATACCGGTGTGGAAGGTACGTCCGTTCATGACGCGTTGTCCTCTCGAATTCGGTTCACGGAAGTTCTGACGTACGGCGCGCGGTCCGCGGTTCGCGGCTCACCGGTCCGGTATCTCACACCTGGAACACCCGCATCGCCGCCGGGAAGATCAGGAACACCAGGAACCCCGCGCACAGCAACAGCTGCGCCACGAGCATCGACTGGGACTTCTCACCCGCGCTGCCCTCGATCTCGGCGAGTTCACGGTGCCGCATGGTCTCGGCTCGCGAGGCGAGGGACTCCCGTACCTTCGCGCCGTCGTCCGCGACGAGGGCCAGCGAGGCGGAGAGGTCCTTCAGCTCCTCCACGCCCAGCTCCTCCCCGAGCTGGCCCAACGCCTGCCACTGGCTGAGGCCGGTGATCCGGGCGTCGGCGAGGGCGTTGCGGATCCGCTGCGTGGCCCAGCCGTCGGACACCTCCGCCGCCGCCATCAGCGCCTCAGGCAGACCCCGGCCGCCGGCCAGGCTCATCGACACCAGGTCCAGGTAGGCGCCGATCACCCGGCGCAGGTCGCGCCGCTTCTCGGCGGCGTCCCGGCGCACCTCCAGGTCGGGCAGCACGAAGAACAGCACCGCGCACAGCAGCGCCAGCCACACCGGGACGGCGAGGCTCTTGCCGAAACCGAGCTGCCACACGATGGCGAACAGGAACGGCCCGAAGAACAGGCCCGCCACCGCCAGCAGCACCTTCGTCGCCAGGAACTTCTCCCAGCTGCGCTCCAGGACGGCCAGGTCGGCGCGCAGGGACCGCTGCTCCCAGCCCTGCTGCCGGTAGAAGTCGGCCACCTTCTCGCCCACCTGGGCGCGGAGCGAGCCGAAGCGCCCGGTCTCCTGCGCGGCCGGCCGCGCCGACTCGTACGCCGAGCCGCGCGCCCGCATCGCGTCGATCCGGGCCACCTGGGACAGGGCGCTGCGCCTGGTCGGCATCAGCGCGCGGACCAGGACGTAGAGGCCCAGTCCGACGACCGCGCCGACGACCACCGGCATCGTCAGTTGGTCGTTCACCGGCGTACCCCCTCTTCCGGCTGGAACGGCGACGCCTGCGCGGGCGCGGCGCCCGGGGTGCGCGGACGCACCAGGCGCACCGACGACTCGTCGCGCACCAGGAAGCGTTCGGGCGTCTCGATGGTGGACAGCTTGCGCAGCCACCAGAAGCCCAGCGCGAACAGCCCGCACACGCAGGCGAGGACGACCTGGCCGACGGCCGTGCCGTACGGCTCGACGAAGTCGCGGTTGAAGATGGACAGGCCGAGCACGAACGCGATCGACACGGCGACCACGATCTGCACCGAGCGGCGCGTGGACGCCCGCTGCGCCATGACGCGCTGCCGCATGTCGACCTCCTCGCGCGCCGACTTGGCGAGCGCGCCGAGCACCTGCCGCAGACCGGGGCCGCGCAGCCGGGCGTTGAGGATGAGGGCGGCGACGATGATGTCGGCGGAGGCGTCGTCGATCTCGTCGGCGAGCTGCTGGAGCGCCTCGGGCAGCGGGGTGCGGGCGCGCAGCCGGTCGACGAGCGCGTCGAGGTGCGGGCGCAGCACGGGCGCGGCGGCCCGCGCGGATGCCGGGATGGCCTGCTCCAGGCCGACCGCGCCGGCGATGGTGTCGCGCAGGGACTCCGTCCAGGAGGCGAGCGCCTCCACGCGCCGCATGGCGGCCCGTTCCTCGGAGGCGCCGCCGAAGAGGCGGTCCCAGAAGAAGACGAGGACGGCGGAGGCGACACCGGCGACGACCCAGCGGGTCATCAGCAGCACGGCGAGTCCGACGAGGGCGGCGAGCGAACCGCGCCGCCCGGCGAACCGGAGGAGCTCACCCGCCCGCTCACCCGCCTTCTGCTTCTCGTGCTCGGGCTTGGCGGGCAGTCCGCGTACCGCGACGAGGAACAGGGCGAGACCGCCGCCGACGGCGACACCGCAGGCGAGCGCGTACAGCACGGCGGCGGAGAACAGGCCGCCCATCGTGCCGACCGAGCCGAGGGCGGCGAGGTCGGTGGTGGCGGGCATCGAGGTGGTCGGCGGACCGGTGATCAGCGGACCGGTGGTCATCGGATCGGTGGTCATCGGCTCACCCCCACGTTCCGCTGGGCCGGTAGCCGTGGGCCATCAGATCCTCCAGGCAGGCTATGGGGGCGTGCGGGACGACCCGGCCGTCGGGCGCCTCGGCGAAGACCTCGCTGGACAGCACCCGCCCGTCGACGCCGTTGACCTCGCGCACGGAGGTCACGCTGCGCTGGAGGCGGCCGCCGCTCTGGAAGCCGTTGCGCCGCTGGATGAAGACGACGAAGTTCACCGCGCCGGCGATGAGCATCTGGCTGGCCTCGATCGGCAGCCGCTCGGTGGCCTGGAGGGCGTAGGTGGAGATGCGGTTGAACACCTCGCTGGAGCTGTTGGCGTGGATTGTGGACAGCGAGCCGTCGTTGCCCTGGGACATCGCGTTCAGCATGGTCACGATCTCGTCGCCGAGCACCTCGCCGACGATGACCCGGGCGGGGTTCATACGCAGCGACCGGCGCACCAGCTCCGCCATCGAAATGGCGCCCTGCCCCTCGGAGTTGGGCAGCCGCTCCTCGAACGCCACCACGTTGGGGTGCAGATCGGGGAAGGTGTCGAGGCCCAGCTCCAGCGCGCGCTCGACGGTGATGAGACGCTCGTGCGGCGGGATCTCGTTGGCGAGGGCGCGCAGCAGCGTCGTCTTGCCGGCGTTGGTGGCGCCCGCGATCATGATGTTTTTGCGGGCGCGGACCGCGCAGGCGAGGAAGTGCCCGAGCTCGGGGGTGAGGGTGCCGTTGCCGACCAGGTCGGAGATGAACACCTTGCCCATGCGGGCCCGGCGGATGGACAGCGCGGGCCGGCGGGCCACGTCCATGACGGCCGACAGACGCGAACCGTCCGGCAGCCGCAGGTCGAGCTGCGGGTTGGCGGAGTCGAAGGGCCGGGACGACAGACCGGAGTAGGCGCCCAGCACCTGGATCAGCTCGATGAGCTCCTCGTCGGTCTCGGCGACCGGCTCGCCGCGCGTCTCGCGCCCGTCCGCGTAGCCGACGAACACCTGGTCGCAGCCGTTGATGTCGATGTTCTCGACCTCGGGGTCGTCGAGCAGCGGCTGGAGCCGCCCCACCCCGAACAGGGCCGCGTGCACGGCGGCCGCGTACTGCTCCTCGGTCTCCGCGTCCAGCGGCGTACGGCCCGCGTTGATCTCGGAGCGGGCGTACTCCTCGAGTATCTGGGCTATGACGGCGCGGGCGTACTGCCGCTCGTCCTCGGTGGACATCGGCGTGACGCCGTTGACCTGGTCGAGGCGGCGCTGCTCCGCGATCCGGTCACCGGCGTCCTGACGGAACCGCTTGACCAGGGAGTGGTCGACAGCGGTCATCGCCCGGCTCCGTGACCCTGCGGCGGCGCGGCGTGCGCCTGCTGCTGGGCGGCCTGGGCCTGCGCGGTCCACGCGGCGCCGTACTGCTGGTACACGTCGGCGGTGACCTTGCGGGCCGAGCGGATCAGCAGCGACTTGTCCAGACGGCCGCGGCGGCGCCCGGCGAGCTGCTCGGCGCCGGCCGGGTCGTCGGCGAGGGTACCGACGACGCGGGCGCCGGTCTGCGCGTGCACGAGCATGTCGTTGACCTGTCCGGCCAGCTTGGCCGCGTTGCCCGGGTCGGCGACCAGGACGACGCCGATGACCGGGCTGTTCAGGGTGGCGGCGCCACGCGAGCCACCGTGCAGCTTGCCGGCGAGCGCGGCCGCCCGGTCCCTCACCCGGGCCAGCGCCTCGGGCTCGGTGCGGGAGATCAACAGTACGAGGGAGGCGTGCGGGAACAGCTCGACGGCCGGGGTGTCGCCGCTGACGCGGCCGCAGTCGGCGATGACGTCGGCGGGTGCGTTGGGCGAGTCGGCGAGGGAGGCGAAGGCCTGCCCGAGCGTGGGCCACAGCCCGGCGAGTCCGGCGGCCTGCTCGGCGATGCCGAGCCCGACGAGCACTTCGAGCCCGCCGCTCAACGGCTGGACGTGGTCCCAGAGTTGGTCGGGCACGAGGCCGCGCCGCGCGGTGGCGGCGATGGACAGCATGCCGGTGTTGGGGTTGAGCGGACCGCCGTGTGCGGCGGCGCTGCGGTACACGAGGTCACCGCCCGCCGGGTCGGTCTCGGCGAGCAGGACGCGGCGCGGCCAGACCGCCGCGAGGGCGACGGCCGCGGTGGTGACGCCGGGGGAACCCTTGTCGGCGGCGAGGACGATGAGGGCCATGGGTCGGGTGCCGCCTTCTAGTTGCCAGGGACGAGGACGAGCGCCACCTCGCCGTTGGTGGCGGCCTGGGTGAGCGCCGCGGCCTGCGCGTCGTCGACGAGGAGCGTCACGGGGAGGTTGGTGCTGCTGACGAGGTCGTCGCCGCCCTTGTCCTGCACGTAGTTGACGAGGGCCTTCTCGACGATGACGGAGTTGCCGCCGGCGGAGCCGGCCGACCCGCCGTCGGCGTCGTCACCCGACCCGGACCGCGAGGCGCCGCCGACGCGGTACGCGGCCACGGTGACACCGTTCTTGAGCCCGGCCGGGTACTGCCCCTCCTTCAGGGACAGCCCGACGAGGGCCTTGCCCTCGGGCACCTTGGCCTCCGAGCCGAACATCTCCCCGACGGCGACGACGCCGCCGGGGATGGTGGTGACGGCCTTCAGCTTCTTCAGGGCGCCGAGCTGGGACCACTGGACGTAATTGATGCCCGGGTCCTCGGCGACCATCACCGAGGTGGTGTTGCTGTCGTTGACCGACTGCCCGGCCGGGATCTCCTGGGTGATCTTGACGACCTCGATACGGTCGCCGGCCTGCAGTACGAGCATGGTGGCGCCGAGCGCGCCCACCAGGATCAGCAGCACGGCCAGCGCGGCGAGGGCCGGCTTGCGCTCACGGGGCGGAGTGGGAAGCCGCTCACCGACCGACGGCCCGGCCGGAGCCGCGGGACGACCCGCGCCCGCCCCCGTACGCTCCTGGATCTTCACGCAGCCGCTCCCCGTACACCCAAGATGATGTCTGCCAAGTTCCTTGTGCTCGCGAGCACTTCACCCGCGTGCGCCTGCGCCCGCGGACACATCCGTCCGCATCCGTCCGGTCCTGGGCGGATATCCAACGCGTAGGTGAGTGTCAAGCCATCGCACCGTATCAGCCGGGCATACGGCCCTCAAGACAGAAGTGGCCCCGCTCACCTCAGGGCTCGGAAGGGTGCTCACCAGCAACTTAATGGCTGAACAACCCTGCCCTAGGGGGTCGTTCACGGCCAGACGCCGGAACCCACGGGCGTTCGCCGCGAGAAGGATCACCTCCGGCTCCCACTTCTCACACGTCACGCATGAGCTCCTCACGATTCACCCACGAACAGCGTCCCGGACTGGAGGGATTCGCCCGGTTCGGTGACGGGGCTTGAGAGGCGTTGGGGTCATCCCGGCAAGACGACGTGGCGAAACCGGAGGCCACACAGATACCGTCATTGACCCTGACTGCACATCTGTCTCACGGGGAGTCACTGTGAAGCGCCGCTCATCGCCCATCGCTGTAGCTTTCGCCGCGACATCGGCTCTGTTGCTGACGGGGTGCGGTGGTGACGACGGCGGGTCCGGTGGGGGCGGCGACGAGATCGCGGGGGCCGCGACGGGAAAGAACACGGCATCGCCCTCCACCAGCGCACCCGAGTTGTCAACCAAGCGTCCGGACATGACCCTGCCCGAGGACGTGGAGGAGCGGTTCGAGGGCTGGACGACCGGCGACACCACGAAGGACGCTGTCCTGGCAGACGCGGGAAGGGCACAGACAGCGGTGACGTACTCCGTGACCCAGGGCGACTCCGAGTCACCGGCGCTCCGCTTCTACCAGTCCGGCACCGCCCTCGCGGGCAGTCAGGACTGGGTCAAGGGGATCGTGGACGCCGGACTCACCTACTCCGGATCGGTGCGCTACTTCGCACCCGAGATCAGCGTGTTCGACAAGAAGTCGGCGGGCGTCTCGTACTGCGCCGACGAGAGCAAGGCGTACAACAAGAACCGCGAAACGAACAAGGTGGACAAGACCCCCGCGACCGACGACTCCTACGTGCTGTACAGCACGCGTCTGGAGAAGAACGACGAGGGGGTCTGGCAGACCACGAAGCTCGAGTCGGAGCGGGGGAACAAGAAGTGCGTGCAGTAAGGGTGCGGCGTCGCCGACTGGCCGCGGCGGCGGCCGGCGTGCTCCTGGCCGGCGTGCCCGGAACGGCGTTCGCGTGGGGTACTCCGGGGGCGTCGAACGGCCAGAAGACGGAGACGAGCGGAGGTCGGGAGGGCGCCAGCCTCGTGTCCAAGGTGGTCTACAGCGGCTCCACCTCCGGCTCCCGAGGCGGTGACGGCCATGGAGCCCTGAAGCCCGTGGGCGACTGGACGCCACCCGCCTGCTGGTACGAACCCCGCTCGGCGGAGCAGTTCCGCGACTACGTCGAGTCCATGTACGACGAGACGGTCAACGCGCCCGGCCAGCACAGCTACGCCAAGCAGTCGGTCGGCATGTTCCGCGAGGACTACAAAGACGGCACGTACGAGAACTACAACCTCGACAAGAAGGACGAAGGCGCCTTCTGGGTCGCCGTCCGTGACGAGGACCGCTGGATGGAGCCCGAGGCGCAGGCCTGCGACAAGCTGCCGTTCTGGGTCGAGAACGGTGACCCCGTCCCGGTCGAGAACGCGGTCACCCCCGAGGTCCTCGCCGAACTCGCCTACAACCGGGTCCGTCTGCCGGCGGCCGAGGTGACCCTCAGGCCGCAGGCCGCCACCAAGGTGAATCTGCCGACCTGGGCCTGGCTGGACAGGGCCACGTTCAAGGAGACCTCGGTGACCGCGTCGATCGCCGTGGGCGGGCTGAACATCCAGGCGACCACCACGGCCAGGCCCGTCTCCTTGAGGCTGGAGCCCGGCACGCCGGACTCGGAGACGTACCCGGCCTCGGGCGAGTGCACGATCAACACCGACGGCTCGATCGGTGAGCCGTACACCCGGGGCAAGGCCGAGCGGACTCCGTCCTGCGGGCTGAAGTACTTGCGCTCCTCCGGCGACGGGACGTTCACGCTGCGGGCCACGATCACCTGGGAGATCTCCTGGATCGGCACCGGCGGTGCCGGAGGCGACCTCCCCGACGGGACCTTCGGCAACGACCAGGCCGTCACCGTCCAGGAGATCCAGTCCGTCAACCGCTGACCCCCACGTAAGGCGCCCCACCTCATGAGCGACCTGACCCTCGAAGACACCGTCTTCGAAAGCCTGAAGAAGACCTTCTCCTCCATCAGTGACCGCATGGAGGACGCCCGCCGCAGTCTCCGCGGCGCGGATGCCTCCGCCGTCGGCGAGAGCAAACTCGTCGAGGAGGTGCAGGAATTCGCCGACGAGTGGGGCTACGGCATCAAGCAGCTCGGCAAGCATACGCACGGCGCCGTCAAGATGATCAACACGATCGGCAAGACGTTCGGTGACCTGGACCTGGAGCTAGCGCAGTCCCTCAAGGTGAAGAAGAAGGGCAAGTGACGTGACCGCCCCGCAGGTCCCGTATCCGAACATTGGGCGCAACCCGACACCGGGGAGCGTGGAGGACACACGAGAACTTGCCAAACGTCTCGGCTCACTGGCGAGCGAACTGGGCACCGCGGTACGTCAGCTCGAACGGATCGAGTGCGGGGCCTGGAAGGGCAAGACCGCAGTCGCCTTCACCGAGTACGTGGGCCACGACGTCACCCCCCTCGTCAGGAAGAGTCAGGAGTCCTTCGGCAAGGCCTCACGCGCCCTGCACCGCTGGGCCAACGAACTCGCGGATTTTCAGGACGAGGCGGCCCAGCTGGACAAGGCCGCGGGCAAAGCCCTCGACGCCAAGGACACGGCCGAGAAGGAAGCCAAGGGCAGGGGCAGCGACGACCTCGCCACGGCGGCCGGCGACGTCGACGAGGTCATCCAGAAGGTCCACGGCCTCGAGGAACGCTACAAGCAGGCCGCCGCGCGCATCGGCAAGGAACTGGACAAGGCCGCCGACATCGCGCCCAACGAGCCCGGATTCTGGGACAAGCTCGGCCAGAGCATCGCCGACGCGTGGGACGCGACCGGTGACTGGCTCAAGGAGCACGCCGACCTGATCAAGGCAATCGGTGACGTGCTCAGTGACGTCACGGCCGTACTCGGGATGCTCGCGATCGTCACCCTGCCGTTCCCGCCCCTCGCGGCCATCTTCGGAACGGCCGCCCTCATCGGTTCCGGACTGTCCCTGGCGACGCACGGCGTCGCGAAGGGGGCCGGGGCGGATGTGAGCTGGCTGCAGGTGGGACTCGACGCGGTGGGTCTGCTGCCGGGCATCGGGTTGTTCGGCAAGGGGATCAAGGTGGTGGGGGCGGGTAAAGCTGCGGCCACCGCGAGCAAGCTCGGCAAGGGATTCACCGCAACCCCTATGGGACCGACCCGGGTACTCCTGGCCTTCGGCAAGGAGTCATCGGCCATGTCGGGCGGGCTCGGCAAGGCAGGACTCATCAAGATCGGCGGAATCTCCAGCGAGGTGCATCAGGTCGCGCACGCAGGCAGCGGCGTGATGTCTCGTCTCGGAGGACTCGCGTATCAGGGATATCACCAAGGACAACTCATCGGCACCAAGGGAGCCAATCTCCTGGGGGCAAAGATCGATCCATTCAGCGCAGGAGGCATGGCTCTCGATGCCGGCCTCAAGGTTGCTCCCAAGATTTACGGTCATGTGACCGATGATTGAGATCACACCGCCCGTGAGAAGAGGAGATCCCTGAGATGGAACTCTGGCAGCCTGACCCAGGTGAAACTCTTGTCGCCCGCGCACCCATCAGTTTCGCCACGGGAGCGGCCGCCCCCGTCAGTGGCATGCGATGGTTCCGCGACACCGCGCGGAACGACATCCAGAACGACTTGGAGGGGTGGCCCCCAGGACCGCTTTACATGGCTCGCTCCGCGACGGGATCCGCCACCCGGCAGATCCTCAGAGGCGCGGTCGTGGCGACAGGGATGGCGATCGGCACCTTCCTTTCCATGCACGGAGGAAGGATCAACGGCACACCAGGCTCGAGCCCAGGCACCGGCGCTCCTGAGGACCGAGCCGACGAGGTGGACGACTTCCCGGTCATGTGGGCTGCTCCGGGCACTGTCGCTCGCACACTTCCCTGGCAACTCGACCCTGCCCGTGCCCGCGTCAACGGTTGCCGGACGCATGCGGTCGTCACCGACCGTCGCCTCGTCGTCGTGGGCTTCGACTACATCAAGGGAGCCCACGACTTCATCCATGACGATTTCCTGTGGGAAGTCCCCCGTACTGCGATCGCCAAGGTCGAACTTCGCAATTTCAAAACCGGCTTGGACACGAAGATCGTGTTCACCGACGGCTCGTGGTGCAGAGTAAGCAGCCGAGCACGCGAGCGGCTGACCCGATACCTGATCGAGCCTTTGGATTTCATCCCCCTCCGCTCCCTCTCACCTGCCCAGCGCACAACCGCCGAAGAATTCGCCGCGCGGCAGGGATCGGACGCTCAGGTGCCCCTGGTGAAGCGCAACTCCTGCGGTTGTTTCCGGATCGAGGTACTGGCGCCGAGCAAGACGGACGCGAAGTTCGGCCATCCGGGCCTAAACAGCCTCATGGACGACAACGGAACCGAGATTCCGATCACCGAATACCACCCGCAGGACTTCCTCACCTGATCCTCCTCCCCGAACGGCTCCCGCACCATGCCCACCGCCCCCGGCAGCACATCCACCCCGCGCCTCAACGCGTCCCCCGACGCCCTCCCCCCTCTGTGGTTCGTCGCTCCCGAAGGCTTCTTCGCCCTCCCGATCGCCGCGACCCCAAAGGAGCGCACGGAACGCGCCCGGGCCTTCGTGCGCGAACTCTATTCTCGCGGTGACGCGAGCATCTGGGGGCCCGCCGCCCCCTACTACGAAGCCATCGGCGAGATGATGGGTGACGCCGGCCTCTCCTACGCCGCCATGGGCCTGTTCTCCGCGGCGGAGGATGCCGACGACGACACCCCCCTCACGGACGAACCCGTGAGACACGAACCCTCCGACGGCGTCGTCCAGTGCGCTTTCACCGTCGGCATCGTCCGGACCGACCACACCGGCGACGACGCGGACGTCGTGGCCCAGGGAATCCTCGCCACGCTCTCCGACGACCCCTACAACGACGCGATCTGGCTCGACCTGCCCTGCGGACCGGCGGTGTCCTGCATCAGCGTGCGCGAATACCAGCTCACTCCCGAGATGACCGCGACCGGTGAGGAGACGACGCTCCTCACCGGTCAGATCCAAGTGCACGTCCCGTTCCCCACGGGCCCGTACACGGCCGTGTTCACCCTCCACACGGCATCCATGGACCACTGGGCGTCGGTCTACCGCCTGATGTCGGCACTGCTGCAGACCGTCTCCTTCACCGACCCTCTCGAAGCCCTGCCCGACGAACCCGCCTGACCGGCGAGACAGAGTCGGCCCCCGATCCAGTCCGTCAACCGATGACCGCGCCCCGGTCAAGGCTCCGCCCACGCGTCGGGCGGAGCCGTACGGATGTCACGGCCTTCGGCCCTCACACCACCCAGTGCAGGGAACCAGCGATGGCCTCGCACAAACGCAGCATCGGACCGGACATGCCGACGACCGGCGCGGAGAACGACAGGGTGAGGTAACCCGTCCCGCCCGGCAGGACCACATGAAGATCCAGGGACGTGGGTCCCAGGACCCGGACGGCCCGGCCCGCCGGAAGGTCGACCACCCCGACCTCGCCCCCCGTGCCCGCCTCACCCTCCCGTACCTCGATCCAGGCCGCGAACGCTTCGGGGTCAGCCGGCGTCCCGCCCGGCGGCATGAGGGAGACGAGCAGGGAGGCCGGAAGCCCGCTGCTGCGCGAGAGCGTCAGGAGGTAGAACTCCATGGCTCCCCGGGCCCGCCCCGCCTCCGCGGTGTTGCGCAGGGTTGCCCACACGTTCCGCGTCAGCTCGGCCGGGACCTGCCGGCCGTCTGCCTGCTTCTCGACGAAGGTCTTCAGCTGACGCCGCCAGCGGTCCTGCGTCAGGTCGACGCGGAACCACTCCCGCGGGACGAGCAGCCGGTAGTCCCGGGCACCGGCTGTCGCCGACGCGGCGGCTCCGCTCTCGGACGACTCGCTCACCCCGGCATCACCAGGGGTGCCCCGGAGTCGTCGAAGAGGCGGACGCTCTTCACGATGCCGGCGAACATGGCGGAGAAGACGTCCCACCCCTCGACCGTGGGCGTCCCCATCTCCAGCACCAGGACGGTGCCGTTGCTCAGCGGGATCTGTACCTGGATGAACGACGTCCAGATCGGTTCGTCCTGACCCGACTGCGTCAGGGCGCCGTCGACGTTCGAGGCACGGTTGCCGACGCACGTCACCGCGGGACCGCACGGCAGCTGCACCTCCTCGACCTGGCCCAGGTCGAGGTGCCGCATCGTGGTCGCGAGGAACCCGGCCGGGTTCCGGCCGGCCCGCTCGTCGAGGTCGAGGAGGCTGACGTTCACCGTCGCCGTGCAACGGACCCCGTCGACCTCCGTGTTGACGAAGCCGGCGTACTGCACTCCGGCCTCGATGAACTCGTCGTAGTGCGCCGCGCACATCGCGGCGTACTGCACCTGCACCTCTTCGTCGGCGCCGGGCAGCGCCCGCTTGGCCAGAGCGACCAACTGGTCCGCCAGCTCGTCCAGGTCGTCCGCCTCGAAGGGAAGCTCGAAGAACCCCTCGGGCATGATCCAGCGGACCTCTATGCCGTCGCTTCCGGCGAGCGTGCGCTGCGCCCTCTCAGCCGTTTCCGTGGTCGTCTGCACCCTTGCTCCGGGACTTTTCGCGGTCGTCCACCTCGGGACGGAACGTCGCGGCGAACGGGTAGGGCCCGTAGTGCGGATAGTGGGCCGGGATGTCCGCCCCTCCCCGCCGGGCGATGTGCGCGATCACGCGGTACTTCGCCGCGCGGGCCCGCAGGTTCTGCCGGACCGGGTCGCCCCAGTGCTTCACCGCACTGCGCACGAAGAAGAAGATCTGCGTCAGCAGGACCACCGCCGCGACCGCCAGGTAGGCGTTGCGGGAAGCGGGAGTCTCCCAGTACTGGGCGACGCCGCCCCAGTAGACGACGGCGCCGAAGCCGACGAGCGCGAGCGGCACTCCGTGCTTGAAGCCCGCGCCGAACATCTCCTCCTCGTCGGCATGCCGCCGGCGCAGCAGGTCGACCACCGCCTCGTCGTCGAGGAAGTCGAACCGAAGTTCCCGTCCCGCTTCCTCGGCGACCTGCTTCGCCTCCGGCACATCGGCAATGGCCGAGCCGTCGACCAGCGTGACGGTGTCGCCACCACGTCGGCCGACGAACTGCCGCGGTCCGAGTTCCTGCTCGTCTTCTGTCATGGCATTCGCTTTCCAGTCATAGGTAACCGGGGCCTATGCCGCGAGAGCGGCGTTGAACGCCTGCGGCGAGACGCTCGGGGCTGGGCGGGGGCTGGGCTGAGGCGTGGGTGACGGAGTGGGAGCCGGCGCGGTGGCTTTGGGGGTTTCCTGGTAACCGGTGCGCTCACCGTTCTCCCCGCTGAGCATGCGGTTCAAGGCGCTTGCCAGGCCGGCCCCCTTGATCACTGCGGTGATCTTCCTGCCTTCGACGGCCCCGAGAGCGGTCTTGGCCAGGATCTTGTTGGTCACCTTGACGGCGACCCCGTTGAGGAAGTTGTGTCCGATGCCCCTCGCTGCCGTCACGCCGCTGAACCTGACACTTCCCAGCACCTTGAGTCCCTTGAGCCCTTTGATGGCTTTGAACCCCTTCAGAGCCCCCAGGCCAGGAAGAATGCCCAAGGCATCCGCACCCAACTTCATCCAGTCGACCTTCCCCCCGCGCACGGTCATGTCATACGCGTGTCCGGCAAGCGCCGCGGCGCTCGTCACCACAGCCAAGGTCGCAAAGATGGGAACCAGGAACTGGAGCGGGGGAACAAACGCGCAGACAACCGCAAGTACGGAGAGAACGGCCGAGATGTTCGACAACATGTCGGCCCAGTCCGCGAGGAGGTTCATGAATCCGCCGGGGTCCCGAACCGCATCGTGATGCACGACATTTCTAATATGACGAGCGGCCTTGTCCCCGGCGTCGTCATAAATCTCTCTGGCGTCCTTCACCGCCTTGCGGGCAGCCCCGATGCGGCGCAGCGCCTCCGCCCGCTTCTTGACCCACCGATCGTACTCCTCTTTCTCCGCGGCGGGAATTTCGAGCACCGTCGGGTATTTGTCGGTGTACTTCTTGGCCTCACCGTCCGCCAGGTCGTGGTCGGCCTTCGCCTCCCGGTAATCGGCAAGAGCCTTGTCCGCCTTGCGTTGAGCCCTCCGCATCTCGCCGGCGAACTGGTCGGAGGTTCCCTCGCTGACCTCCTCGCCGACAGCCTTGGCGGCTTCGTCGTAACGCTCGAAGGACTTTTTCAGCTTGTCGGCCGTACCGTCGGCGAGTTCATGGAAGCCTTTGCCCGCGTCGCTGTCCCAGCCCTCGACGGAGGCCAGCGCCTTGATGACACGCGACTGCTCGTCGATCATGTCGGCCATCTTGCGGAGCTTGCGGCCAAGCTCGGCGACCTCCTCGGGGTCGCCCGGCGTAGGGTCGTCGTGCCACAGCGGCGGCCAGTCGGCGTCGGTCCTGCTCACCTCTTCCCCTTGCTCTGCGCCTTGGCGTCCCGAATCGCCTTGGCCAGCTCATGGTCGATGTCGTCGTAGGCCTTGGCCGCGGTCCGGGTGAACTCCGACAGCTGCTCAAGCTCCTTCATGAGCTCCTTGCGTGTCTTCTTCCAGGTGTCCCCGAAGTCGGAGAACGCGTCCTTGAGGCCGTTGTGGCCGATCGCACTCCCGTACTCGTCCGCAGGATTGCCGTGCTTTTCGAACTCCCCATGTATTTTCGCCAGGTCACGTGAGCACTGTTTGATGGCGGCCAGGTCCGCCTTTATGTGATCCCCCATGTTTGAATCCCTTTCTCAAAACACCTGCACCTGCGGCGTGTTTTAGAGGGGTTGGGCACCACCCTCTCACCCTCTCGCCCCGACTCCGCACGACAGATACTCCCAGTAGACCGATCCTCTTCTGCATCGGCAAGGAGTTCGTTGAGGTGACACACGGGAGCAAACAGGGCGGAATCGCAGAATGCCTGGACCTCCGCACTCAGAAGCGCCGAATGGTACTGGACCAGATATATCCCGCACTTCTTCGTCCGCTACTCCGCCAACTGCCGGACATCCGACCCACCACGAGCGGCTGCCGTTCACCGGCCCGGCCAGGGCTTTGGCGCGTGGACGCCGCCCGGGTCACTCGAGGGGCACTTCCTCGACGACCCGCTCGGCGAAGCGCCACACCCCCCGGTTGCCGGTCGCCTCAGCCCGCAGCCCTTCCTCCCAGGCGATCCGCGCAGCCCGACCATGGGTCAGATCGGGGTACTCCCCCGGCGAGACCTTGATGTAGCCACGCCGGTCGGCGGAATAGGCACGCAACGCCTCCCGTAGCTTCTCCTCCTGCTCCCTCCGCAAGCGCGACCGTCCGGCAACCTCGGCCGTCTCCCGCTCGGTCACGGCCCCCCGCCACGCCATCCACACCACCGAGCCGACCGCGGCGAGCGCGAACCCCGCGGCGCCTAGGACCTCCCCGGTGGCGTCCGCCTGCCCCGGGGTCTGCGGCCGGAGGTCCGCCTCCGGGTCCTCGATGACGGTCACCATCTGTCCGACGTCGTAGAGGTCCGACGTCGTCCGCATCTCGGGTCCAGGGACCCGTGTCCCGTCCTCGCGCTCCAATGTGTAGTACGAAGCACGGCCCTCACGCCCCTCCGGCGGGTCGAGCCGCTCACCCACGACCGTGGCCACCACCGTCTCCCCGCGCTGCTGCAAGGTGAGGTCCTCCCAGGCCATGCCCGCGACACCCACCGCCAGCGATGACACGGTCACGATGAAGAGAGCTGTATACGAACTGGACTCGCGTGTCCCGAACTTCCTGATCGCCAGGAAGAGCAACGCCCCGTGGACCACCCACAACGCGATCTGCACCGCGAGGCCGGCGTCGTCCGCCAGGACGATCATTCCGGCGATGACGGCAAGCACGTAGCAGCCAACGGCAGCCGCCCACCCGACCCGACGCCCCATCAGCCCCGTCTCCACCTGACCCCGCGGGTCCGTCACCTGCAGCCTCGCTCAGAACTCCACCAGCCTGCACTCAGCACTTACGGCCTCGACGCGACCTCAGTACATGCCCGTCACGGTGGACAGCGGCGTGGACGGCTTCCTCAGCTCGCCCCACAACACGCCCCGCCGGGTGTCACACCGCGGAACGGTGGGACAGGAAGCCACAAGCCTCCCGCCCCACCGACGGTGCAAGCACACCCAGCACCCGGAAGTTACTTCCGCGCCGCCTTCGCCAGCTCGTCGTCGATCTGCTCGAACTTGTCGGCCGCCATGGTGAGGTAGTCGCCCATGCCGTCGAGGCCGTCGAGCGTGGTCTTCGCGCCGTTGGTGAAGTCATCGAAGTTCTCGTCGAAGGCCTTCGAGGAGCTCTTCGTGACGTAGCCCGAGTTGACGAGGTTGTTGATGTACTTGCGGAGGCCGTCCAGCTTCTCCTGAAGCTTTTCCTTCTCCTTCACGACATGCTTGGCAGCTTCCCGCATGTCCTGATATGTGATGTCAAGGTCTTTGGCCATGAAGCCGCTCCCTCTCGCAACGCCGCAGGGCCAACCCCCGTGGCTCCCTTGTTTGCGGAACTACCGGCCTGCCGTCGCGGCCCCTGCGGCTCAGGGGCCTCCGGGGCCCGCCGGTGTGATCGTCCGCTCTTGCGGCAGAAGCTTACGGGGGTGAACTGCGCCGCCACATCCCCACCTTGTGAAGGCAACGGTCACAAGCTGTGGACGCCGTTGCTGCCGGAAACGGGGGGCCGCTCCCCGACTGCCTCACGGGCGGGCCGAGCCGATATCGTCGGCGGGACTGTGCGCCGCGGGGTGGAAGCGGCCGCAGGGCCTGGGGAGGACAAGCGTGCGCCTGACTCTGACCGTCGTCGATCCGTACGGCGGGGACTCCGCCGATGTCGTACTCGATGCCGATCCCGAGTCGACCGTGGGGGACGTCGCGCGCGAGCTGGCCGCGCAGGTCGGACACGCCGGCGCCCAGGTCATCCCCATCGGGCACCAGGGGCAGACGCCCGCCGGGAACACGCCGATGGTGTACGTCGACGGGTACGCCGTCGACCCCTCCGCGACCGTCGTCGGCTCTCCCCTGCGCGACGGCGCCGTCGTGTCCCTCCAGGACCCCTCCGGCTGTCTGCCGGGCGAGCCCACCGGCCTCGTCGAGCTGCGCGTCGTCGGCGGGCCGGCGGCCGGCTTCGTGCACCGGCTCGGCGTCGGGCGCTACGACATCGGCAGCGGCAACGCCTCGTACGTCCGCGTCGACGACCCCGAGGCCGAGGCGCGCGCGCTGACCCTCTCCGTCGCCACCGACGGGACCTGCCAGGTCGTCGTGCACGGTGAGCACGACGCCGTCACCCTCGACGGCGAGCCCATCGCCGAGGCCCAGGAGCGCCGGGACGAGGAGAAGCGCCGCGCCGAAGCCGGTGACGGCGAAGCCGACGGCGCCTCCAGGAAGAAGCGCAGGAGAAAGAAGAAGAAGAAAAAGAAGAAGGAGGAAGGCGGCAGTCAGGGGCCCAAGCGGGGCGGCCGCTTCGACTGGCCGCTCGGCGGGCAGATCGCCGTCGGGAACAGTCTTCTCGAACTGGTCCGCTACTCCCCTCCCAACGCCGCCCTCAAGTGGTCGGACGACGGCGTCGGGCTCGACTACAACCGGCCGCCCCGGCTCCGCCGGCCCGAGCGGCAGACCAGCTTCCGGCTGCCTTCCAAGCCGCGTGACTACGAGGCCAGGCCGCTGCCCTGGATCATGGCGCTGACCCCGCTGGTCGGGTCGGTCGTCATGGTGGCGATCTTCCAGCGCTGGTACTACCTGATCATGGCGGCGCTCAGCCCGGTCCTCCTCTTCGCCAACTACTTCAACGACAAGAAGCACGGCCGCAAGTCACACGCCAAGCAGGTCCAGGAGTACGAGGAGCAGAAGGCCCGGATCGAGAAGGACGCCCAGGACGCACTCGTCGCCGAGCGCGACGACCGGCGGCACGCCATCCCCGACCCGGCGTCCGTGCTGGCCATGGGCACGGGGCCCCGCACCCGGTTGTGGGAGCGGCGCCGCACCGACCGCGACCATCTGCTGCTGCGGTTCGGCACGGGGCAGATGCCGTCCGAGGTGGTGCTCGACGACCCTGAGCAGGACGATCACCGGCGTCAGGTCACCTGGAAGATCGAGGACTGCCCGGTCGCGCTGAACCTTCGCGGGCTCGGCGTCATCGGCGTGGCCGGTCCCGGGGACTCGGCGCGCGCGCTGGGGCGGTGGGCCGTCGGGCAGACCGCCGCGCTGCACAGCCCGATGGACGTGCAGTTCTACGTGCTGAGCGAGAACTCCGCGCAGGAGGCCTGGGACTGGGTGCGCTGGCTGCCTCACGCCCGCCCCTCCGGCGGCCAGGACGTGAACGTCCTCATAGGCACCGACGCGGAGACGGTCGGCGCCCGCATCGGCGAACTGACGCAGATCCTCGACGCACGCAAGAAGGCCGCCGAGCAGAACCGCTCCCAGGGCACGACGTTCAGCGACCCGGACATCGTGGTCGTGTGGGACGGCTCGCGGCGGCTGCGGTCGCTGCCCGGTGTGGTGCGGCTGCTGCGCGAGGGCCCCTCGGTGTCGATGTACGCGATCTGCCTGGACGCCGAGGAGCGGTTCCTGCCCGGCGAGTGCCAGGCGTTCGTCGTCGCGGAGCCGCACGCCGAGGAGCAGGAGCGGCAGCAGGCGGACCGTGCGGCGCAGCCGGCCGTGGCGGGCGGTTTCCCCTCCTTCCAGGCGTGGCACAGCAACGCCCCGGAACCCGGCCGCGGGGCCCAGCAGGCGCCCGGCAAGCTGCGGCTGCGCGTGGAGGAGGCCGGCGCCGAGCGGATCAAGGACGTGCGGCCGGACTTCGTGTCGCCCGCCTGGTGTCTGCGGCTGGCGCGTTCCCTGTCGCCGCTGCGGGACATCAGCGGGGAGACCGAGGACTCGGCGCTGCCCGGGTCCAGCCGCCTCTTGGACGTGCTGCAGCTGGAGCCGCCGACGAGCGACGCGATCACGGCGCGGTGGCGGATGGGCGGGCAGTCGACGCTCGCGGTGATCGGCGAGTCGTACGACGGGCCGTTCGGCATCGACATGCGCAAGGACGGCCCGCACGGCCTGATCGCCGGTACGACCGGTTCCGGTAAGTCGGAGCTGCTCCAGACGATCGTGGCGGCGCTGGCGGTCGCCAACACCCCCGAGAACATGACGTTCGTCCTAGTCGACTACAAGGGCGGCTCGGCGTTCAAGGACTGCGTCAAACTCCCGCACACCGTCGGCATGGTGACCGACCTCGACGCGCATCTCGTGGAGCGGGCGCTGGAGTCGCTGGGCGCGGAGCTGAAGCGGCGCGAGCACATCCTGGCCGCCGCGGACGCCAAGGACATCGAGGACTACCAGGATCTGGTGCGCCGCGACCCGTCGCACCCTCCGGTGCCGCGGCTCCTCATCGTGATCGACGAGTTCGCCTCGATGGTGCGTGATCTGCCGGACTTCGTCACCGGTCTGGTGAACATCGCCCAGCGAGGCCGCTCCCTCGGCATCCACCTGTTGCTCGCGACGCAGCGGCCGAGCGGCGTCGTCTCCCCCGAGATCCGCGCCAACACCAACCTGCGTATCGCGCTGCGCGTGACGGACGCCGGTGAGTCGACGGACGTCATCGACTCACCCGAGGCCGGTCACATCTCCAAGAGCACCCCCGGCCGCGCCTACGCCCGGCTGGGGCACGCCTCACTCGTGCCGTTCCAGTCGGGACGCGTCGGCGGCCGGCGGCCCGGCGCCGCGGACCCGGCCGCGCTCGCACCCTGGGTGGGCCCGCTGACCTGGGAGGACCTGGGGCGGGCGGCGCTCACCAAGCCGAAGTCGGAGGCACGTGAGGACGAGGAGATCACCGACCTGAAGGTGCTGGTGGACGCGGTGCGCGACGCCAACTCCGCGCTCGGCATCCCCGCCCAGCACAGCCCGTGGCTGCCCGCCCTGGACGAGACGCTGCTGCTGGACGACATCGAGGTGCCGTCGTACGCGCCCGCGCCGGGCACACTGCCGCCGGCGCCGTTCGGTGTCGAGGACCTGCCCGCCGACCAGGCCCGCCGTCCGGTCGTCGTCGACTTCTCCTCGTTCGGCCATCTGATGATCGGCGGCGCCCCGCGCAGCGGCCGGTCACAGGTGCTGCGCACCATCGCGGGCTCTCTGGCCCGCACCCACTCCGTGGCGGACGTGCATCTGTACGGCATCGACTGCGGCAACGGCGCGCTCAACGCGCTGACCCGGCTCCCGCACTGCGGCGCGGTCGTCGGCCGTAACCAGACCGAGCGGGTGGTCCGGCTGGTCAACCGCCTCAAGGGCGAACTGTCGCGCCGCCAGGACCTGTTGGCGGACGCCGGCTTCGCGGACATCGGGGAGCAGCGGGCCGCGTCCGCCGAGGACGAGCGGCTGCCGCACATCGTGGTGCTGCTGGACCGCTGGGAGGGCTGGGTGCCCACCCTCGGCGAGATCGACCACGGTTCGCTGACCGACGAGCTGCAGACGATGATGCGGGAGGGCGCCAGCGTCGGCATCCACCTGGTGCTGACGGGTGACCGGACGCTGCTGGTGGGCCGGATCGCCAGCCTCACCGAGGACAAGTACGGTCTGCGGCTCGCCGACCGCAGCGATTTCTCCTCGCTGGGCATCCCCACCCGCAAGGTGCCGGAGGAGATCCCGCCTGGCCGCGCCTTCCGCAACGAGTCCGGCACGGAGACGCAGTTCGCGCTGCTCGCCGAGGACACGACGGGTCAGGGGCAGGCGGCGGCGCTCACCGCGATCGGTGAGGCGGCGGCCGAGCGGTGCGCCGAAGTGCCGCGTGCGCGGCGGCCGTTCCGGGTGGACAGCCTGCCGAGCCGGATCTCCTTCCCCGAGGCGTGGGAGATGCGCGACCCGGACGTGTCGCGGTCGAAGCTGTTCGGTCTGGCCGGCATCGGCGGTGACGAGATCGTCGGCTTCGGTCCTGATCTCGCCGACGGCGTACCGGCGTTCGTGATCGCGGGTCCGGCCAAGTCGGGCCGCTCGACGGTGCTGATGAACTTCGCCCGGTCGTTCCTCGCGCAGGGGACGCGGCTGGTGATCGCCGCTCCGCGCCAGTCGCCGCTGAGGCAGCTGGACGGTGCGGAGGGCGTGCTGAAGGTCTTCACAGGTGACGACATCGACGAGGACGAGTTCGAGGAGCTGGTCGACGAGGCGTCCCTGGAGGAGCCGATCGCCGTGCTCGTCGACGACGGGGAGATCCTGGAGGACTGCGACGCGGAGAGCCAGTTGAAGAAGCTGGTCTCGCGCGGCACGGAGCGTGGCCTCGCCCTCGTCATCGCCGGGGACGAGGAGGACGTGTGCAGCGGCTTCTCCGGCTGGCAGGTCGACGCGAAGAAGGCCCGCCGGGGCATCCTGCTGTCCCCGCAGGAGTCGTCCAGCGGTGACCTCATCGGCGTCCGGCTGTCCCGGGGGATGGTCGGGGGCCAGGTCGCCCCGGGCAAGGGCATGCTGCACCTCGGTGACGGCGAGCTGCGTACGGTCGTCGTCCCGGGGTGAGCGGCTCCCCCGCGTGAACGGGAGGCCCGGTCACCCGATCTTCGAGAGCCGGGCCTTCGGACGTCCCGAGTCCCTGCTGTCCGACTCGTAGACCAGGTCGTCGCCGACCGGGGTGAGCAGGACGGTGTGGCGGGCCGGGTCGCAGACGTCGCGGTTGGTGGGCGCGCCCACGGAGGTCGTGACGATGCGCCGGGCGGTGACCTCCTTGAGGGTCAGCACGTCGTCGCAGATCCCGCCGAAGATGTCCGTGTGCCGCAGCGTGCCGACCCGCTCACCGACCCGCGCCTCCCTGAGGGTGACGCGGAAAGTGCCGAGCGGGATGGTGATGCTCTCGCGGGAGCTGGCCTGTCCCTCCCAGGTGCCGACGTAGGCGGCGGGCACGGTGCCGGAGGGGGCGGTGGCGGACGGTGAGGGCTGCGCGCCGCTCGGGCCCTGGTCGGCTCCCGCGCCCCCGGAGGAGCCCGGCAGCAGGTCGAACACGAACGCCGAGCCGACGGTCACCGCGGCCAGCGCGCCCGCCACCGCCAGGGCCACCGTGCAGCTGACCCGCCGGCCCCGTCCCCCCGTGCCGGGCGTCGAGGCCGCGGAGACGGAGAGGGACAGGCAGCCGGGCGCTGACCCGCCCCCGTTGCCCGGTTCCGTCGGCGGATGCGGGGCGGGCGCCCCGGTGGCGTGCCGCGGCCCCGGTACGGCCGTTCCGGCCGGCTCACCGCCCGACGACGGCATGACCGGCGGCGGCCCGAACCCACCGCCGACGGCCCCGGAGGGGGCGAGACCGGAGGCCCACGGCCCGGGGGCGGGCGCGGACCCGTCCGCCGACGATCCAAAGGCGGGCGCGGACCCGTCCGCCGAGGGCCCGGAGGACGCGGCGACGCCCTCACCCGCGGCCGCTGCGCCCTCCGCCTGCCCGCCCGGATCCGTGGCCTCCCTCACGGACGGGCTGCTGAAGCCCACCGGTCCCGAGGCCGCGCCGCCCGCAGGTCCTCCCCCGGTCGTCTCCAGGTTCAGCAGGTTCACCGCGGCCCGGCTCACCTGTTCCACCAGAGCGCCCGGCAGCCAGCCGCCCGACACCAGGCGGGCCGCGCCGCCCTCCGGGGCGAGGCGGCGGGCGATGCCGGCCGGAGACGGGCGGGCGGCGGGGTCCTTGTCGAGACACGCCTCGGTCACCTCCCGCAGATCGCCGGTCAGCCCGTCCAGCTCGGGCGGCTCGTGCACCACGCGGTAGAGCAGCGCCGCCGAGGAGTCACCGGGGAAGGGCGGCGCGCCGGTCGCCGCGTACGCGAGGACCGCGCCGAGGGAGAAGACGTCCGCCGCGCCGGTCGCGCCCTTGCCGAGGATCTGCTCGGGCGACATGTAGCCGGGCGAGCCGATCGACACGCCGGTCGAGGTCAGGGACGCCGTACCTCCCCCGGACTTCGTCCGGGAGGTGCCCCCAGTCGCGCGCGCGATGCCGAAGTCGATCAGCAGGGGGCCGTCGAGGGTGAGGAGCACGTTGGACGGCTTCACGTCACGGTGCACCAGGCCCAGCCCGTGCACCGCCGCCAGCGCCTCGGCGAGGCCCGCGCCCAGCGTGCGCACGGTGTGCCCGGGCAGGGGGCCCAGCTCGGTGACGGCGGCCGTGAGGGAGGGGCCGGCCGCGTAGGCGGTGGCGACCCAGGGGACGCGGGCGTCGGGGTCGGCGTCCAGCACGGGCGCGGTCCAGGCGCCGCCGACCCGGCGGGCCGCGTCCACCTCGCGCCGGAACCGGGCGCGGAACTCCTCGTCCAGCGCGAGGTGGGGGTGCACGATCTTCACCGCGACCGTCCGGCCTCCGGCGCTGCGGCCCAGGTAGACCCGGCCCATGCCGCCAGAACCGAGCCGGCCGAGCAGCCGGTACGGCCCCACCGTTGTGGGTTCGTCCGTGTCGAGCGGCCGCATGGCGCCACCCCTCCCCCGTCGCACCGGTACGCCGTTGCCATCCAGCAGCGTAGTGGCCGGACCGGTCGGGGGGACCCGGACGGCGTGCGGCCGCCCGGGTCGCCGCCGTGCGCCACGGACCCGGGCTCCGCGACCGCCTGGGTCGCCCCGTGCGCCACGGGCCCGGGCTGCGTACGGCCGCCCGGGCCCCCGTGCGCTACGGCGTCAGCAGGTCCACCTTCACGTCCGCCGCGAACCCCGTCGTCGGCCCCACCCTGCGGGCGAACTCCGCGACCGCCTCCAGCTGCGGGGGGCCGAAGCGGAAGTCGAGGGTGGTGAAGTACTGGGCGAGGGTCGCCTCGTCGAAGGCCTCCCAGCGGGCCGCCTGCTCGGCCACCTTGTCGACCTCTTCCAGGGACAGGTTGCGGGAGGCGAGGAAGGCCTCGTGCACCTTGCGGGTGAGCATGGGCTCGCGCTCGGCGTACTCCTTGCGGGCCGCCCAGACGGCGAAGACGAACGGCAGGCCCGTCCACTGCTTCCACAGGGCGCCCAGGTCGTGCACCTCGAGGCCGAAGCGCGGGCCGTCGACCATGTTGGCGCGCAGGGCCGCGTCGCCGATCAGGACGGCCGCCTCCGCCTCCTGCATCATCAGGCTCAGGTCGGGCGGGCAGGTGTAGTAGTCCGGCTGCACGCCGTACCGCTCGGCGAGGAGGAGCTGCGCGAGCCGTACGGAGGTGCGGGAGGTCGACCCGAGGGCGACCCGCGCCCCGTCCAGCCGGTCCAGCGGGACCTGCGAGACGATCACGCAGGACATCACCGGGCCGTCGCAGCCGACGGCGATGTCGGGGAAGGCGACGAGCTGGTCCGCGTGCTTGAGGTACTCGACCAGGGTGATGGGCCCGATGTCGAGGTCGCCCTGCACCAGCTGCTCGCTGAGCTTCTCGGGGGTGTCCTTCGTCAGCTCGAAGTCGAGGAGCGTGCCCGTTCTCGCGAGCCCCCAGTAAAGGGGCAGGCAGTTCAGGAACTGGATGTGGCCGACGCGCGGCCGGGTGCGAGGATTGTCCACATCGTGAGGCTAGACCTTGCGCCGGGCGGGACAGCGGTCGCCCCCACCGGTTCGAACGCACGCGCGTGACGAACGGGGCGTTGAAACATTCGGGTGACGTGATCTTGACCTCTATTGCGAACGGGCCCCTGCGTGCTAGGCTCATCGCAAGTTGCAGTTTGGTTTCCCTTGCAGTACAGAGCCTGCGGAGCATGTGACCGCGGGCTCTCGTCGTTCTCAGACGGATGCAGTTGTGCGGAATTGTCTTCACACTTGCTGGTTCTGGAGCAGGGCAACCCTTTGAGCCCAAGGAGGGCTTATGGCTACCGGAACCGTGAAGTGGTTCAACGCCGAAAAGGGCTTCGGATTCATCGCCCAGGAGGGCGGCGGCCCCGACGTCTTCGTCCACTACTCCGCGATCAACGCGACCGGTTTCCGGTCCCTCGAGGAGAACCAGCAGGTCACCTTCGACGTCACGCAGGGCCCGAAGGGCCCGCAGGCGGAGAACGTCACCCCGGCCTGACCCTGATCCTCCGATCCGGGAACGACTAGCAGTACCCAAGGAGCCCCACGCCGTAAGGCGAACGGGGCTCCTGCCTTTTCTCCGGGGGCGGCCGGCGCGGTGGAACACCCGAAGAATCCCCGGTGAATTCCCGCCGGACGCCTTCTCCTCTCAGACGTGCTGCATGATCAGCACGAATTTCGTGCCTGGCACCAGCGCCTCGTAGCGGTGCGGCACATCCCCGCGATACGCCATGTAGTCCCCGGCACCGAGTTCCACCTGCTCGCCCGCGGGGCCGGCCGTCACTCGTCCCGCGCTCACCACGATGTGCTCCACCGTCCCCGGAATGTGCGGGTCCGAGTCGCGCACCGTCCCCGGCTCGAGGTCCACGGCGTAGATGTCGCGCCGCGCGCCGGGCGGGCTCGCCGACAGCAGGGTGGCGACATAGCTGGACCGGTCCGAGCCCACGGACGGCCCCTCCCCCGCCCTGATCACCTGGACCATGGGCGCCGGCGGCTCCACCAGCGCGCTGAACGGCACTCCGAGCGCCACCGCCAGCGCCCACAGCGTCTCCATGCTCGGGTTGCCGCCGGCCGCCTCCAGCTGGGACAGCGTGGACTTGGCGATCCCGGCGCGTTTGGCCAGCTCGGAGAGGGAGAGGCCGACGCGGGTGCGCTCGCGGCGCAAGGCCGCGGCGATCCAGTCGAGGGGCAGGCGGGACGGCGTGCCGTCGGTCATGTCGTTCGCTCCAGGAGTCGTTTCGTTCGGCTTGACGAACGCGAGGGTGTCTGTCCATTGTAGAAAACATGCGTTCGGCACAGCGAACACCTTCGCCCGGACACGGCCCCCATCCGTCGGCCGTCGACGCCGGGCTGCTCCGGGACGTCTCCCTGGTGTGTCTCGCCGGAGGCGTGGTCGGCGTGTCGTTCGGGGCCATCGCGGTCGCCGGGGGCCTGCCCGTATGGGTGCCGGTGGTGATGTCGCTGGTGGTCTACGCGGGCTCCGCCCAGTTCAGCGCGGTCGGCGTACTCCTCGCGGGCGGCGGGCCGGTCGCGGCGGCTGCCGCGGGGCTGCTGCTCAACACCCGCACGGCCGCGTTCAGCCTGGCGGTCGCCGAGCACCTCGGGCGGACCCGGCTCGCCCGTCTGGTCGGCGCCCATCTGGTGACCGACGAGACCGTGGCGTTCACCCTCGCCCAGCGGGACCCGGCCCGGCGCCGTGCCGCCTTCTGGGTGTCGGGCATCGGGCTGTTCACGGTGTGGAACGTGTGCGTGGCCGCGGGCGCGCTGGCCGGCGGCGCGCTGGGCGACACCGCCCGGTACGGCCTGGACGCGGCCTTTCCCGCCGTCCTGGTGGCCCTGGTGCTGCCCGCCCTGCGCGAGGACGCCGGTGTCCGCCGCGCCGCCCTGGCGGGAGCCGTGCTCGCCCTGGCACTCACCCCGGCCGTACCGGCGGGGGTGCCCGTGCTGGCCGCGCTCGCGGGTCTGGCGCTGCGCGGAGGCGTGCCCGGACGACGAGGCGTGCCCGGACGACGCAAGGGGCCGCGGTCGTGAGCGGGACCGCCCTGATGGTGCTGGTGCTGGCGTTGGGGACGTACGCCTTCCGGCTGGTGGGGCCCGTGCTGCACGGCCGGGTGGAGCTGCCGGGCCGCGTGCGGGTACTGCTGTCGGCCGGGGCCGTGGTGCTGCTGGTGGCGCTGCTGGCGACGGGCGCGCTGGCCGAGGGCGGGGAGTTCGCCGGGTGGGCGCGGCCCGCCGGGGTCGCCGTGGGCGGGGTGCTGGCGTGGCGCCGGGCGCCGTTCGTCGTGGTGGTGCTGGGCGCGGCGGCGGCGACGGCGGTGCTGCGGGCCGCCGGGGTGCCGTAGCCGTACGAGGTGCTGAGGGACTGTCAGTGGCCGCCGGTAGCGTCCCGCCCATGACCACGAGCCGACCCGCGCGCGCCGACCAGCCGGAGCACGTCCGCGCGACGCGCGCCTTCTACGACGCGATCGCCGAGGACTACGCCGAGACGTTCCGGGACCTCTCCGCCGCCACGCCGCTGGACCGGGCCCTGCTGGCCGGGTTCGCCGAGCTGGTCGGCCAGGGCGCGCCGGTGGCGGACGTGGGGTGCGGTCCCGGCCGTGTGACCGGTTTCCTCGCCTCGCGCGGTCTGGACGTCCACGGCGTGGACCTGTCGGAGTCGATGCTGGCGATCGCCCGCCGGGAGAACCCGGCGCTGCGCTTCGAGCAGGGCTCGATGTTCGCCCTGGACCTGCCCGACGGTTCCCTCGCCGGGCTCGTGTCCTGGTACTCCACGATCCACACGCCGCCGGAGGACCTGCCCGCCGTGTACGCCGAGTTCCGCCGGGTGCTGGCGCCCGGAGGCCATCTGCTGGTCGCCTTCCAGATGGGCGACGAGCCTCGGCGGCACGTGCACCCCTGGGGCCACCCGGTCACCCTCGACTTCCGGCGGATGCGGCCGGAGCCGGTCGCTGAGCTGCTGGAGGAAGCCGGTTTCGCCCTGGTGCAGCGCACCGTCCGGGAGCCCGACGTCCGGCAGGGTGAACCCACCCCTCAGGCGTCCCTGATCGCCCGCGTGCCCGGAGAGAGCCGGGCCTCCTGACGCCGGGCGCTACCTCGCGTACAGCGCCTCCACCTCGTCCGCGAAGTCCCTGAGGATCGCCTCGCGGCGCAGCTTCATGGACGGCGTGAGGTGTCCGGCCTCCTCGGTGAAGTCCTCCGGGAGGACGGCGAAGCGGCGGACGGACTCGGGGCGGGACAGCATCTTGTTGGCCTCGTCGACGGCACGCTGCAGGATCGCCCGCAGTTCCTCGTCGTCGACGAGGAGCTTCGCGGGGACGGGGTGCCTGCCGTTCATCCGGCGCCAGTGGGTGATGCCGTCGAGGTCGAGGGTGATCAGGGCGGTCACGTAGGGGCGGTTGTCGCCGAGGATCATCACCTGGGAGATCAGGGGGTGGGAGCGGAGCCAGTTCTCCAGCGGGGCCGGGGCGACGCTCTTGCCGCCCGCGGTGATGATCAGCTCCTTCTTGCGGCCGGTGATGGTCAGGTAGCCCTCGTCGTCCAGCTCGCCGACGTCGCCGGTGGCGAACCAGCCGTCGCGGGTGGCGGGCACGACGCCGCCCGCCTGCGGGTCCCAGTAGCCGCGCAGCACGTGCTCGCCGGAGACCAGGACCTCGCCGTCCGCCGCGATCCGGATCTTCGTGCCGGGCAGGGGCCAGCCGACGGTGCCCAGGCGCGGCTTCAGCGGGGGTGTGACGGTCGAGGCGCCGGTGGTCTCGGTGAGGCCGTAGCCCTCGAAGATCTCGATGCCGGCCCCTGCGAAGAAGGCGGCGAGACTGCGGCCCAGCGGGGAGCCGCCGCAGATGGCGTAGCGGACCTTGCCGCCCATGGCGTTGCGGATCTTCCGGTAGACCAGCGGGTCGTAGAAGGCGCGGGCCGTCCTCAGGGAGCGGGAGGGGCCGCCGCCGGTGCCGGCCTGCCGGCCCTCCAGGGCCTCGCCGTAGCGGCGGGCCACCGCGGCCGCGCGGTCGAAGGTGGTCTGCCGGCCGCTCGCCTCGGCCTTGGCGCGGGCGGTGTTGAACACCTTCTCCAGCATGTAGGGGATGGTGAGCAGGCAGGTGGGCCGGAAGCTCGCCAGGTCGGGCAGCAGGTCCTCGGCGGCCAGGCTGGGCGCGTGGCCTAGGCGCACCCGTGCGCGCACGCAGGCCACGGCGACCATGCGGCCGAAGACGTGCGACATGGGGAGGAAGAGCAGGACGGACGCCTCGTCGTCCGTGCGGTCCCGGAAGACGGGGTAGAGCAGCTCGATGGCGTTGTCCACCTCGGCGAAGAAGTTGCCGTGGGTGAGGGCGCAGCCCTTGGGGCGTCCGGTGGTGCCGGAGGTGTAGACGAGGGTGGCGAGGGTGTCGGGGCCGAGCATGCCCCGGCGCACCTCGATCTCGTGCCCGGGTATGTGTGCGCCGGCGTCCGCGAGGGCGTCGACGTGTCCCTTCTCCATGACCCACACGTGCCGCAGGTCGGGCAGGTGCGGCAGCTCCGGGCCCATGGCGGCGGCCTGGCCGGCGGTCTCGGTGATCAGGGCGACGGCGCCGGAGTCCTGGAGGATCCAGCGGGCCTGGTAGGGGGACGAGGTGGGGTAGACGGGGACGGTGACCAGGCCGGCGGCCCAGGCGGCGAAGTCGAGGACGGTCCACTCGTAGACGGTGCGGGCCATGATCGCGATGCGGTCGCCCGGCGCCAGACCTTCGGCGACGAGTCCCTTCGCGGCGGCGAGGACCTCGGCGGCGAACCGCTCCGCGGTGACGTCGCGCCAGGAACCGTCCCCGGTCTTCCGGCTGAGGACGACGTCGCCGGGGGCGAGGCTCGCGTTCTCGAACGGCAGGTCGGCGAGGGACCCGTGCCGCACCGGCTGCGCGAACGGCGGGACCGACGCCTCGCGGACGGCCCCGTCCAGCCTGCGGGTGGCCGGCGGGACGAGGACGGGCGCCCCGTGGACGTCGGCGTCGAGAGCGGTGGCGTGGTGCGGGGTGGACACGGGCGGCTCCTGGGGCGTGCAGGCGAACTGCGTGGTGCCACGACGTACGTGCCTCGCACGCCGAGGCGCTCACCGGTGGCGTCCGCGGCTCGGGACGCCACCGGTCGGTGCGGGGATCGTACGGCTCTGGCGTGAGGGGTTCGTGCCGGTTCGGGGGTGGAGCGGGATCGAGCGTGTGCAGTGTCGGGGGTTACGTGAGGGTCACTCAGGTATGGCCCCGTCCGGGGCCGGACCGGCGCTGTTCAGGGCCGTTCCAGGACGGCCGTGACGCCCTGGCCGCCTGCGGCGCAGATCGAGATGAGACCGCGGCCGGGGGCGTCCCGCTCGGCGAGCAGCTTGGCGAGGGTCGCCACGATGCGGGCGCCGGTGGCGGCGAAGGGGTGGCCGGTGGCGAGCGAGGAACCGGCCACGTTCAGCCGGGCCCGGTCGACGGGCGGCAGTCCGCGCTTCTCCCAGGCGGCCAGGGTGGCGAGCACCTGGGAGGCGAACGCCTCATGCACCTCCACCAGGTCGAAGTCGTCCAGGCCGAGTCCCGCACGCTCCAGCATCCGCGGGACCGCGTACGCGGGCGCCATCAGCAGGCCGTCCTCACCGTCGGCGACGTCGCCGTGCACGAAGTCGACGGCGGCGGTCTCGTACGCGGTGAGGTACGCCAGCGGTTCCAGGCCGCGCTCCTCGGCCCACTCCTCGCTCGCCAGCAGCACCACGGCGGCGCCGTCGGTGAGGGGGGTGGAGTTGCCCGCCGTCATGGTGGGTTCGGGTCCGTCGACGCCGAACACCGGCTTGAGCGTGGCGAGTTTCTCCACCGTCGAGCCGGGGCGCAGGTTCTGGTCGCGGGCCAGGCCGCGGAAGGGCACCACCAGGTCCTGGAAGAAGCCCCGTTCGTAGGCGGCGGCGAGCCGCTGGTGGCTGGTGGCGGCGAGTTCGTCCTGTGCCTCGCGGGTGATGCCCCAGGCCCGGGCGGTGACGGCGGCGTGCTCGCCCATGGAGAGACCGGTGCGCGGCTCGGCGTTGCGCGGGATGTCGGGGACGAGGTGGCCGGGGCGCACCTTGGCGAGCGCCTTGAGGCGGGCGGCGAGGGACTTGGCGCGGCGTGCCTCCAGCAGCACCTTGCGCAGGTCGTCGTTGACGCCGAGGGGAGCGTCGCTCGCGGTGTCGGAGCCGCCGGCGACCGCGGCCCCGGTCTGGCCGAGGGCGATCTTGTTGGCGGCGGTGATCACGGCCTGGAGTCCGGTGCCGCAGGCCTGCTGGATGTCGTAGGCGGGGGTGCGGGGGTCGAGGCGGGAGCCGAGGACGGTCTCCCGGGCGAGGTTGAAGTCGCGGCTGTGCTTGAGGACCGCGCCGGCCACGAACTCGTCGACCGCGCCCGGCTGTTCGAGCCCGTAGCGGTCGACGAGGCCGTCCAGGGCGGTGGTGAGCATCTCCTGGTTGGAGGCGGTGGCGTAGGGCCCGTCGGAGCGGGCGAACGGGACGCGGCTGCCGCCGATGACCGCGACGCGCCGCACGGCGGCCGGCTTCAGGGTGCTCATCTCGACCTGCTCCTCAACCGTGACGTAGGCTTACCTACGGTAACATTACTTCAGAGTAAGCACGGAGTGAGCCCCCCGCACGCACACCTGGGAGTCCCCGATGGCCGACCGCTATCTGAGCTTCACCGGCACCGCGCCGGGTCGCTTCCTCACGCGCCGCCTGGGGCTGCCCCGGCCCGCCCCGCTGCGCCGCTGGTCCGCGGAGCGTCCGGCGCTGGACGGCGGGCTGCTCCACCTCACCGCGGGCGCCTCCCGCCTGGACCTCGCGCCCGTCCTCGACCGCACCGGACTCCCCGCGGACGAGGCCGCCGGGAGGCCCGCCGCGGTCGTCCTGGACGCCACCGGGGTGCGCACCGTCGAAGACCTCGACGAGGTCCACGCCGCCCTGCACCCCGTCGCCCGGTCCGTCGCCGAGAGCGGCCGGATCGTCGTACTCGGCGCCCCGCTCGACACCGCCGACCACCACCAGGCCGCCGCCCAGCAGGCACTGGAGGGCTTCACCCGCTCCCTCGGCAAGGAGACCGGCGGCGGCAGGACCGTCAATCTCGTCCGCCTCACCGACGCCTCCGCCGCGGAATCCACCCTGCGCTTCCTGCTCTCCCCCAAGTCCGCCTACGTCAGCGGCCAGGTGATCGCCGTCGGCGCCCAGGAGAGCCCCGCCCCCGAGGACGCCGACCGCCCCCTGACCGGCCGTACCGCCCTGGTCACCGGCGCCGCGCGGGGCATCGGCGAGGCCGTCGCCGCGACCCTGGCCCGGGACGGCGCCGAGGTGGTCGTCCTCGACGTGCCGCAGGCCGAGGAGGACGCCCGCCGGGTCGCCGAGCGGCTCGGCGGAAGCGTACTGCTGCTCGACATGACCGCCGCCGACGCGGGCGCCCGCATCGCCGAGGCGCTCCCCGGCGGGCTCGACGTACTCGTCCACAACGCGGGCATCACCCGGGACCGCCGCCTGGTCAACATGGCGAAGGACCGCTGGAGTTCGGTGCTGGACGTGAACCTCGGCAGTGTGCTCCGCACCACCGACGCGCTTCTTGAGGCCGGGTCGCTGCGCCGCGGCGGCCGGATCGTCGCCACCGCCTCCATCGCGGGCATCGCCGGGAACGCGGGACAGACCAACTACGGCGCGAGCAAGGCCGGCGTCGCCGGCCTCGTCCGCGCCCTCGCGCCCCGCGCGCTCGCCGAGCACGGGGTGACGGTGAACGCGGTCGCGCCCGGCTTCATCGAGACGAAGATGACGGCCGCCGTCCCGCTGTTCATCCGGGAGGCGGGACGCCGGATGAACTCCCTCGCGCAGGGCGGTCTGCCCGTCGACGTCGCCGAGACCACCGCCTGGTTCGCCCACCCCGGCTCAGGCGCGGTGAACGGCCAGGTCGTGCGCGTCTGCGGCCAGAGCCTGCTGGGGGCCTGACATGGCGCCGACCCCGCCGGAGCGGGCCGAGTCCGTCCTCACCCGCTCCCCGTCCCTCGCCCCGCTGCTCGCCCGTGGCGCGGTCCTCTCGCCGTTCCGCCGCCCGGACCCGGCCGCCGCGCACCCCCGCACCCGGCTGGTGCTGGCCGGCCTGCGCCCCGACCCGGCCAAGCTGGCCGCGTACGCGAAGGTCTGCGGCTTCCCCGCCCCCGCGGACACACTGCCCCTGACCTACCCGCACGTGCTGGGCTTCCCGCCGGCGATGCGGCTGATGAGCGCCCGGGACTTCCCGCTGCCGCTGCTCGGGCTCGTGCACACGTCGATCTCCGTCACCCGGCACCGCGCCACCCCGTCGGCCGCCTTCTACGACCTCGCCGTGCACGTCGACGGGCTGGCCCCGCACCGGCGCGGCACCGAGGCGGCCGTGGTCACGGAACTGCGCTCCGGCGACGAGCTGGTGTGGGAGTCGCGCAGCACGTACCTGGCCCGGCACCGGACCACGTACTCCGAGGGCCCGGAACGGACCGAGGACCCCGAGCTGCCCGCCGTCGAGGAGTGGCAGCTCCCCGGTGACCTGGGCCGCCGTTACGGCGCCGCGTCCGGCGACCGCAACCCGATCCACCTGCACCCGCTCACCGCGCGCCTCTTCGGCTTCCCGCGCGCCATCGCGCACGGCATGTGGACCGTCGCCCGCTGTCTCGCCGCCCACGGCGTCCCGGACGCGGCCGAGGTCCGTGCGGAGTTCCGGGCGCCGGTACTGCTGCCCGGCACGGTGACGTACGCGGCGGACGGCGGGGGGCGGTTCGCCCTGCGCGGGGGCCGCGGCCGGATCCACCTCACGGGCGAGGTCAGCCCGCTCTGAGATCCGGGTGGGGGCGCAGTCACCCGTCGACGGAACCGGCGCGCCGCAGGGCCCGAAGGTCGGAATCACCTCACGGGCGAGGTCAGCCCGCTCCGAATCCGGGGGGGGCGCAGACACCCGCCGACGGAACCGGCCCGCTGCGGGGGCCCGAAGGTTGGAATCACCTCACCGGCGAGGTGACCCCGTTCTGAGCCCTGGGAGCGTCCGCGTCCCCGCTGTCGTCGGGCGGCGTCCAGTGCTGCCCGGCCATCAGGTCGCCGAGCCCCGCCCACGCGAAGTTCATCAGCGTGGTCGCCGCCTGCCGGGCGGTGACGCCGGGAGTGGCGTTGGCCCAGTCGGCGAGCGACTCGGCGGCCCCGACCAGCGCCTCCGCCAGCCCGGAGACCTCCGCCTCCCGCAGGTCGGGGTCGCGGTGCGCCTCCCGCGCGGCGGCCAGGATCAGCTGTGTCACGAACGCGACGATCTCCGCACGCATCGCGGCCACCTCCGCGGCGAACACCTCGCCGTGGGTGCGCGCCTGGAGGTGCAGCACCGCCCAGCCGTCGGGGTGCAGGGCGGTATGCGTGAAGAACGCGGTCAGGCCCGACCAGAGCTGCCGGTCCGCCGGCAGATCGGGCCGGGCCCCCACGCGCACCGCCTCGGTGAGCGCCCTGGCCTCACGGCGGATGCACGCGGTGAACAGGTCCTCCTTGGAGTTGAGGTACAGGTACACCAACGGCTTGGACACACCCGCCAGTTCGGCGATCTCGTCCATCGACGCTGCCATGTACCCCCGGTTCCCGAAGGTCCGTACGGCTGCGTCCAGCATCTGCTGTTCACGGACCGCACGCGGCATCCGCTTCGTCTTCACGGCACCCATGGGACACAGCGTACGGTCCGCCGCTACCGCTGCTCCTGGCCGCCGTCCTCCGCCGACAGGAGCGCACCGGCGTTCAGCACCCGGTCACCGGAGGTGAGCCGGGGCAGCATGTGCGCGGTGAACAGTGTGGACAGCGCCGAGGTGTCGGTGCCGCCGTCGGTGCGCACCACCACCGGACGCGGCGCCTTCCCGGCCAGCCGGGAGCCCACCTCCAGCCGCCTGCGCGCCAGCTCGTACTGGAGCACCGCCCGGTTGTCCCGGTACGCCTTGGCGAGCGCCTGCTGGGCGCGGGCCTCGTTCTCGGCGGCGATCAGACCGCTGCGGCCGCGCGTCTCGATCTCGAAGCGCACCCGCTGGGCCTCGGTCTCCTGCCGCTCCAGCAGCTGGGCGACCTCCTCGCGGGCCCGGTTCAGCGCGGCCCGCACCTCGACGATCCGCGCGTCGCGGATCTTCTTCGCCCGCTCGATGTCCATGCCCAGGCTGTCGATCCGGCGCTTGCGGACCAGACCCCACTCCTGCTCGTAGGCGGTGCGCTCCTTGGCGACCTGCTCACGGGTGGCCAGGTGCTGCTGGTACTGCGCCGGGAGCTGCACGTCCGGGATGTTGCAGCCGGTGATGCGCACGCCGTAGCGGTCCAGCTGGCGGTTGAGCAGGTCCTGCATGTCGGCGACGTCCGAGCCGCGCAGGTCGTAGGCGCGCTCGGTGCGCACCCTGCGGGCCCGCTGCCGGATCGCGTCCTGCACGGCGCTGGACAGCACCAGGTCGAAGTTGCCCGCGCCGATGGTGCGGACGAAGAGCACCGCGTCGGTGATGCGGAACTTCAGGAAGAACTCGATGGAGCGCAGCGGCACGTTCTCCTGCGTGGGGCAGGCCATGACGGGCGCCGAGTACGGGATCTCGGTGGCCGTGTCGACGACGAAGTCGACCCGCGACCACGGGTGCCACAGGTAGTGCCGGCCCGCGTCCAGGGTGCGTACGACGGCGCCGTACCGGGTGAGCACGCCGTGGGTGCCCTGCTCGATCTCGACGATCGAGGAGCGCCACCACCAGAGACCGCCGATCACCAGCAGCAGCACTCCGAAGACGTAGGAGAGGGTGGCCAGGGCGGCGGCGGCCATGCCGCCGAGCCCGTCGGAGCCGGACTCCTTCAGGGTGAGCATCACTCCCGAGAGCAGGGCGTACCCGCCGGCCCAGAGGGGGAGCATCCACCACAGGCGGCGGCGGTGCTTGGGGATGATGACCGGCAGCAGGGTGCCGGCCTCGCCGCCGCGCAGCAGGCGGGCGATGTCGCCCCAGGGCGCGACGGCCTCGGAGATGACGGAACGACGGTGACTGCGGACGCTGCTCACGGCTTGACCTCCTCGGCGGACACGGACCCGGTGGACCGGGACCCGGCGGGCCCGGACTCGTCGCCCGCTGCGGCGCCGTCGGGCGCCTCGTTCGTGACACCCTCGGCGGGCTCGTCGGGCATCTGCGGCACGACGGTCGGCCGGTCGGCCTCCAGCAGCGCGGTGATCTCCTCCTGGCGGCCGGCGATCCGCGCGGACACCTCCGCCAGCCGCTCCCGTACGGCGGCCATCTCGGCCTCGTCGAACAGCTCCGCGCCGCGCTCGCCGACCAGTTCGCGGGCCAGCTCGAGGAAGTCGATGCCGGCGGCACCGTCGCCGTCGCCGCCGCCGATGCGCACCAGGCGCGGCAGGTGGTCGGCGACCTGCTCCAGGGTGTCGAGCACCTGCTGCTGGTAGCGGTACTCCAGGATCTCGGGCGCCTCAGCGGCGGTCACCGCGCGGATGTCGAGGGCCTGCGCCTCCAGCAGGGCCGCGTTGGCCTTGGCCTCCGACTCGGCCTGCACGTAGCGCTGGCGGGCCAGCGCCTCGGCGCGGTTGGTCTCGCGCTCCACGGCGGTGTCCATCTGCGCCTGGTACTGGGCGATGTCCGCCTGGATCGCGGACAGCGTCTCCTGGCTGGAGGCGAGCTCGCGGTTGAGGTCGCCCTCGTCCTGCTCCTTGCGCAGCTGGAGCGCGTACTCGTGGGTGTACGCCTCCTTGGCCATGCGGACCATCTCGGGCGCGGCCAGGTCCATCCGGTAGCGGCGGTCCGAGGGCTCGGCGTGCGTGATGTTGGCGTTGGTCAGCTCCACGGCGGGGCGGAACTGCTGGTTGAGCTGCTCCAGCAGTCGGCCGCTGTCCTCGCCGACCATGTCGTAGATGCCGGCCGCCTCCTGCTCGTAAATGAGGCTGCGGATGGTCTCGCTGACCGCGTTCCCGAGCTTCTCCTCGAAGCCCCGCACCGCGCCGAGGGTGTAGACGAACTCCACCGGGTCGCTGATCCGGAACTGGATGAACAGGTCGATGGACGCCTTCACGCCGCCCTTGGTGGGGGCCTCCCGCACCGGCGCGTTGAACGGGTACTCGCGGGTGGTGTTGACGATGTACGACACCCGCTTCCACGGGCTGAGCAGGGTGACCCGGCCGGGTCCGACGACCTTCTCCAGCTTGCCGAACCGGGTGATCATCGCCTGGCAGCCGTCCGGCACCATGACGAGGCCCTGCCGCCACCACACGAACGCGACCGCGGCCACCGCGATCAGCCAGTAATGCAGTCCGAACAGCGGCGAGGTCACGCTCCAGCCGCCGGCCGCGGACGTGATCGACGTGCCGATCAGCCCGATCACCAGCAGCGACAGCACCGGCAGCATGGACAGCAGCGAGCGGCCCTTGGGCATCACCATCGGGTAGATGGCGTGCACGGCCTCGCCGCCCTCCCGCAACTGCTCGCTGCGGCTCAGCGCCTCGCCGGCCTCGTCCAGCGACACGGACTTCTGCCGCATCACGGTGTCGACGGAGCTGCCGTCCTGCTCCCGGGCGGCCGGGAAGTCGGCCGGATCCATGCCCTCGCCCGTTGCGAACCGCTCGTCCTCGCGGTCCGGCGGCTGCGCGCCGCCGCCTCCGGTGCGCCGGAGCAGCTCGTCCCGGGCCGCGGCGCGCGGATCCGCGCCTCCCGCGACCGACTGTGCGACGTTGCGTAGGCTTTGCGCCCGCGTACGTGCCACGGGGTCCCCCTTCGCCTGTGGTGCCCTCCCCGCACTTGGCCGCGGGGAATCGTGTGGTCGAGTGATCACACACCACGAAGGCGCACACACGTAAGGGGCGCACCCCAGCAACGGTCACCTGTGTCTCGTTGCCGGAATGCGCCCCTCGGCGCGGTTGCGAAGGTGTCAGGCCGTCGCGGGGACCGGGCGGGTGTTCTCCGGTTCGGGGGTCTCGTCGACCGGGGAAGCGTGGACCGCGTTGTACTTGTCGCGGTCGAGCAGGCCCTCGCGGGCGGAGACCACGACCGGGACCAGGGCCTGGCCGGCGACGTTCGTCGCGGTGCGGATCATGTCCAGGATCGGGTCGATGGCCAGCAGCAGGCCCACGCCCTCCATCGGCAGGCCGAGGGTGGAGAGGGTGAGGGTCAGCATGACCGTGGCGCCGGTGAGGCCGGCCGTGGCGGCGGAGCCCACCACCGAGACGAACGCGATCAGCAGGTAGTCGCCGACGCCGAGCGGGACGTCGAAGATCTGCGCGACGAAGATCGCGGCGATGGCCGGGTAGATGGCGGCGCAGCCGTCCATCTTCGTGGTCGCGCCGAACGGCACGGCGAAGCTCGCGTACTCCTTGGGAACGCCCAGGCGCTCGGTGACCTTCTGGGTCAGCGGCATGGTGCCGACGGAGGAGCGGGAGACGAAGGCCAGCTGGATCGCGGGCCAGGCGCCCTTGAAGAACTGCACCGGGCCGACCTTCGCGACCGTCGCCAGCAGCGCCGGGTAGACGCCGAAGAGGACGATCAGGCAGCCGACGTAGATGTCGACGGTGAAGGTGGCGTACTTGCCGATCAGGTTCCAGCCGTAGGTGGCGATGGCGTTGCCGATGAGGCCGACCGTGCCGAGCGGGGCCAGGCGGATGACCCACCACAGGGCCTTCTGGAGCAGCTCCAGGACGGACTCGCTGAGGGTGAGGATCGGCTGGGCCTTCTCACCGAGCTGGAGGGCGGCGATGCCGGCGACGGCGGCCATGAAGACGATCTGCAGCACGTTCAGCTCGGTGAACGGCGTGATCACGTCGGTCGGCACGATGCCGGTGAGGAAGTCGATCCAGGAACCGGTCTTCTCCGGGGCCTCGCCGTCGGCCGGGCTGAGACCCGTGCCCGCGCCGGGGTTGGTGACCAGGCCGATGACCAGGCCGATCGCCACCGCGATCAGCGAGGTGATCATGAACCACAGAAGGGTCCGCGAGGCCAGCCTGGCCGCGTTGTTGACCTTCCTGAGGTTGGTGATGGAGACGAGGATCGCGAAGAAGACCAGCGGGGCGACGGCCAGCTTCAGCAGGCCGACGAAGGTGCCGCCGACCTTCTCCAGGGTGGTGACCAGCCACGACAGGTCCTGGCTGCGGGCGATCCAGCCGAGGAGGACGCCGAGGGCGAGGCCGATGAGTATCTGGGCCCAGAAGGGCACGCGGACAGACCGCTTCAACTGCGTGTTCGAGGACACGGACATGCTCCGGTGAGGGGGACGCGTGAGGGATGTGACGGGAAGGCTCGGGTGGGCGCGGTGTCAGGGCTGACAGTTCGCGGCGGTGACCCGGCAGAGATCCACGTGCAGGCGCGCCACGAGCGGAACACTCCGGGGCGTGGGGAACACGGCTGCTGACTTCACCCGATGACCGTAACACCTGAGCTTTGAGATCCTCAAAGCCTTTCTTTGGAAGGCGTGACCGCAAACACACTCATACAACGCAAAGCGCCCCGGTCTCCCCTGGTGAGAGGGGACCGGGGCGCCGACGTGCGGTGCGCGGGTGTGGCGGACGTTACGAGGTCTGCGCCTGCCCCGAGGTCTGGCCCTGCGTGCGGGCGGTGTCGTCGGCCGCGTCCTCCTGGGAGCGGTTGGCCTCGAGGTTGGCCTTGGCACGCTCCACGCGGCGCACGATGCGCTCGGAGGCCCGGTCGCGTTCGTTGCGCAGCACGACGAAGCTGATCGGCGCGGAGATCAGCAGCGCGAGCAGCACGATCCACAGGCCGTTTGAGTCGCCGAGACCGCGCGGCGCGACACCGGAGTAGACGAGGGCCCAGACGACAACGAGGCAGCCCGCGAAGATCCCGAGGCGCATCAGCGTGTAGCGGAGCATCTCATCCACTCTTCCGTGCGTACGGTCAGAAACATCCCCTTAGGGGACGACGTCCAGTGAAGCACGAGCGGCGGGCGATCTTTCAACGGGGTACGGCGCGTACGGGCGTCAGCTGAGCGTCAGCAGCATGATCACGTCGTCGCGGTCGTCGCCGGGCGCCACGCGGATCGCGTCCGGGACCCGGCCGACCTCCTTGTAGCCGCAGGAGGCGTAGAAGCGCTCCAGGCCGAGACCGCCGCGGCAGCCGAGGCGGATGGCCTCCACGCCCTCCATGGCGCGGGCGGTCCGCTCGGCCTCGGCGAGCAGGTCGCGGCCGTGGCCCTTGCCCTGGTGGCGAGGGTGGACCATCACCGTGTACAGCCAGATCCAGTGGGTCATCAGGGGGTGGGTGTTCCGCGTCAGGAACGCGGTGGCCGCGAGGCGGCCGTCCTCGTCGTGCCCCACGACCAGACGGGACCGGCCCTCCGCCATGTCCGTGAACTGCCGCAGCAGGGCGGGGCGGATGTCCTCCGTCGTCACGGGCGCGACGAAGCCGACGGCTCCGCCGGCGTTGGTGACGTCGGCCCAGACGTCGAGGATGCCGTCGCGGAGGGTGGGGGTGATGGCGGGGTCGGCGGTGAAGGTAAGGGGCATGAGGGGATGGTAGCCCTTACCTCTGCGGGGGCGCAGTCGAATTACGGCGGTCACCCGTCGCGGGGGGTGTGATTCGTTGCCGGGTGCGGTTTCTTTCCGGGTGCGGTTTCTTGCCGGGTGCGGCCCGGCAGACGGACGGTCGCGCAGTTCCCCGCGCCCCTGAGGGGGCGCCGGCAGCGGGCCGGGCGCGCGGGTCGTCGCGGGTTCTTCGCGCCGTTCCCCGCGCCCCTGGTTCTCCCGTGCGGGTCGTCGTGGGTTGCTCGCGCCGTTCCCCGCGCCCCTTCGGGGCGCGGTCACCGCAACACGCCTCAGGGGCGCGGGGATCTGCGCGACCGGCCCACCGCCCTGTCGCGGGCGGCGGTGATCAGAAGGCCTCCGACGGAGTCAGACCCGCATCGGCTGCGGCGCCTCCCGGCGCGCCGGATCCGGCCCCTCGTACTCACGGATGATCTCGTACCGGGTGTTCCGCTCCACCGGCCGGAACCCCGCGTCGCGGATCAGGTCCAGCAGATCCTCCCGCGTCAGCTTGTTCGGCGTGCCGAAGTTGTCCGCGTCGTGCGTGATCTTGTACTCGACCACCGACCCGTCCATGTCGTCGGCCCCGTGCTGCAGCGCCAACTGCGCCGTCTGCACGCCGTGCATCACCCAGAACACCTTGACGTGCGGCACGTTGTCGAAGAGGAGCCGCGAGACCGCGAACGTCTTCAGCGCCTCCGCGCCCGTCGCCATCTGCGTCCGCGCCTGGAGCCGGTTGCGGACCTTGCCGTCCTTCATGTCGACGAAGTCGTGCTGGTACCGCAGCGGGATGAAGACCTGGAAACCGCCGGTCTCGTCCTGCAGCTCACGCAGACGCAGGACGTGGTCGACGCGATGGCGCGGCTCCTCGATGTGGCCGTACAGCATGGTGCTCGGGGTCTTCAGACCCTTCTCGTGCGCCAGGCGGTGGATCCGCGACCAGTCCTCCCAGTGGGTGCGGTGGTCCACGATGTGCTGCCGGACCTCCCAGTCGAAGATCTCCGCGCCGCCGCCGGTGAGCGACTCCAGCCCCGCGTCGATGAGTTCGTCGAGGATCTCGCTCGCGCTCAGCCCGGAGATCGTCTCGAAGTGGTGGATCTCCGTGGCGGTGAACGCCTTCAGCGACACCTCCGGCAGCGCCGCCTTCAGCTCACGCAGCGACCGCGGGTAGTAGCGCCACGGCAGGTTCGGGTGCAGGCCGTTGACGATGTGCAGCTCGGTGAGGTTCTCCGAGCGCATCTCCTCGGCGAGCTTCACCGCCTCCTCGATGCGCATCGTGTACGCGTCCTTCTCCCCCGGCTTGCGCTGGAAGGAGCAGTAGGCGCACGACGCCGTGCACACGTTGGTCATGTTGAGGTGGCGGTTGACGTTGAAGTGCACGACGTCGCCGTTGAGCCGGGTGCGCACCTCGTGGGCGAGCCCGCCCAGCCACGCCAGGTCGTCCGACTCGTAGAGCGCGATGCCGTCCTCGCGGGTCAGCCGCTCACCGGAGCGGACCTTCTCCTCCAGCTCGCGCTTGAGCCCGACGTCCATGCCGTTACCTCTTTCCCAGAAGACAGACCCGTCCCACCGTACGCCCCGGTCAGCCGACCTCTTCGGGCAGCTCACCGACGCGGTTCTCCCACTTGGTGGAGAGCACGATCGTGGTGCGGGTGCGGGAGACGCCCTTCGTGCCGGACAGCCGGCGGATGATGCTCTCCAGGCCGTCCACGTCCGTGGCGCGCACCTTGAGCATGAACGAGTCGTCGCCGGCGATGAACCAGCAGTCCTCGATCTCCTGCAGGTCCTTCAGCCGCTGCGCCACGTCCTCGTGGTCGGCGGCGTCGGACAGCGAGATGCCGATGAGGGCGGTCACGCCGAGGCCGAGCGAGGGGGCGTCCACCGTGGCGCGGTAGCCGGTGATGACGCCGGCCGCCTCCAGCCGGTTGATGCGGTCGGTGACGCTGGGTCCCGACAGACCGACGAGGCGCCCCAGCTCCGCGTAGGAGGCCCGGCCGTTCTCCCGAAGGGCCTGGATGAGCTGCCTGTCCACCGCGTCCATCGAATCGATGCCTTCCACTGAAGAGGTACGAAGTTTCCGAGAGGTGGTGCCGTGTGATGCCGTCGCGGCCGGCGGGCGCGCCGGCCGCGGTCGGGTGGGTCAGTCGTCCGCGCGGGATCCTCCGCCGAGTTCACCCTCCCAGCGGCGGTACAGCGTGTGCGGGACGCCCGCCGCGTCGAGTACGCGTCCGGCGACGAAGTCCACCAGGTCCTGGATGTGCGTCGCACCCGCGTAGAAGGCCGGTGAGGCGGGCAGCACGGTCGCGCCCGCGTCGTCCAGCGTCACCAGGTGCCGCAGCGTCTGGCCGTTCAGCGGGGTCTCGCGCACGGCCACGACCAGGGGGCGGCGCTCCTTGAGGATCACGCTCGCCGCCCGCTGCAGCAGGTCCTTGGACAGCCCGAGCGCCACCCCGGCGACGCTCGCCGTGGAGGCGGGCACGATCAGCATGCCCTTGCTCGGGTACGACCCCGAGGAGGGTCCGGCCGCGAGGTCGCCGGCGGCCCAGTACCGCACGTCGTCGAGGTCGACGGAGAAGCTGTCCGGCTTGCCGTCCGCCCCCCGGGACAGCCATTCCCGCAGGTCGTCGCGCCAATGGGCGTCACGGAAGGCGATCTTGGTCTCGTCCAGCAGGGTGAGCCGGGAGGCCCGGCTGACGACGAGGTCGACGCTCTCCCCGGCGGCGAGCAGCCCTCGCAGCACCGCGGCGGCGTAGGGAGTGCCCGAGGCGCCCGAGACCCCTACGATCCAAGGCGATCGCCGCGTCTCTCCTGGCTTGGCTGGGTTCACGGGACCGAGCCTATCCAAAGTCGCAGGACGGGAACCGGGCCAGGGTCTCCGGGCGTTCTCCCTCACAACGGCCCGGCGACGGGGGGTGGACGATGACGGACACGCGTCCGGCGTGGTCACGCGGCGATCGGGTGCGGGCCGCCGCCGTGCTGATGGCGGGCTGGGTGGCGCTGCTGTGGGTGCTCGAGGTCGTCGACGTCGCCACCGGACACGCGCTGGACGGCTACGGCGTCGTGCCGCGCACCCCGTCCGAGCTGGTGGACGTGGTCCCGTCCGCCTTCGTGCACTTCGGCTTCTCCCATGTGGCGGCGAACAGCGTGCCGCTGCTGGTGCTGGGCTTCCTCGCCGCGCTCGGCGGCATACGCCGGTTCCTCGCCGTGTGCGCGCTGATCGTCGTCGCGGACGGCCTGGGCGTATGGCTGATGTCCCCGGCGGGCACCAACACAGCGGGCGCCTCCGGCCTGATCTTCGGCCTGTTCGGCTATCTGCTGGTCAGCGGCTTCGTCGAGCGGCGCCCCCTGGGCATCGTGGCCGGCGTCCTGGTGGCGGCGGTCTGGGGCGGCTCGATCCTCGCGGGCCTCGCGCCCACCCAGTCCGGGGTCAGCTGGCAGGGCCATCTGATCGGCCTGGCCGCGGGCGTGGCGGCGGCCTTCCTCCTGCGCCGCCGCCCCGCGAAACGCAGCGAGCCGGTCCTCTAGCCCCGCCCTCGGTCAGACGGTCGGGCGGTCAGACGGTCAGTCCGCGTACCAGCAGATCGAGCAGCGCGCAGAGGAACAGCGCGATGCCGATGAAGCCGTTGACGCTGAAGAACGCGCGGTTGAGGCGGGTCAGGTCGTGCGGGCGGACGATGGTGTGCTCGTAGACGAAGGCGCCGGCCACGATCAGCAGGCCGAGCCAGAAGAAGGCGCCGGCATCGGTGAGCAGGGCGTACCAGACGAACAGGGCCGTCGTCACGGTGTGGCAGGCTCGGGCGCCCCAGATCGCCGCGGGGATGCCGAAACGGGCCGGGACGGACTTCACGCCGATCTCCCGGTCGGTCTCCACGTCCTGGCAGGCGTAGATCAGGTCGAAGCCGCCGATCCAGATGCCGACCGCGAGGCCGAGGACGACCGCCTCCCAGGACCACGACCCGGTGATCGCCAGCCAGCCGCCGACCGGGCCCATCGCCTGAGCGAGACCGAGGATGGCCTGCGGGAAGTTGGTGAACCGCTTGCCGTACGGATACACCACCATCGGGATCACGGCGACGGGCGCGAGGGCCAGGCACAGCGGGTTGAGCAGGGCGGCCGCGCCGAGGAACACGGCGAGGGCGATCAGCGCGCCGGTCCAGGCGTGCTTGACCGACACCGCCCCGGTGACCAGCTCGCGCTGCGCGGTGCGCGGGTTGCGGGCGTCGATCTCGCGGTCGATGATCCGGTTGGCGGCCATCGCGAAGGTGCGCAGGCCGACCATGGCCACGGTGACCAGCAGCAGCCGCCCCCAGTGGATGTTCGCGTCCCACTCGTACATCGCCGTGAGCGCGGCGATGTAGGCGAAGGGCAGCGCGAACACCGAGTGCTCGATCATCACCAGGCGCAGGAAGGCCTTGGTGCGTCCCGGCTGCTGCGGAAGAGCGGCGGAGGCCGAGGTCACAGTCCGTACTCCTTCCAGCGGCGGTCGACCTTCGCGGCGGTCTCCGGGTCGGACTCGACCATGTCGGGCCAGCCGCCGTCGCGCGTGTATCCCTCCTCGGGCCACTTCTTCGTCGCGTCGATGCCCGCCTTGCCGCCCCAGAACTGCTGGTAGGACGCATGGTCGAGGTGGTCGACGGGGCCTTCGACGACGGTGAGGTCGCGGGCGTAGTCGGTGTTGCCGAGGGCCCGCCAGGACACCTCGTGCAGGTCGTGGACGTCGCAGTCGGAGTCGACGACCACGATCAGCTTGGTCAGCGACATCATGTGCGCGCCCCAGATGGCGTGCATCACCTTCTGCGCGTGCTTCGGGTACTTCTTGTCGATCGAGACGATCGCGCAGTTGTGGAAGCCGCCGGACTCGGGCAGGTGGTAGTCCACGATGTCCGGGACGATGATCTTCAGCAGCGGCAGGAAGAACCGTTCCGTGGCGCGGCCCAGCGGGCCGTCCTCCGTCGGCGGGCGGCCGACCACGATCGACTGGAGCAGCGGACGCTTCCGCATGGTGACGCAGTCGATCGTCAGCGCGGGGAAGGGTTCCTGAGGGGTGTAGAAGCCGGTGTGGTCGCCGAAGGGGCCCTCGGGCAGCATCTCGCCGGGCTCCAGCCAGCCCTCGACGACGACCTCCGCCTGCGCGGGCACCTGGAGCGGGACGGTCTTGCAGTCGACCATCTCGATCCGCTTGCCCTGGAGGAACCCGGCGAACAGGTACTCGTCGATGTCGCCGGGAAGCGGTGCGGTGGAGGCGTACGTCACGGCCGGCGGGCAGCCGAAGGCGATGGCGACCGGCAGCCGCTCCCCGCGCCGCGCGGCCACCTGGTAGTGGTTGCGGCTGTCCTTGTGGATCTGCCAGTGCATGCCGATGGTGCGCTTGTCGTGGCGCTGGAGGCGGTACAGCCCGAGGTTGCGGACGCCGCTCTCGGGGTCCTTGGTGTGGGTGAGGCCCAGGTTGAAGAAGGAGCCGCCGTCCTTGGGCCAGGTGAACAGCGCGGGCAGCTGCTCCAGGTCCACGTCGTCGCCGGTGAGGACGACCTCGTGCACGGGCGCGTCGGACGACTTCACCTTCTTCGGCGGCACGTGCGTCATCGCGCCGAGTTTCCCGAACGCCTCGCGCACCCCGACGAACCCGTGCGGCAGCTCGGGCTTGAGCAGCCCGGCGATCTTCTCCCCGATCTCCGCGTACGACTTCAGCCCGAGCGCCTTCAGCAGCCGGCGGTCGGTGCCGTAGACGTTCATGGCGAGGGGCATCGAGGAGCCGCGCACGTTCTCGAAGAGCAGGGCGGGACCGCCGGCCTTGTTCACCCGGTCGACGATCTCACCGACCTCCAGGTGCGGGTCGACCTCGGCCTTGATGCGCTTGAGGTCACCCTCGCGCTCCAGCGCCCTGAGCAGGGAGCGAAGATCGTCGTAAGCCATGCGGTCCAGTATCCCTGAGCGGCTACGCTGGACCGGTACCGCCCACCTCTTTCGCTGGAGAGGCCCATGCTTCGGGTGCTCATGTTCCTCGTGCCACTGGCCCTGAGCGTCTACGCGTTCATCGACTGCATCAGCACGAAGGACGAGGACATCCGGCACATGCCCAAGCCGCTGTGGGCGATCCTCGTCCTGCTGTTCCCGCTGGTCGGCTCGATCTCCTGGCTCATCGCCGGCAAGAAGCGGCAGCCCGCCGGCGCGGGCGGCTCCTCCTGGGGCCGCGGCGGCGGCCGGCAGCAGTGGGTCGCGCCGGACGACAACCCGGACTTCCTCAGGTCCCTCGACGAGGACAAGAAGCCGGAGAAGGACCGCGACGCGGACGAGGACCCCAGGACCGACTGACCTTGCCGGGCCCCGGAAGCATCCGGGCGCGGCCACTGCCGGTGCCGGCCGCTGACCCTGCCGTACACGCCCCGCCACACTGAGCCACGACGTGGTGACGGCGGGCAGGGGGCGGCGATGCGGCACAGGCCGATCTTCCGGTGGGTCACGGCAGCGGGGCTGCTGTTGGTGCTCCTCGGGTTCGTGGTCTGGGAGTACGGCCCTGAGCACCCGGAGCTGAAGCTGGTGGAGCTCACCGTTCTGGAGGAGGAGCCCGACGGCACCTGCGCGGTCCGGTGGACCGACCCGTACGGCGCGGGGCAGCGCACGGGGCCCTACCGGTGCGACCCAGACCGGGATCCACTGCTGAAGGACACCTCCGAGTTCGCATGGGGCTCCCTGGGCTGGGACCTCGGCTACGTGGTGGCCGAGGGCGACCTCAAGGGCGAGCTGTACGACCCGGACGTGGAGACGGCCGCCGACCGGGCGGAGACGGTCTTCAGCACGCTGTCGGTCTCCGGGGTGCTGGTCACGTTCGCCGGGCTCGTCTGCGGCGGCGTCCGGACCCTGAGCAGGCTCGTCGGACTGACCGGGTGGGCCCCGCTCACCGTCCGGCGGGCCGAGCGCCTGCGCGAGGCGGCCCGCGGGGTGGTCCGTGACCACGAGCGTGCGGTGCGGGCGGTACGGGACGCGTGGCAGCCCCTGCACGACGCACGCGTCCGGGAGGAACTGGCCGCGGTCCCGGTCGGCAGACTGCGCTGGGCCTCCGTCCCCCTCCTGCCGGTGGCGGAGCTGCAACGGCACGGCATCCGCACGGTGCGGGACGTGCTGGACGCCGGGGCGTGGGGCCTCGCGGACACGACGGGGCTCGGGCGGCGCACGGCGGAGAAGGTGTGGTCGGCCGCCCGGCGCCGGGCCGACGAAACGGCCGAGGACACCTGGGTACGGCTGGACGCCGGCCTGACCGGACCGGACGCGGAACGGCTGCTGACCGCGCTGCGCGTGCTGGTGCAGGTCGGCCCCGAGGCGTGGAGCGCGGTGGAGGAGGCCGGGCTGCTCATTCCCGAGCTCGACCGGCATCTGCTCACCGCCCTGCCCGCCGCCGACCTGCGGCTCCTGTTCGGCGCGGACCGCGAGGGACGCGCGGACGCGCGGACGGCGGTCCGCCGGCTGCGGAAGCTGCTGGCCGAGGCCGAACGCTCGGGGCTGTGGCTGCGGTTCGTTCAGACCTCGGTGGATCTGCTGCGGGGCGCGGACGCCGATCCGCTGGCACTGTCGGCACGGGTGGACCTCGCGTCCCGGCCCGACGCCTACCAGGAGCAGCTGTGGCACATCGTGCGGACCGGTCCGGCGCGGAGCGCGGCGCTCACCCGGTGAACGGGCTCACGCCCGCGTCCAGCTCTGCCCCGCCGATCCGTCGCAGACCCGGGCCATGATCATGCCGCTCGCCCGGGCGTGTTCCAGACACCTCCCGGTCTTCACCAGGACGACGGTGCCGCCCGAGCCGAGACGCCATGTCTGAGCGTCGTCCACGCCGCAGGTCCCGATGTGCATCGATCCATAGGCGGACAGACAGTTGCCGGACTCCCCGTGGACGATCCGGTAGGCGCCGGATCCCGTACTCCGCAGGCTCCAGGCGGCCGCCCCTGAGGCGCAGTCGTCCGTGGTGACGTTGCCGTAACCGGATCCCCCGTAGGCGGAGAGGCACCTTCCGCTGGACGCGTTGCGCAGGACGCCCTGTCCTCCCGACGAGGACCCGCCGCCTGTGCCGGAGGGGTTGTCCGACCCGCCGTCGTCGGTGTCACCGCCGCCCGAACCGGGCCGGGTGCCCGACCCGTTGTCGCCCGCGCCGCCCCCGTCACCGGGACCGGCACCCGCGCCCGAACCGGCGTCCCCGGAGTCGGAGTCCTTCTCCCGGCCCTTCGCGTCGTCGTCCTTCGGCTTCTTCGATGCCGACGGGCTGCCCGACGGGGACGGCTTCGCGGACCCGGCGGTCGCCGACGGTGTGACGTCGGCGGAGACGCTCACGGACGCGGAAGGCGTGGGGCCGCCCGCGGCGTTCCCCGAGTCCGTGACGTACGGCAGGAGCTGGAAGGCGAGCGTGCCGCCGGTGACGACGACCACGACCGGTACGACGACGGGCAGCATGCGCCGCCGCTTCTCCTTCCGCGCGGGCGGCTCCACCTTCTTCTTCTCCGGTTTCTCACCGGCGGGTTCCTTCCCTCCTCCCCCGCCTCCGTCGGGCCGAGGGTGGGAGGGAGGTCCTGCGGGTCAGGGGCGCGGGCGGCGAAGGCGGCCCGCTCGGCCAGCCGTTCGCCGACGGCCGCGGGCCACAGGGGCGCGCCGGACGGGCCGCGTCCCGCCGCCGTTCCGGCCAGTTCCGCGGCGGTCGGGCGGCCCTCGTGGTCCTTGTCGAGGCAGGACGCGACCACGTCGGCCAGCTCGGGGTCCAGCTCGCGCAGCGGCCCCAGGTCGGGCTCCTCGTGCACGATGCGGTACAGCACGGCGGGCCCGGACTCGTCGCCGAAGGGCGGTCGGCCGGAGGCGGCGTACGCGATCACGGAGCCCAGTGCGAAGACGTCGACGGCACCGCTCGACGCCCGCTTGCCGGAGGCCTGTTCGGGCGACATGTAGGCGGGCGTGCCCACCACCATGCCGGTGCGGGTGAGCCGGCTCTGGTCGGCGGCGCGGGCCACGCCGAAGTCGATGAGGGTGAGGCCGTCCGGGGTCAGCATGACGTTGGACGGCTTGAGGTCGCGGTGCACCATGTCCAGCGCGTGCACGGCGGCCAGCCCGTCGGCGGCCTCCCGCAGCAGCAGCCACAGTGCCTCGCGGGGCAGGGGGCCGTGCAGGTCGACGGCCTCGCGCAGGGTGATGCCGGGCACGTAGGCGGTGGCGAACCACGGCGGGCGGGCGTTGCGGTCGCCCGCGAGCAGCGGGGCGGTGGCCTCGTCGGGGAGCCGGGAGAGGTTGTCCAGCTCGTGCCCGAAGCGGCGCAGGAAGTCCTGGTCCTCCCCGGCGACCGAGGGCAGCACCTGCTTGACCGCCGCGTAGCGGCCCTCGTGGACGCCGAGGTACACCCGGCCCATGCCGCCGACCCCGAGCCGCCCCAGCAGCGGGATCGGCCCGATCCGGCGCGGGTCCTCGTCCCGCAGCGGCTCGGCCCCGCTTCCCGTGAGGCCGGTCATGTCTTCCCCGCTCAACTCTGTCCCCGTTCCACCTGTCACCCTGAGTGCCCGTGGCCCCCCTTCGACCACTGACGGGACGCTACATCCATACGCACCGCAGCCCCAAGTGACCCTGTGTATGCGTATGGTGAAACACCGTCAGCCGCACGAAAGGTACGGACACCGTGGAGACGCAGCTCGACCGCGCCTGGCTGGCCACCGCGAGGGAAGAAGCCCGGGCGGGGCTGGCGGAAGGGGGCGTCCCGGTCGGGGCCGCGTTGTACGGGGCGGACGGGGTGCTGCTGGGGCGGGGGCGGAACCGGCGGGTGCAGGACGGGGACCCGTCGACGCACGCGGAGACGGCGGCCTTCCGGGCGGCGGGGCGGCAGCCGTCGTACCGGGGGACGACGATGGTGACCACGCTGTCGCCCTGCTGGTACTGCTCGGGGCTGGTGCGGCAGTTCGGGATCTCGCGGGTGGTGATCGGGGAGGCCGTCACCTTCCACGGCGGGCACGACTGGCTGGCGGAGCACGGTGTGGAGGTCGTGGTGCTCGACGACCCGGAGTGCGTGGCGATGATGCGGGGGTTCGTCGCCCGGAACCCGGAGCTGTGGGGCGAGGACATCGGGGACTGAACGCGGCGGAGGCCGCCCCGGGACTGTCGTCCGGTGCGGCCTCCGTGCGCTGCGGTGCGGGGCCGGTCAGAAACCGGCCGCCTGGAGCACGCCGAGGCCGACGTCGGCGTAGGAGTGCTTGCCGGAGACGAAGATGTTGACGCCGTAGTAGTTGAACAGCCAGCAGCCGAAGGCGAGCAGGGCCAGGTAGGCGGCCTTGCGGCCCTTCCAGCCGGCGGTGGCGCGGGCGTGCAGGTAGCCGGCGTAGGCGACCCAGGTGATGAAGGACCAGGTCTCCTTGGGGTCCCAGCCCCAGTAGCGGCCCCAGGCGTCGCCGGCCCAGATGGCGCCCGCGATGATCGTGAACGTCCACAGCGGGAAGACGGCCGCGTTGACGCGGTAGGCGAACTTGTCCAGCGAGGCCGCCGCGGGCAGCCGCTCCAGGAAGGACGTGGCGAAGCTGCCCGGCTTGCCGCCGCCTGCCAGCTTGTTCTCGTACGAGTCCTTGAAGAGGTACATGATCGTCGTGAAGGCGCCGACGTAGAACACCGCGCCGCACAGGATCGCCGTGGAGACGTGGATGTACAGCCAGTACGAGTGCAGCGCGGGAACCAGCTGGTCGCTCTCGGTGTACAGAACGGTGACGGCGAGACCGAGGTCCAGCAGGACCGACGTGGTGAGGAACAGGCCGAGCCAGCGCACGTTCTTCTTCAGCGCCAGCAGCAGGAGGTAGACGCCCACCGCGGTCGTGGAGAAGGTGATGTTGAACTCGTACATGTTGCCCCACGGCGCCCGCTCCACGGACAGCGCGCGGGTGAGCACCCCGCCGAAGGCCAGCGCGAACGCGAGCACGGTGAGGGAGATGGCGATACGCCCGAAGAGGTCGCCCTGCTCGTCGCCGCCGTGCGCGCCGGGCCCGTCGGGCACGTCACGCGAGCCGGACGCGGCGCGGACCGTGACCTTGGGCCGTTCCAGGACGGCGGTGCCGCCGCCCTGCTTCACGGTCACGGCGGGCGCCGTGCCCGTCGTCGCCCTCTTCGGGGTGAGCGCGGCCGCGGTGCGGGCGACCTTGCTGCGGCTGCCGAAGAGCCACTCGGCGATGTACGCGAAGAAAGCGAGGGTGTAGACCGCCATCGCGGAGTAGATCAGCACATTGCTGATCTCCGCGAGGTTCTCGTTGGTCGCGGCGGCGAGAGTCACTGCTGCTCAGCCCCTTCGGCAGGCACGGCTTGAGAGTCGGGGTCGGTGGACGTGGAGGTCGGGGACGCGGCAGGCGTTCCGGGGTCTTCGGGGGGTGTGCCGTCCGGCTCCGGTTCGGGGTCCGGCACACCTGGCGCCCGCTCGTAGAGGGTCCCGGCGAGGTCGCCGAGCTCCTCGGGCACCTTCGCGGACTCGCTGCGGCCGAGGCCCGCCATCTCGACGACGGTCACGCCGTCGTCGCCGCGCACCGCGCGCACCCACACGCGGCGCCGCTGGACGAACAGGGAGGCGGCCAGTCCGCCGATGGCGGTGAGGGCGCCGCCGAGCGCCCAGCCGCCGCCCGGCTCCTGGACGACCTGGAAGCCGGCCCACTCCCTGATGTCCTTCTCGAAGGTGATCGAGCCGGCGCCGCCGGGGAGTTCCATGGTCTCGCCGGGGGTGAGCAGCTTCTTCAGCAGCTCGCCGTCGGCGTCCTTGAACTCCTTCATCTTGGTCTTGTCCATCTGGTACACGCTCTGCGGAATGCCGGAGTCGGCCTTCAGGTCGCCGTGGTAGGCGTTGAGCGCGAGCACCGGGTAGTCCAGTGCCGGGAACTGGGAGAGCATCGTGCCGCTCGCGGACCCGCCGAAGGTCGGCACGAAGAAGGCCTGGAAGCCGAGCTGCTCCTTCTTGCCCTGCGGGTTGCGGTAGCCGTCGAGGACCTTGACGACGCCGTTGGAGGTGACGTTGTTGTCGAGCGGCAGCAGCGGCACGGCGTCCTGGTAGACGATCTCGCCCTTGCCGTCGCGGACGGTCACCACGGGTGCGTAGCCGTGGCTGACGAGGTAGACCTTGGCGTCGCCGATCTCCAGCGGCTTGTTCACCTTGATGACGGCGCTCTTCTCCCCGCCGTCCGCGCCCTCGGTGTACGTCACCTCGGTCTCGTACGTGCGCGGGGTGCCCTTGTTGGGGCCGGTGCGCTCGTAGGTGCCGGTGAACTCCTTGACGTCGAAGCTGAACGGCTCCAGGTCGTCGTTGGTGAAGAGGTTGCCGGACTTGAAGTCGTCGTACTGGGTGAGCGTGTTGGAGAAGCCGTCGCCCTCGACGACGATCTTGTTGCCTTCGGACTTGAACAGCTGTCCCCAGGCGAACGCGATCAGCATGACGATCAGCGCGAGGTGGAACGCCAGGTTGCCGAACTCGCGCAGATAGCCCTTCTCGGCGGCGACGGCGTCCCCGACGACGTGGGCGCGGAAGCGGCGCTTCTTCAGCAGCGCGAGGGCGGTTTCGCGGACCTCCTCGGGGGCGGCCGAGGTGCGCCAGGCGGTGTGCGCGGGCAGCCGGGTCAGCCGGCGGGGCGCGCCCGGCGGGCGGCCGCGCAGCTGGCCGACGAACTGCCAGGTGCGGGGCACGATGCAGCCGATGAGGGAGACGAACAGCAGGATGTAGATCGCGGAGAACCACACCGAGCTGTACACGTTGAAGAGGCCGAGCTTGTCGTAGACCGGCGCGAGGACGTCGTGCCGCTCGCGGAAGTCGGCGACCTGCGCCTCGTTGATGCCCGTCTGCGGGATGAGCGAGCCGGGGATCGCGGCCAGCGACAGCAGCAGCAGGAGCAGCAGCGCCACCCGCATGGAGGTGAGCTGCCGCCAGAACCAGCGGGCCCAGCCGATCACGCCGAGGGAGGGCAGGTTGGGCGAGGGGCTGTCCTCCACGGGGGCGGTGGACAGCTGGGAGCCTGCGGCGCCCAGATCCTGGTCGTCACCGGTCGTGGTGGTGTTGTCCGTCGTGGTGTCGCTCATCGGGTCAGATCCCCACCGTGAAGCCGTTGGACCAGGTCTGCATCTCCGTCACGAGGGTGTCCCACGCGCCGGTCAGCAGCAGCACACCGGTCACGATCATCATCGTGCCGCCGATGCGCATCACCCAGGCGTAGTGCCGCTTGACCCAGCCGAAGGCGCCGAGCGCCTTGCGGAAGGCCACGGCGGCGAGCACGAAGGGCACGCCCAGTCCGAGACAGTACGCGACGGTCAGCACCGCGCCCCGTCCGGCGCTCTCCTGCTGCGCGGACAGGGTGAGGACGGAGGCGAGGGTGGGCCCGATGCAGGGGGTCCAGCCGATGCCGAAGAGGGCGCCGAGCACGGGCGCGCCGACGAGGCCGGTGGCGGGGCGCTTGTGGAAGCGGAACTCCCGCTGGGTGAGCCAGGGCATCAGGCCCATGAAGAAGACGCCCATGAGGATCATGAAGACGCCGAGGATCTTGGACAGGACGCCCGACTGCTCCTGGAGGGTCTGCCCGAAGTAGCCGAAGAAGGCACCGCCCGAGACGAACACGACGGTGAAGCCGAGGACGAACAGGGAGGCGCCGGCGACCATGCGGCCGCGCCGGGCCTCGGCCAGGTCGGTGCCGGAGACGCCGGTGACGTAGGAGAGGTAGCCGGGGACGAGCGGCAGGACGCAGGGCGAGAAGAAGGAGACGAGGCCGCCGAGCACGGCGATGGGCAGGGCCACCAGCAGGGCGCCGTTGAGCACCGTGCCGTTGTAGCCCGTCTCCGCGGCGAGCGTGTGCAGGGCCGTCACGTCACTTCTCCGCGACGACCGGTTCGAGCATCTTCCGCAGCCGTTCCTCGTCGAGGGCGGTCAGCGAGCGGGCGGCGACGCGGCCCTCCCGGTCCAGCACCAGGGTGGAGGGGATGGCCTGCGGGTTGAGCGTGCCCTTCTCGAAGCGGAGCATCAGCTTGCCCGTGGGGTCGTACAGGCTCGGGTAGGTGATGCCGAAGTCCTTCTCGAAGGCGAGCGCGGCGGTGGTGCTGCCGTCGCGGGTGTTGATGCCGACGAACTGGACGTCCTTGTCCTCGTACTCCTTCGACACCTTCGCGAAGTACTTGGCCTCCGCCCGGCACGGGTTGCACCAGGAGCCCCAGACGTTGAGGACGACGACCTTGCCCTTGTAGTCGCCGACGTCGAGCTGCTCGCCCTCCAGGGTCTCCCCGGAGAGGTCGGGCGCGGCGACGCGCTTGCCGGCGGCGACGGTGGAGATGCCGTCGGTGCCGGTGACGAATCCGGTGTCTCCGCCACCGCCGGAGGTGCCCCCGTCACCGCAGGCGGTGAGGAGCAGTGCGGCCGCGGCGGCACCGGCGGCCAGGGCGGCGCGACGGCGGGCGCGCACGGCACGGGCGGCGCGGTACGAGCTCTGCGCGGCTCGGTTCGAGCGCTGGGGGGCGCGGCTGGCGGCACTCATGTGAAAAGTTTCGCATGCCCGTTCTGGGGATCTTGCGCACCCCCCTGCGCACCCCGCTTCGGGCGGAAACCCGCATCTCAGGCGGGGTCGGCGGCCCCCGTGGACGCGCTGCCTGCGAGGTCGCGGGTGAACGCCTGCCAGCCGCCGGTGGGTTCCTGGCCGACGTCCAGGGTGCGCAGCCGGTCGAGCATCTCGGGCTTCTGCACGTCGAGCCAGTCGCAGAACTGCCGGAAGGAGACGATCCTCACGTCCTCACCCTTCTCCTTCTCCCGCGCGATGTGCTTCAGGGCCTCCTCGACGGCGTCCATGTAGATGCCGCCGTTCCACTGCTCGAAGTGGTTGCCGACGAAGAAGGGTGCCCGGTTCGTCTTGTATGCCCGCTTGAAGCCGGATATGTATGCCTGCGCCGACTGCTCCCGCCAGCCCGGGTAGTTGTGGGCCGGGGCGTTGGTGGAGTTGAGCGACTGGTTGGCGAGCATGTTGTAGTCCATCGAGAGGACCTCGAAAGACCGTCCGGGGAAAGGTATCTGCTGGAGAGGAAGGTCCCATATGCCCTTTTTCTTGGAGGGCCAGGTCTGGCGCCCGCCGGGCGAGGAGGCGTCGTAGCGCCATCCCAGGTCACGAGCGGTGGGCAACAGCTGGTCCTGCCCCAGCAGACAGGGCGTGCGGCCGCCGACCAGCTCATTGTCGTAGTCGAACGGCAGCGACTCCACGTCGGTCCACCCGGAGTTGGTGCGCCACTCCTTCACGAACGACTTGGCCTGCTCGATCTCGTCGCGCCACTGCTTCGGCGTCCAGTTGCCGACACTGCCGGAGCCGGCGCAGAAGTGCCCGTTGAAGTGGGTGCCGATCTCGTGGCCCTCGAGCCAGGCGCGGCGCAGGTTCTTCAGCGTGTCCTTGATGTGCGCGTCGGTGAGGTAGCCGATGTCGGAGGCGCCGCGCCGGTTGTTCGGCGGGTCGTAGAGCCGCTTCTTCGACTCGGGCAGCAGATACAGCCCCGAGAGGAAGAAGGTCATGGAGGCGCCGTGCTCCTTGGCCAGGTCGAGGAAGCGCGGGAAGAGCCCGTTGCCGACCTCGCCGGCGCCGTCCCAGGAGAACACCACGAACTGCGGGGGCTTCTGACCCGGCTCCAGCGGCACCGGCCGCTCGGGCTGGTGAGGCTGCTTCCCGGTGAAGGAGGTGGAGCCGTCGCCGATCGGCCGGACCGTCGCGGTCGGCTTCGGCGACGCGGGGCGGTCGCCGGGCCCCGGACGGGAACCGCCCCCGGGGTTCGATCCGTCGGAGCCTGTGTGGCCGCCGCAGCCGGCCAAGGAGACGGCGGCAGCGGCCCCCGCGCCGAGCCCGAGCATTCCCCTGCGGGAGAGAGCGCGCATGGCGACCCCCTTCGTCACGTCCTTGAGTGGTCACCCAGTCAGAGGACTTGACGAAGGGGGAGGTTCCCGTCGAATGCGGAGGTTTCGCAACGAAACACCGTGGGGGCGGCGCGCCGCCCCCACACCGGCGTCACGCGCCGTAGGCCTTGCCGGCGCCCTTCGCCGGCCTGGCGCCAGCCCGCAGATGCGCGGGCACCAGGTCGAGGGCGGGCTCGCTGTAGCCCACGGAGACGACCTTGTCGCCGCGGTAGGTGAACGTGGTCAGCGAGGCCAGGGTGCACTGGCGGCGGCGCGGGTCGTGCCACAGCCGGCGCTTCTCCACGTAGGAGCGCACGATCCAGATCGGCAGCTGGTGGCTGACCAGCACCGCCTCATGGCCGCGGGCCGCGTCCCGCGCCGCCTCCAGCGCACCCGTCATGCGCACCACCTGGTCGACGTACGGCTCGCCCCAGGACGGCTTGAACGGGTTGACGACGTGCTTCCAGTTGGCCGGGCGGCGCAGCGCGCCGTCGCCGATGCCGAAGGTCTTGCCCTGGAAGACGTTCTCCGCCTCGATCAGCCGCCGGTCGGTGGCGATGTCCAGGCCGTGCGCCTTGGCGATGGGCTCGGCCGTCTCCTGCGCCCGCTCCAGCGGGGAGGCGCCGACGTGCACGACGTCGCGCGACGCCAGGTGCTCGGCGACCCGGTCGGCCATCCGGCGGCCCAGCTCGGAGAGGTGGTAGCCGGGGAGGCGGCCGTAGAGGACGCCGTCCGGGTTCTCGACCTCGCCGTGCCGCATGAGGTGGACGACGGTGACGTCCTCGGGGGTCTTCTCGGGGCTCACGCGGTGGCCTCCGCCGCTGCTCGGGCCGCCGCCGGGAGGGCGTCGGCGATGCGCTGGACGGCCCGCTCGTCGTGGGCCGTGGACACGAACCAGGACTCGAACGACGACGGCGGCAGGTAGACGCCGTTCGCCAGCAGCGAGTGGAAGAACGCGGTGAAGCGGAACGACTCCTGCTTCTTGGCGTCCTCGTAGTTGCGGACCGGGTTCTCGGTGAAGAAGACGGAGAACATGTTGGAGGCGTTCTGCAGCGTGTGCGCGACGCCCTCCTTGGTCAGCGCCTCCGTGACGAGGGACCGGATCTGCGCGGACACCGCGTCCACCTTTTCGTAGGCGACGTCGTCGAGCAGCCGCAGCTGGGCGAGCCCGGCGGCCGTGGCGACCGGGTTCCCCGAGAGGGTGCCCGCCTGGTAGACGGGGCCGGCCGGGGCGAGGTGCGCCATGACGTCGGCGCGCCCGCCGAACGCGGCGGCCGGGAAGCCGCCGCCCATGACCTTGCCGAAGGTCATCAGGTCGGGGCGCACGCCGTCGACGCCGAACCAACCGGCGCGGCTGGTGCGGAAGCCGGTCATGACCTCGTCGGAGATGTACAGCGCGCCGTTCGCTGCGCACGCGTCCTTGAGGCCCTGGTTGAAGCCGGGCAGCGGCGGGACGACGCCCATGTTGCCCGGGGACGCCTCCGTGATCACGCAGGCGATCTCGCCGGGGTGGGCGGCGAACGCGGCGTGCACGGCGTCCAGGTCGTTGTACGGCAGCACGATGGTGTCGCCGGCCTGCGCGCCGGTCACACCGGGGGTGTCCGGCAGTGCGAACGTCGCCACGCCGGAGCCGGCGGAGGCGAGCAGCGCGTCCACGTGGCCGTGGTAGCAGCCGGCGAACTTGATCACCTTGCTCCGCTGCGTGAAGCCACGGGCCAGACGGATCGCCGACATGGTGGCCTCGGTGCCGCTGGACACCAGCCGCACCTGCTCCAGCGGCTCGATCCGGGCGGCCATCTCCTCGGCGAGCGCGACCTCGCCCTCACCGGGCGTGCCGAAGGAGGTGCCGCGCGCGACGGCCTCCTGGACGGCGGCGATCACCTCGGGGTGCGCGTGCCCGAGGATCATCGGCCCCCACGAGCACACCAGGTCGACGTACTCCCGCCCGTCGGAGTCGGTCAGGTACGGCCCGGAGCCGGAGACCATGAACCGGGGCGTACCGCCGACGGCGCGGAAGGCACGCACCGGTGAGTTCACACCACCGGGAGTGACGGCCGCGGCACGATCGAACAGCGCCTGCGAGGCTGGGGCTTCGTACGAATATGGCAGTTCGCTCATGACCTGCGACTTCTCCGACCTTTTCCGACGTCCCGGGTATCTCGCCGGGCTGCGGCTGCTGTGACTCGTTTCAGGGTAGGCCAGGGGCCACCAGCGGCGTCCGCGCCCCGGCGAGCTGCCGATCCGGGCACCGGACCGGCCATGATCTGCGAAACTGATCCCCGGTGCACACAGCTCGCGCGGCCGGGGCGGCCGGGCCCCGCGACAATCTCGCGGACGGATGGTTCACCGCACGTTTCGGCGGGCGGCCGTGGGGGAGGTCACTGTCACGATGATCGGGTTGCGCGGCGGGGGCCACGCGTCCTAGAAAAGCAGTCGGGTGGAGATATGCATCGCGGTGGCGGACTGGGCGAGGGGACCGACGACCTGGGTCCTCGACGTGCCCGGCGGGGAAGGCACCGACGCGAAGCGGAGGAATCGGATCAGACGCGTCGTGCACACGACGAGCCGGAGCGGATCGGCCCGCTGAGCGGGGCGGGGAGCAGGAATGGTGGTCGGGTGGGGGTGACGTACAAGTACTTCGGTGCGCCGGACGGCGCCACCGCGGCCCGCGTCCCGATCTCCATGCGCCCCGAGGAGCTCGGCGGGGACGAGCTGGGCATGGGCGGCATGTTCACCAAGATCAAGCCGGAGACCATGGCAGCCATGGTGCTCACGGGCATCGAAGGCGTCCCCCTGCACAAGGTGCCGCCGCTCGAGCTGGTCGTCCTGCACCCGGACTACGCGGTCGTGAAGCTCCCCATGACGGTCGTGGACCCGCTGCGCGACATAGGCGAGGAAGCGGTCGGCGCGGCCGCCTTCATCTGGTCGACGGTCCCGGACCGCGGCGGCCCGCGCGACGCGTTCAACGTCTACCAACTGCTGCACGAGTGGCAGGACTTCTCGCACCGGCTGCACGAGGCGGGGCATCAGGCGTACTGCCTGGTGTGGCCGTGACCTCGACGGGCGGACGTGGCGGGGCGGGTTCCCGGAACCCGCCCCTTCTTCGTGTTCAGCCGTACCGTGTGAACAGCGCGTCCAGGTAGTCCTCCAGGCGGCCGGCGAGGACCTCCGGGGTCAGGTCCGTGCGGCCGAGGCAGCGCCAGGGGACCGCGACCTTCTCCGCGTCGCCGTAGCCCAGGGTGCCCAGGAGGCGCCAGTGGAGGTGGGCGGGGGCGTCCGGGGCGAGCGCGCCGCCGGCGGCGGTGTAGCGGTCGGCGAAATCCATGCCCGCCCGGGCGCCGTGCAGCAGGGCGAGGGCGGTCGAGCAGTGCGCCACGTCCAGGTCGGCCGGTCCCCAGGAGGTCTCCACCCAGTCGACGACACCACTGACCCGCGGGGCGTCGTCGGGGCCGGTGAGGAGGACGTTGCCGGGGTGGAAGTCCCGGTGCAGGAAGCGGCCCTCGTACGGCGGGGGGTCGCGGCGGACGACGTCGGCTGCCCGGTGCCACAGCTCGGGTCGGCGGGTGGCCGCGGGCGGTGTCACGCGGTCCGGGGAGGCCCACGCCTGGTAGGTGCGGGGGCGCCGGTGCGGGGGCACGGGCAGGCGGTGGATGCGGACGAGGAGGCGGGCCAGCTCGTCGGCCCGGGTGTCCGCGCCCTCGTCGTGCAGGCGGACGGTCCCCGGGAGCAGGGTCATCAGCAGGGACGGATGGTCGCAGTGCCGGACGGTCGCGTCCACCGCGACGAGCGTGGCCGCCGGGACGTCCGTAGAGGCGAGCAGGCGCAGGATGTCCGCCTCGCGGGTCAGCAGGCCCTCGGCGTGCCGCACGAAGAACGGCTTGACGAAGGAGCGCAGCACGAGGGAGCGGGGGCCGTCCGGGCCGGTGACGTCCAGGCGGCGCATCTCGGAGGTCCAGCCGCCGCGAAGCCGGTCCACCCTCTCGATGCGCTCACCGGCGGACAGGGTCTTCTCCACCCAGGCGCGGGTGGAGGCCCAGGAATGTCCGCTCGCGACCTCGGGCGTGGCCCCCATGCCGAGCAGCATACGTACGCGGGGTGGCGGTCGGCCGAGGGATCGGATCAGGTGCTCGTTCAGCTTCTCCGGCCCGGAGAGCGGGAGCGCTTGGTGGGTGGATCCGGGCAGCACCGTCACCTCGGGCAGGTCGCCGGGCAGGGCGCGGCGGACCTGCCCGGCGGCCTTGGCGGCGTCGTGCGTGCGGCTGTGCTCGGCGGGCAGGACCAGGGCCCGCATGCGCAGGGCGGCGGCTCGGGGGCGACCGCCGACGGATCTGCTGGGTGAAGGAGAAGGCCGTCCGGCTCGGATGCGCCTTCTTCGGACCGGTGATCGACGAGGTGGTGGGGGCCTCGGACTTCGAGCCGGGCGAACCGGAGACCGTACGGCGCTTCCTGACGCCCGTGCTGGAGAGGACGCGGCGCCCGCGGGTGTCCTGACGCGGGCGGAATCAGTGCGCGCCCGCGCACTCCTCCGCCTCCTCCAGGTACGCCGCCACCGGGCCCAGGGTCAGCAGGCCGGATGCGGCGCCCGCGTGTTCGGCGCGGGCGCCGCGGAGGGCGGTCGCGGCGCGGGCCGCGGTGTCGCGGTCGCCCAGGCGGACGGCGGCACGGGCGGTCAGGCACCACAGCGCCTCCTGCAGGTGGTCGGGCGGGGGTGCGGGGGCCGCGGCGAGGGCGGTGCGGGCCTGTGCCTCGCGGCCCTGGTCGAGCAGGAGGAGGGGCTCCGTCCAAGGGCGGTACGGGCCTCGGTCGAGGCGGGGGTCGGCGGGCGCGGGCCGGCCGTGCAGCAGGCGCAGGCCCAGCAGGGCCAGCGGGAGCAGGCCCCGGCGCATGCCCGGCATGCCCGCGGTGCGGAGGGCCTCGTCGGCGGTGCGGTAGTGCGCGGCGACCGTGGCGGGGGACGGTCCGCCCGGCTCGGTGCTGCGGGTCGCCGCGGCCCGGGCCCGGAACCACGCCGTGAGGACGGGGACGAGGGGCGCCTCGGTGGCGGCGGCGAGCCGTTCGGCGGCCTCCGCGTGCGCGGACGCGGTGTCCAGGTCGCCGAGGGCGGAGGCGGACTGGAGGCGCACGAGCCGGCCGAGCACGGCGAAGGCGGGCAGGTCGTGCGCGGTGGCCAGGTCGAGGATCTCGGCGCCGGTGCGGTCGCGGGCCGCCGCGAGCCCGGGGCGGGTGAAGGACTGCAGGAACACCCCGTTCAGGGCGAACGCCAGGAGGGCGGGGTCGCCCAGTTCCCGGGCCAGCGCCTCCGCCCGCCGGGCCGCGTCCCGGGCGCGGTCCCGCTCCGGCGGGGTCAGGTCGGCGCTGCGGCTCTCGACCGCGACCGTCGCCAGCAGACGGACGGTCAGGTCGGCGGGGGCGTCGGGGCCGAGCGCGGCGAGGGTGCGTGCGGCGGCCTCGACGACCGCCCGGGACTGCGCGGGGTCGTCGGCCCGGGTCCACAGGGCGGGCACGTCGTACGCGCCGATGATCCGGGCGGTGAGGGCGAGGTCACCGGTGCGTTCCGCCGCGGTGATCGCGGCGAGGCGGTCGCTGCGGGAGCGGACCAGCGCGTCGCCGCCCGCCAGGGCCAGGGTGCGGGCCAGGTCCACGGTGGTGCGCGGACCGAGCGGGACGCCGGGGCCGGTCCAGGTGGCGGCCGGGGCGGCGGACGGGGCCACCCCGTTGAGGATGCCCGTCTCCAGGCGCAGCAGCTCGGCGCCAGGGTCGAGCCCGAGCTGGTCGGCGAGGGTGGAGCGGGCACGGCGGAGGGTGTCCAGGGCGTCGGCGCGGCGGCCCGCGTGGTGCAGGGCGCGGGCGAAGAGCGTCCAGGCGGGCTCACGCCAGGGGTGCGCGGCGACGTGGTCGCGCAGATCGGTCACCAGGCCGGAACCGTCGCCCCGGTCGAGGAGGAGGCGGGCGCGCAGTTCGACCGCCTCCGCCCGCAACTCCTCCAGCCGGGCGCGTTCGCGTTCCGCCCACGCGGAGCCGGTCACGTCGGCGTAGGCGGGGCCGCGCCAGGCCGCTAGGGCCTCGCCGAGCGCGGCCACCTCGCCGGGGGTGCGCCGGGCGCGGGCCAGGGCGTCCTGGAAGCGGTGCACGTCGACGTCCTCGCGCGGCAGGCGCAGGGCGTAACCGGGGCCCTCGGTGACCAGGACACGGGGCGGGGTGCGGGGCGCCCTGTCCGGTTCCAGGGCGCGGCGCAGCGCGGCGACGAACGTACGCAGGGCGCCGACGGCACGGGCCGGCGGCTGTTCGGCCCACAGATCGTCGACGAGCGTCTCGGTGGTGACCATCCGCCCCTCGGCGGCGACGAGACGCCCGAGGACCTCACGGTGCCGGGGGCCGCCGAGGGGGACGGGGCTGCCGTCGTCCCGGAAGGCCTGGACGGCGCCGAGGACGTCGATGCGCATGGGTTCCATCCTGGTGGGTGGAGGGCCGAGGGTGCGCGCCCGCACTGCGCCGCACTGATCCGCTGCTCATCGCCTTCCCCCACGCTGCTCAGGTCCCCGCACCCTGGAGAACTGGACACACCCTCATGACCCCTACCATCCCCGGCTTCGAGCAGCTCCGCCTTCCCGGCGTGGACGGCGTCGAGCTGGCGGCAGCCGTCGGCGGGCACGGCAGTCCCGTCGTACTGCTGCACGGGTTCCCGCAGACGCATCTCATGTGGCGGCACGTCGCCGAGCGGCTCGCCGCCGGCCACACCGTGATCTGCCCCGACCTGCGCGGCTACGGCGCCAGCGACAAACCGGCCGCCGACAGCCCCGGCGTGTACGCCAAGCGCACCATGGCGGCCGACGTCGTGGCGCTGGCCGCCGCGCTCGGCCACGACCGCTTCGCCCTCGTCGGGCACGACCGGGGCGCCCTCGTCGCCTTCCGGGCCGGGCTCGACCACCCCGAGACCGTCACGCACCTCGGCATCCTCGACGTCGTGCCGACGCTCGACATGTGGGACGTCCTGCACGGCGTCTCCGCGGCGGTCGCCTTCCACCTGTATCTGATGGCGCAGCCGCCCGGCCTGCCGGAGGCGATGATCGCGGGCAGTGCGGACGCCTTCTTCGGGTCGTTCCTCGACGCCTGGTCCACCGGACCGGACGCGCTGCCGCCGGAGGTGCGGGCCGCGTATCTGCGGGCCGGCCGCGCTGCGGTGCCGTCGATCGTCGCCGACTACCGGGCCTCGGCGACCGTCGACATCGAGCACGACCGGGCGGACCTGGACGCGGGTACCCGGCTCACGATGCCGGTGACGGTCCTCCAGCAGGACTGGGGCGCCCAGCTGGGCTACGACGCGTCGGCGGTGTGGCGGGCCTGGGCGCCGGACCTGGACCACCGGCTGACCGAGGCCGGGCACTTCATGGCCGAGGAGGCGCCGGAGGAGGTGACGGCGGCGATCCGGGACCTGTTGACCCGCTGACGGGGCCGACGTAAAAGAATCACCCCTGGCCGGAATACCCCCATGGGGTATATCGTTCGGAGTGTGCGCGGGGGCGGCACCGTCCCCGTGACGCCTCGAAGGGGGATGAGGTCATGGACCACGCCATGCACCACCACACCGGCGCCGCGCCCGGCGCGACCTGGTCGATGGCGATCCGGGCGACGCTGCACTGCCTGCTCGGCTGCGCGGTCGGCGAGATCCTGGGCATGGCCATCGGCACGGCCCTGCTGTGGGGCAACGTCCCGACGATGGTCCTGGCCATCGGCCTGGCCTTCGTCTTCGGTTACTCCTTCACCCTGTTCGCCGTGGTGCGCGCCGGGGTGTCGCCGAAGGCCGCCGTGAAGGTCGCGCTGGCCGCCGACACCGTCTCCATCGCGGTGATGGAGCTGGTCGACAACGCCATCATCGCGCTGACGCCGGGGGCGATGGACGCCCAGCTGTCCGAGGGCCTGTTCTGGTACGCGCTGCTCGGCGGCTTCGCCGTCGCCTTCCTGGTCACCACCCCGGTCAACAAGTGGATGATCGGCCGGGGCAAGGGCCACGCGGTGGTCCACGCCCACCACGCCCACCACTGACCGCACCACCGGCCCCGCCCCGGCCCACCGCCCGGCTCCGCCGGTCCGCTCGACCGCCGGCCCCTCCGCGCCGGCCGGCGGTCGAGCGGACGGGGCACCTGTGAGCGGGGCCGTCGGGCCCCGCACGCACGGCAGTAGGACGGACCCGGGCGACGGGTAAAGTGGTCCGGTCAGCCGTGTCGGGGCCGACGAAGCCCCCGGCGAAGACCGCAGTCCGCAGGAGAGAGCGAGCGCATGTCCGTGATGCCCCGCGCCGCCGCCTTCCCGCCGTGACCCTTCGCCCCCGGCCGGCGTCCGGAGCCCTTCCGCGCCGCACCACCGTGGTCCCCGGGCCCCACGCCGACTGATTCCCGGCCCGGACCTCCCCTCCGCACGGGGCGTCCCACGCCCCTCCCGCGTGCCCCCGCCCCGTCCCGGGCGCGCCCGAGCAACGACAGGTTCTCGCTCCTTTGTCCACGCCTTCCGCGTTCTCCGCACTGTCCCCGTCCGCCTGGCTGCGCGGCTCCCGGCGTCCGTCCTGGCTCTCCGACCCGAAGGTGCTGCGCACCGAGGTGCTCGGCGGTCTGGTCGTGGCGCTGGCGCTGATCCCCGAGGCGATCTCCTTCTCGATCATCGCCGGGGTCGACCCGGCGGTCGGTCTGTTCGCCTCGTTCACCATGGCCGTGACGATCGCGCTCGTCGGCGGCCGGCCCGCCATGATCTCGGCGGCGACCGGCGCCGTCGCCCTCGTCATCGCCCCGCTCAACCGCGAGCACGGCTTCGGGTACCTGGTGGCCGCCGTGATCCTCGCGGGCGTGTTCCAGATCGTGCTGGGCGCGCTCGGGGTGGCGAAGCTGATGCGGTTCGTGCCGCGCAGCGTGATGGTCGGCTTCGTCAACTCCCTCGCCGTCCTGATCTTCATGGCGCAGGTGCCGGAGATGACGGACGTGCCGTGGCCGGTCTATCCGCTGATCGCGGCGGGCCTGGCGATGATGGTGTTCTTCCCGAGACTCACCGGCGTGGTCCCGGCGCCGCTGGTGTCCATCGTGATCCTCACCGTGATCACCGTCGCGGCCGGGATCGCCGTGCCGACGGTCGGCGACAAGGGCGACCTGCCGTCGGCACTGCCGGTTCCGGGGCTGCCGGACGTGCCGTTCACCCTGGACACGCTGACCACCGTCGCGCCGTACGCGTTCGCCATGGCGCTCGTCGGCCTGATGGAGTCGCTGATGACGGCCAAGCTGGTCGACGACATCACCGACACCCGCTCCTCCAAGACCCGTGAGTCCCTCGGGCAGGGCGTCGCCAACATCGTCACCGGCTTCTTCGGCGGCATGGGCGGCTGCGCGATGATCGGCCAGACGATGATCAACGTGCGGGTGTCCGGGGCGCGGACCCGGCTGTCGACGTTCCTGGCGGGCGCGTTCCTGATGGTGCTGTGCATCGTGTTCGGGCCGGTCGTCTCCGACATCCCGATGGCGGCGCTGGTCGCGGTCATGGTGATGGTGTCGGTGGCCACCTTCGACTGGCACTCGATCGCTCCGAGGACGCTGCGGCGGATGCCGCTCGGGGAGACCGTCGTCATGCTGGTCACCGTCGTCTGCGTGGTCGCCACCCACAACCTCGCCATCGGCGTCGTCGTCGGCTCGATCACCGCGATGGTGGTGTTCGCGCGGCGCGTCGCGCGGCTGGCCGAGGTCACCGCGGTCACCGACCCGGACGGCGCCACCGTGGTCTACCGGGTCACCGGTGAGCTGTTCTTCGCCTCCTCCAACGAGCTGGTCGGCCAGTTCTCCTACGCCACCGACCCCGACCGCGTCGTGATCGACCTGTCCGCCGCACACATCTGGGACGCGTCGTCGGTGGCCGCGCTGGACGCCGTCGAGACGAAGTACGCCCAGCGCGGCAAGACCGTCGAGATCGTCGGGCTGAACGAGCCCAGCGCACGGATGCACAAGACGCTGAGCGGCGAGCTCGCCGGCGGCTGACCGGACGGCCCAGACGGCCCCGGCAACCGGTCAGTTTCCGAGAAGCGCCGGCGACCGGGGCGGCCCTACCGTCGACTGCATGAACTCCATCGACTCCGTCACGCTGGAGGTGGCCGACCCCACGGCCGCCGCGCGCTTCTACTCCGACGCCTTCGGCCTGGACCGGGAGCGGGTGCGCCTGCGCCCGTCCGACGAGCCCACGAGCGGCTTCCGCGGCTTCACCCTGTCGCTGGTCGTGTCCCAGCCCGGTGACGTCGACGCGCTGCACCGCGCCGCACTCGACGCCGGCGCCACCCAGCTGAAGCCCGCCGAGAAGTCCCTGTGGGGCTACGGCGGCGTCGTCCAGGCGCCCGACGGCACGATCTGGCAGCTGGTGACCTCGACGAAGAAGAACACCGGCCCGGTCACCCGGACGATCGACGAGATCGTGCTGCTCCTCGGTGTGGAGGACGTGAAGGCCACCAGGCAGTTCTACGCCGGGCGCGGGCTCACCGTCGGCAAGAGCTTCGGCGGCAAGTACGTCGAGTTCAAGGGCGACCCCGGCAGCGTCAAGCTGTCGCTGTACAAGCGCAAGGCGCTGGGGAAGGTCACGGGCGTGTCCACCGAGGGCAGCGGCTCCCACCGCATCGCCCTCGTCAGCCCCGTCGGCCCCTTCACCGACCCCGACGGCTACGTCTGCGAGGCGCCGGAGCGGAAGCCCGGCGAGTGAGCCGCCCCTGCCGTCGGGGACAGGTCACTCCAGTACGTGCCGCAGGTACGCCGTCGGGTCGGCGAGGTAGCGCCGCCAGTGGTCGACCAGGGCGAGGTCCTGCCAGGCGGTGCGCCGGATGCCGTGGTCGCCGACCTCGACGACGTCCGCGCCGGGCAGGGCGGTCAGCAGCGGGGAGTGGGTGGCGCACACCACCTGCGCTCCGGCCCGCGTCAGCTGGTCGATGTGGCCGAGCAGTTCCAGGCAGGAGGAGAAGGACAGGGCGGCCTCGGGCTCGTCCATGACGTACAGGCCGGGGCGCAGGAACTTGTCGCGGAACGCCGCGAGGAAGCCCTCGCCGTGACTGCGCTCGTCCGGGGCGAGGCCCTCCCGGCCGAGGGCGTCCAGGGCTGTCTCGGCGCGCAGAAAGAAGCCCTGGCGGGCGGACCAGGAGGCGAGCATGCGGCGGCCGCGGGGCGCCGCGTCGAAGCGGATGTGCTCGCCCAGCACCGACTTGGCGCGGGGGCTCGCGTAACGCCACTCGTGCGAGCCGCCCCACGGGTCCAGACCGAAGCCTTCGGCGAGCGCCTCGACCAGGGTCGACTTGCCGGAGCCGTTCTCGCCGACGACGAAGGTGACCGGGGCGGTGAACCGCAGACCGCCGTCGAGGAGCGCGCGGACGCACGGGACCGACCAGGGCCACTCCCCCGCGTCGTAGGCACCCACATGGGCGTACGCACGTTCGATGATCACGGGTCGAGTCTGTCACGGGGCGGCCGGGCGGGCAGCCCGCCCGCTCACTTGGTGCCCACCGTCCGCAGCACCGTCAGCACCAGTGTCCGCGCCGTCTCCACCACCTCCCGCACACTCACGTGCTCCCGCGCGCTGTGCGCCACCGCGATGTCGCCGGGCCCGTACTGCAGGGCCGGTATCCCGGCGCCGGTGTAGTGCCGCAGGTCGCTGCCGTACGTCGCCCCGCGCCGCCGGGGCACGCCCCCGCCCGTCGCGTCGGCGTGCGCGGCGCCGACCGTGCCGGCGAGAGGGTGTCCCTCGGGCAGCATGCCGCTCGCGAACTGCCCGCCCGGCCAGGTCACCGTCGCCGGGTGGTCACGCAGCCAGGGGTCCGCGGCGCACGCCTCGGCCACGCACCGCTCCAGCGCGGCGCGCGCTTCCGCCGGGTCCTCGCCGAGCCGTACGCCGAAGCGGCCCTCCGCCACCAGCAGGTCCGGCACGCTGCTGGCCCAGTCCCCCGCCCGCAGCGTGCCCACCGACAGGCCGTACGGCAGCGGGTACTCCGCGAGCAGCGGGTCCGGGTCCCGGTTCCGCTCCTCCTCCAGCGCGGCCAGCGCCCGGTGCAGCGGGAGGTAGGCGTCGACGGCGCTGACGCCCTCCTTCCGGGAACTGCCGTGCGCGGCCCGGCCCGGCACGGCGATCCGGAAGGTCAGCGCGCCCGCGTTGGCGGTGATCAGCGTTCCGGCGGTGGGCTCGGCGATGACGCAGGCGTCGCCGGTGTGACCGCGCCGCAGCGTGCCGAACGCGCCGAGACCGCCGTCCTCCTCGCCGACCACGAAGTGCGCGGCGACCCGGCCGCGCAGCCGGACCCCGGCCGCCCGTATCGCCGCGAGCGCGGCGAGGTGCGCCGCCAGACCGGCCTTCATGTCGCACGCCCCGCGCCCGTGCACGAGGTCCCCCTCCGCGCGCGGCACGAACGGGTCCCCGTCCCACGCGGCCAGGTCCCCCGGCGGTACGACGTCGACGTGACCCTGGAGGATCAGCGTCGGCCCGTCACCCCCGTCGGGCGTCGTCCCCACCAGCCCCCACGCCTCCTCGCGCGGCGCCTCCGTGCCGGGGAAGTGCGGGTCGGCGCGCAGTGCGGGCAGGTCCATCGACCACAGGTCGACGTCCAGCCCCAGCCACTCCAGCCGCCCGGCCAGCTGATGCTGCAGCTCCGACTCGGCGGCGCTCCCCGTGACGCTCGGCACGGAGATCAGTTCCATCAACGTCCGCGCGATCGCCGCGGCGTCCACCGCGGCCAGCGCGGCACTCTCGTCATCGCTCAGCACGACGCCTCCCCTCACGGGGACCGGCCCGACACGGCCCCCGCATGCATCCTGCGCAGGCGCTGCGAGGGTTACGCCCCCGACCCGTGCCGTTCCTCCGTCGCCCCCGCCACCGTGAAGCCCGTGACCGTGCCGCCGCCCTCCCGGTGGAAGGCGTAGGGGGCCCCGCCGTGGGCGAGCGCCACTTCGCGGACGATCGAGAGGCCCAGGCCCGAACCGGGCAGGGCGCGCGCCTCGGCGGCCCGGTAGAAGCGGTCGAAGACGCGGGTCAGGTCGTCGTCGGCGATGCCCGGGCCCCGGTCGCGGACCTCCACCCGTACCGTGCCCGGGCGGGCCGGACCCGCCACGTGGATCTCGACCGGCGCCCGGCCCGCGCGGTCGAACTTGACCGCGTTCTCCACCAGGTTGGACAGCGCCCGGGTGAGCATCCCGGGCCGTCCGTGGGTCGTGGTGTCCCCGCCGGCGTGGACCTGGATCTCGCGTCCCGTGCGCCGCCGGGCGAGGCCCGCGACCTCCTCGGCGACGTCCGCGAGGTCGATGTGCTGCGGCGGTTCCGTGTCGGACTGCCCGGCCGCCAGGTCGACGAGCTCGTTGACGAGGTCGGTCAGCTCCCGCGCCTCCTGGGCGAGGTCGGTGACCAGCTCCTCGCGGCTGTCCGGGGGGAGCTCGTCGATGCGGCGCAGCATCGAGATGTTGGTGCGCAGGGAGGTGAGCGGGGTGCGCAGTTCGTGTCCCGCGTCCTGGACCAGCCGGCGCTGGTCCTCCTCGGACTGGGCGAGCCGGCCCAGCATCCGGTCGAAGGCGCGGCCGAGGCGCCCCACCTCGTCGTAGCCGGCGACGGGCACCTGGATGCCGAGGCGGCGCGTGCGGGCGACGGCCTCGGCGGTGTCGGTGAGCACCACGAGACGGCGGGTGATGCGCCGGGCCAGCCACCAGCCGAACAGCCCGGCGGCGACCACCACGGCCGCCATGAGCAGGAACGTGCGCCGTTGCAGCGCCCGCAGCAGGTCCTCCGTGTCGCTGAACTCCTGCGCGACCTGCACCGCGCCCCGGCCGCCGCCCAGGGAGACGGTCGCCACCCGGTAGACGTCGTCGCCGACGTCCACCCCGGCGTGCACGACCACCCGCCCGGCGTCGGCGGCTCCCGCGATCCGGCGGTCGTCGTCCTCCACGGGCAGCCCGGGGTCGCCGGGGTCGAAGACCCTGCCGTCCGGTCCGAGCACCTGCACGTCGGTGCGGGCCGGGCGCACCAGGTCGTGGCCGGGCGCGGCGGAGGAGAAGTCGTGCGGCGACATCCGGTTCCGCCGCACCTCCGCGCTCAGGTCCTGCACCACCTCGTCGAAGACGGACTGCTGGTCCACCCGCACCAGCCGCGCGGCCGCGTTGTACGACAGGAAGCCGATCAGTAGCGTGACGGTCGCGGTGACCGCGGCGAACGCCACCGCGAAGGTCGTGCCCAGCGACAGCAGCCGCATCCGGCGGCGCGGGACCGACGGCCGGTGCGCACCGCTGCCGGCCGTCACTCAGCCCTCCCGCAGCACGTAGCCCACCCCGCGCACCGTGTGGATGAGCTGCGGGGCGCCGGGCTCGTCGAGCTTGCGGCGCAGGTAGCCGACGTAGACGGCGAGGTTCTTGGAGCCGGGGCCGAAGTCGTAGCCCCAGATGCGGTCGTAGATGGTGGAGTGCTCGAGGACCACGCCGGCGTGGCGGATGAGCAGTTCCAGCAGTTCGAACTCGGTGCGGGTCAGCTCCAGTTCGCGGTCTCCGCGCCAGGCCCGGCGGGCCTGCGGGTCCATGCGGAGGCCCGCCGCCTCCAGGAAGCGGCCGGTCGGCGCGGGCGCCTCGGCCGCCTGGGCGACGGCCGGCGCGGGCTCGGCGGGTTCGGGGGCGGCGCGGCGCAGGAGGGCGCGGAGCCGGGCGAAGACCTCCTCGACGTCGAACGGCTTGACGACGTAGTCGTCGGCGCCCGCGTCGAGCCCGGCGATCCGGTCGGCGGTCTCCACCAGCGCGGTCAGTATCAGCACGGGGGTGCGGTCGCCCTCGGCGCGCAGCACCCGGCACACCTGGAGCCCGTCGATGCCGGGCATCATCACGTCGAGCACCAGCACGTCGGGCCGGCTGCGGTGGGCCTGGGCCAGCGCCTCGACGCCGTCGGCGACGGCCGTGACGCGGTAGCCCTCCAGGGTCAGCGCGCGCTCCAGCGCGTTGCGGATGGCGCGGTCGTCTTCGGCGAGCAGAACGGTGTGCGGCACCCGCCCAGTGTGCCAAGCCGCCGGGGCCCGGCGGCCCCGCAGGCCGTCCGGGCCCCCGCTTCTTACCGCCGTCTCACCCACCAGGGCGCAGCGCGGCGAGCCGCTCCTCGAAGGGGGTCACGTTCTCGAACGTGTCCTTCTTGGGGAGGGGCGCGCCCCCGGACGTCCCGTGCCGGGGCCCGGAGTGCTGGGCCGGCCTCCCGCCGGGCGCCTCCCCGGGCCCGGGTGACGGCCGCCCGTCCGCCGCGGCCGGACGGCTGCCCGCGGTGCCGCCCTGCGAGGCCTCCCGGCCGGCCGGGCCCTGCGCGAGCGCCGTCACGGAGCCGGGCGACGGGGCGCCGTCCGGCGCATGCGGACCAGGGCTCGCAGGGCCACCCTGCGAGGACTCCCGGCCATCGGGCACCGCCCCGGACCCCGGCGACGGACGACCGTCCGGACCCGTGCCGGCCGAGGCGGCGGCCTGCCGCAGTGCCGGACCGCCCGAGGCGGCCTCCGTGCCGGTCAGGACCGGGGTGGTCCGCCCGCCGGGCGGGACGTCCCGCGGGCCGGGTACGCCGGCCGGAGCCGCCCGCCGGGGCGCCGCTCCCGCGCCCGCCGCCCAGGCGACCAGCTCACCCGCCGCCCGCCCGATCCGGGCGTCCAGCCCCTCCGCGCCCCAGTCCTCGGACGCGGCGTAGACACCCGTCGGGACGACGACCGCGCGGAGGTAGGAGAAGAGGGGACGGAGCGCGTGGTCCAGGACCAGGGAGTGCCGCGCGCTGCCGCCGGTCGCCGCGATCAGCACCGGCATGCCGGTCAGGGCCTCCGGCTCGGTGGAGCTCAGCGCGTCGAAGAAGGACTTGAACAGCCCGCTGTACGACGCCGAGAACACCGGTGTGACCACGATCAGCCCGTCCGCCCCGCTCACCGCGTCGAACGCCTCCGACAGCGCGGGGCCGGGGAAGCCGTTGGTGAAGGTGTGCGCGATCTCCACGGCGAGGTCCCGCAGCTCGACCACCCGGACGTCGCCGGGCCCGGCGCCCGCCGAGGCGACCGCGGCCGACGCGAGCCGGTCACCCAGCAGCCGGGTCGACGACGGCACGCTCAGCCCGGCCGACACGACGACGATCCTCATGTCCGCGCCCCTTCCTCGGCGGTGTCGGCGCCCTTCCGCGCGGCGCCCAGCAGCGAGGCGTGCGTGGGCGCCTCCGGCACGGAGGCCGGACGCCCCTTCGCGAACTCCTTCCGCAGCACCGGCACGACCTCCTCGCCGAGCAGGTCGAGCTGCTCCAGCACGGTCTTCAGCGGCAGCCCGGCGTGGTCCATCAGGAACAGCTGGCGCTGGTAGTCGCCTGCGTAGTCGCGGAAGGACAGCGTCTTCTCGATCACCTGCTGCGGGGAGCCCACGGTCAGCGGGGTCTGCGCGGTGAACTCCTCCAGCGAGGGCCCGTGCCCGTACACCGGCGCGACGTCGAAGTACGGCCGGAACTCGCGCACCGCGTCCTGCGAGTTCTTCCGCATGAAGACCTGCCCGCCGAGCCCGACGATCGCCTGCTCGGGGGTGCCGTGCCCGTAGTGGGCGTACCGGCTGCGGTACAGCTCGACCATCCGCTTGGTGTGGTCGGCCGGCCAGAAGATGTTGTTGTGGAAGAAGCCGTCGCCGTAGTACGCGGCCTGCTCGGCGATCTCCGGCGAGCGGATGGACCCGTGCCAGACGAACGGCGGCACGCCGTCCAGCGGGCGGGGCGTGGAGGTGAAGCTCTGCAGCGGGCTGCGGAAGCGTCCCTCCCAGTCGACGACGTCCTCGCGCCACAGCCGGTGCAGCAGGGCGTAGTTCTCGATCGCGAGGTTGATGCCCTGCCGGATGTCCTGGCCGAACCAGGGGTAGACCGGGCCGGTGTTGCCGCGCCCCATCATCAGGTCCACCCGGCCGTCGGCCAGGTGCTGGAGCATGGCGTAGTCCTCGGCGATCTTCACCGGGTCGTTGGTGGTGATCAGCGTGGTGGAGGTGGACAGCAGCAGCCGCTCGGTGCGGGCCGCGATGTAACCGAGCATGGTGGTCGGCGAGGACGGCACGAACGGCGGGTTGTGGTGCTCGCCGGTCGCGAACACGTCCAGGCCGACCTCCTCGGCCTTCAGCGCGATGGCGACCATGGCCTTGATCCGCTCGCGCTCGGTCGGCGTACGCCCCGTCGTCGGGTCGGGGGTGACGTCCCCGACGCTGAAGATCCCGAACTGCATGGCCGCTCACCCTCCAGGTTTGTTTATGCTTCAACTATACCCCTGGAACGGCGCCCGCCCTCCTCCTATTCCGCCTGCCCGGACACGGCCCCCCGATCCCCCCTCCCCACAGGCATCGACTCCCCCGCCCGCAGCCGGGCCGCCTGCTCGGCGACGTACTCCGTGGTGCGCCGCATGTGCTCGACGAACAGCGTCAGCTCACGGTCGTCCAGGTCGTCGAAGAGCGCGAACCAGCCGCTCCCGACCCGCTCCCACACCCGCGCCACCTCGGCGACCCGCTCCGGCACCGGCACGACCAGCACCAGCCGACGGTCGCCCTCGTCCCGCGCCCGCACCACGTACCCGGCCCGCTCCAGCCGGTCCACCAGCCGCGTCGCCGACCCGGCGGTCAGCCCCGTCAGCTCCGCGATCCGCCCGGTCGTCACCGGGCCGGCTTCCAGGGTGAGCAGGTTCAGACACTGCAGGTCGGTCGGGTGCAGGCCCAGACGGTCGGCGAGCGCCTGGTTCAACAGCGCGTACGACGCCATGTACCGCCGGGCCACCACCGCCAGCTCCGCCGTCAGCCGCGTCCGCCGCTCCCCCGGCAGCCCTGTCGCCCTCCCCTCCCCCGGCGGCCCCGTCGTCGTCGCCGTGTCCCCGGCCCGTCCGTCCGCTGCGTCCGTCACGGGGCATGTATCCCTCGCACCGCACCGGCGCAGGCGCCCTCCAACAGGTGACGCGGGCGGCCCGTGCCAAGCTGCCGCCATGCTGATCCTCCGCTCCGCCGCCCTGTTCGTCCTCGCCGCGATCCTGGAGATCGGCGGCGCCTGGCTGGTCTGGCAGGGCGTGCGCGAACACCGCGGCTGGATGTGGGCGGCCGGCGGCGTCCTCGCCCTCGGCGCGTACGGCTTCGTCGCCACCTTCCAGCCCGACGCCCACTTCGGCCGGGTCCTCGCCGCGTACGGCGGGATCTTCGTCGCCGGGTCGATCCTGTGGGGCGTGGTCGCCGACGGCTACCGCCCGGACCGCTGGGACATCACCGGCGCGCTGGTGTGCCTGGCCGGCATGGCGGTCATCATGTGGGCCCCGCGGAACGGCTGACGCGGCGGCCGATCCGGCCCACGAGGGCCCGCCCGCCCCCTTCTCGCCCCCGCTTATGCTGGCCGGATACGGCCGTACCGCACGCGCCGCCCGCCCCCTGCCACCGCCCGCCCCAGGAGCAGCTCATGGCCACCGCCGTACCGCCCGCCGCGTCCCGCATCGCCGTCGTCACGGGCGCGAGCAGCGGGATCGGCGCCGCCACGGCACGCAGGCTCGCCGAGGCCGGCTACCGCGTCGTCCTCACCGCCCGCCGCAAGGACCGCATCGAGGCGCTCGCCGAGGAGCTGACCACGGCCGGGCATTCCGCGACGGCGTACCCCCTCGACGTCACCGACCGCGCCGCCGTCGACGAGTTCGCCACCGCGTTCCGCACCGTCGGCGTGCTGGTCAACAACGCGGGCGGCGCACTCGGCGCCGACCCGGTCGCCACCGGCGACCCGCAGGACTGGCGCACGATGTACGAGACCAACGTCATCGGCACCCTCAACCTCACCCAGGCCCTGCTGCCCAAGCTGGACGCGAGCGGCGACGGCACGGTCGTGGTGGTCTCCTCCACCGCCGCGCACGCCGCCTACGAGGGCGGCGCCGGCTACGTCGCCGCCAAGCACGCCGAGCACGTCCTCGCCGAGACCCTGCGCCTGGAGATCGTCGGCCGCCCGGTGCGGGTGATCGAGATCGCGCCCGGGATGGTGAAGACGGAGGAGTTCGCCCTGACCCGGTTCGGTGGCGACACGGAGAAGGCCGCCAAGGTCTACGAGGGCGTCGCCGAGCCCCTCACCGCGGACGACGTGGCCGACACCGTCGCCTGGGCCGTGACCCGGCCTCCGCACGTGAACATCGACCTGCTGGTCGTCCGCCCGCGCGCCCAGGCGTCCAACACCAAGGTGCACCGGGAGGCACGATGACCACGGACGGCGGGACGGCCGAGGGCGCCGCCCCGCAAGGCGGCGGGACCACGGACGGCGAGCGGCGCCGCCTGGAACTGGAGAAGAAGCGCGAGCGGTACGTCTGGCTCTACCTCGGCTACTTCCTCTTCGGCATCCACATCGTGGCGTTCGTGATGATCTATGCGGTGCGGCACGCCAAGTAGGGCCATCCTGTACGGGTACGGGGGCCCCGACACCGAGGAGGACCGGCCATGCGCGACGTGACCTACGCGATGGGCATCTCGCTCGACGGCTACGTCACCGGCCCGGACGGCGGCCTCGACTGGTCGGCGCCCGAGGAGGAGGTCTTCCGCTTCTGGATCGACGAGACCCGGAAGCTCGGCGTCCATCTGCTCGGCCGACGGCTCTACGAGACGATGCTCTACTGGGAGACCGCCGCCGACGACCCCTCGCTCGGCGACGCGGAGCGCGAGTGGACCGAGGTGTGGAACCCCCTGCCCAAGGTGGTCTTCTCCCGCACCCTGACCGAGGTGAGGGGCAACGCCCGCCTGGCCACCGGCAGCGTCGCCGAGGAGATCGCGCGGCTGCGGGAGGAGCCGGGCGAGGGGGAGATCGCGATCGGCGGACCGACCCTCGCCGCCGAGGCGGCCGCGGCGGACCTGATCGACGAGTACCGCACGGTGGTCCACCCGGTCCTGGTCGGCGGAGGCACCCGCTACTTCCCCCACGACGAGCGCCGCGTCCACCTGGACCTGGTCGAGACCCGCATGCTCACCCCGAACGTGGCGTACCTGCGCCATCGCGTGAAGCGGTAACCGGCGCCGGAACGCCGGTCCCCGCCGAGTTGCCCCACACGGGTGAACTTCATCGATCACCCATACGGCCGCCGAACGGCCGACCTAGTCTCGCGCCAGACGATCACTCGACGGCCCTCGCCCGGATGCCGGTCCGTAGCGAGGGCCTGACCAGCGTAGCGAGGGCCCGACCAGCAAGGAAGGCGCGCTTCCTCATGGCTGCATGCGAGCCTATCGCTCATCCGTTCATGGACCTCACGGTCCCCGAGTACGCCTACATGTTCGGCTTTCTGCAGGCCGACGGGCACCTCTCCCAGCAGTCCAGAAAGCGCGGACGGCTGACGGTGGAGGTCAACGCCAGGGACATCGATCTCCGGCGCGAGTTCCAGAGGCTGACGCCGTGCAGCAGCAGCATCCCTCGGCGCAACCGCTCCACCAATTTCGCCGAGGCACATACCTCGGCTCTCTGGGGCCTGTTACCCCTAGAAGCCAGGACCATCCTCAACGACCTCGGCCTCCCCTACGGACGCAAGTCGAGGTCGGTCGCACCACCGCGTGAAGCCTTCTCCGGCCGTGACTACCTGCGAGGAGTCGTCGACGCCGACGGATCGGTGGGGTACACGAGCAAGGGGTTCCCTTTCGTCTCGCTCACGACGGCCAGCACGGCGATCGGCCGCTACCTCTGCGCCTACGTCCAAGAGGTAGCGGGAGTCAGGCGAACGATCGCACGCAATGCCCGGGACGGCATCTACAACGTGCTCATCGCCATGGAAGCGGGTCAGCGTCTGGCAGCCGACCTCTACTACCCGGGCGGCCTCACTACCCGGGCGGCCTCGCGCTGGCCCGGAAACAGGCCGTCGCTGACTCGCTCGCCGGCTGGGCACGCCCAGCGGGAATGCGGTCCGCCTACACGGCGCGGCGCTGGAGCCCGGACGAGGACCGAGTGCTGCTGCGACTCGGCAGCCCGACGGCGGCGGCCGAGGTACTCGGCCGCACTGCGAAGAGCTGCAATCTCCGGTTGTGGCGGCTCCGGGCCGGTCATGTACCCCTGCCCGACGAGCAGTGACCCTGTGTGAGGCCCCAGGCGCTCGCGCCCGGGGCCTCCCCCCTGTCAGCCCTTCACGCAGACGAACTGCTTCAGCTTGGCGACGACCTCCACCAGATCGCGCTGCTGCTGCATCACCTGGTCGATGTTCTTGTAGGCGCCGGGGATCTCGTCCAGTACGCCGGAGTCCTTGCGGCACTCCACGCCGCGCGTCTGCTCCTCGAGGTCCCGTACGGTGAAGCGCCGCTTCGCCGCGTTCCGGCTCATGCGACGCCCGGCACCGTGAGAGGCCGAGTTGAAGGCCTTCTCGTTGCCGAGCCCTTTCACGATGTAGGAACTCGTCCCCATCGACCCGGGGATGATTCCGTACTCACCGGAGCCCGCGCGGATCGCGCCCTTGCGGGTGACGAGCAGGTCCATCCCCTCGTAGCGCTCCTCGGCCACGTAGTTGTGGTGACAGGAGATTTCCTGCTCGAAGACCGGCTTCGCCTTCTTGAACTCCTTGCGGACGACGTCCTTGAGGAGCCCCATCATGATCGCGCGGTTGTACTTCGCGTACTCCTGCGCCCAGAACAGGTCGTTCCGGTACGCCACCATCTGCGGGGTGTCCGCGACGAAGACGGCGAGATCCCGGTCGACCAGGCCCTGGTTGTGCGGGAGGCTCTGCGCGACGCCGATGTGGTGCTCCGCCAGCTCCTTGCCGATGTTGCGGGAACCGGAGTGCAGCATGAGCCACACCGCGTCCGACTGGTCGAGACAGAGTTCGATCATATGATTTCCGGATCCGAGCGTCCCCATCTGTTTCGTCGCTCGCTCCTCACGGAACTTCACCGCGTCCGCGACCCCGCCGAACCGGGTCCAGAAGTCGCCCCAGCCGCCCGTGGCGAAGCCGTGCAGACGGCCGGGGTCCACCGGGTCGTCGTGCATGCCCCGCCCCACCGGGATCGCCTGCTCGATCTTCGAGCGCAGCCGGGACAGGTCGCCGGGCAGGTCGTTCGCCGTCAGGGACGTCTTCACCGCGGACATGCCGCAGCCGATGTCCACGCCCACCGCCGCCGGGCACACCGCGCCCCGCATCGCGATGACCGAGCCGACCGTCGCGCCCTTGCCGTAGTGGACGTCCGGCATGACGGCCAGACCCTTGATCCACGGCAGGGTGGCGACGTTGCGCAGTTGCTGGAGCGCGCCCTCCTCGACCGTGGACGGGTCCGTCCACATGCGGATCGGCACCTTCGCGCCCGGCAGTTCCACGTACGACATGGCGTCCTCATTCCCCCGGTAACACAGCAGAAGTCTCATAACGCAAAACCGGCGCCAAGATCGGTGAAATGGGATACCGGACCGGCGTCCGCGGCAGTGCGTGCGATACACATTGTCTGCGAACGGCTCCCCCCTGCGGCAAGCGAATAACCAGCGGGGACACTGGAAGTACCCGGCGGGCAGCGGCCCGCATCCACCGTCGAGAGGACCTGGACCGTGCAGCGGAAGGCGTACGGACCCGGCGTCGCCGCGCTCCTCGCGGCCGTACTGGCCGGCTGCACCGGAAGCCCGGACAGCGGCGGACAGGCGGACGACTCCAACCCGGGCGGCGCCGGCACGGCGACCCAGGCGGCCCAGCCCGGCCGGTACGCCACCCTTCCCGAGCCCTGCGGCGCCGTCGGCGACCGCACGCTGGAGGAACTCCTGCCCGGCCTCACGGAGTTGACCGACGAGCAGCAGCGGGAGAAGGCGTACGCGGGCGAGGCGACGCTCACGTACGACACCGACCGCAAGGTGGGCTGCCGCTGGAAGGTGGAGTCCCTCGCGGCGACCGACCGGCTGCTGGTCGACTTCGAACGGGTCGTCTCCTACGACAACGCGGTCAGCGACGACGCCCAGGCCGAGGAGCTGTTCGCCCGCAGGCAGACGGCGGCGCAGCTGCCCGTGCCGACGGTGACGGGCTCCGGCTCCCCCTCCCCGACCGGCTCCGGCGCGAGCACCGGCCCGGCGGACCCGAGCGGGTCGGCGACGGCGTCCGGTTCGCCCTCGGCGCCCTCGTCCACCGCGTCGCCCTCCGTCGCCCCGTCCGACCTCCAGCCGCGGGTCCTGGAGGACCTGGGCGACGAGGCGTTCCTCGACGACGCGCTCGACCGCTCCGGATCGACCGTCCAGGAGCGCACCGTCACTGTGGCGTTCCGCACGTCCAACGTCATCGTGACCATCGAGTACGCGGAGCAGCCGGTGACCGTCGGAGCGGTCCCGGACAGCAAGGAAATGCAGGACAGGGCCCGGAAACTGGCCGCCGAGCTGTCGGACTCGCTGGGCGGCTGACCCTCGTTCACCGCCCCTCCACGCTCTCCGCGAAGCCCGCGAAGTACGGCCGTCCGGGTGACGGGGCGCGTACCGTGACCCCTCGGACACCGTTCCGACCGCAGGGAACACGAGAGTCATGAGTGAAGGAACCATGCAGCGACGAGCACAGCGAGAGCAGCCCGAGCGAGCCAAGCGCCTGACCCGCGTCCTTGTCTGCGCGGCAGCCGTCCCCGTGATGCTGGTCGCCACCGGCTGCTCCTCGGACTCCGGACCGGACGACGGCGGCGACAAGGCGGCGAGCGCCTCCGCGTCGGCGAGCCCGTCGCCGACGGTGCAGGCGGCGGCGTTCCGGACGCTGCCCGAGGCGTGCGGGGTGCTGAGCAAGAAGACCCTCAAGGACCTGGCGCCCAAGGCGAAGTCCGGCAAGGAGGGCAGCTCGGACGACGTGGCGTCGCGGGCCAGCTGCTCGTGGAGCAGCCTGGACAACAACGGCGTCAAGGGCTCGCAGTTCCGCTGGCTGAACGTGTCGCTGCTGCGCTTCGAGTCGGACACCACGCGCGGTCCTGGTGACAAGCTGGCCCAGGAGTACTACGACAAGCAGGTGCGCGAGGTCCGGGCGACGCCGGGTGCGAGGAGCCTGAACGCGCAGGCGGTGGCCGGCACCGGCGACGAGGCGACCGCGGTGCGTTACGACCTGAAGAAGAAGGAAGGCACCTTCAAGCAGCAGACGGTCGTGGCGCGGGTGGAGAACGTGGTCGTCACCCTCGACTACAACGGCGCGGGTCTGGCGGGCGACAAGACGCCGGACGCCGCCGCGCTGCTGGGGGACGCGAAGAAGGCCGCCAGGGAGGCCGTGCTGTCCGTGACGAGGGCCAACGGCCCGGGCGGGGCGAGCGGTTCGCCGTCGGCCCCGGCGTCGGGCCGGCCGTCCGCGCCGGTCTCCGAGGCGCCTTCGGCGTCGGCCTCCGACAAGAGCTGACCTCGCCGAACCAGAACCGGCCACCCGTTCCCCGTACACATGTGCCACTCTGTTGCGCGCAACAACACGCACTGGGAGGGGAGTACGGGTGGCCGCGCCCATTCAGCTGACACGGACGCACCGGGTTCTCATCGGCGTGGTCGTCTCCGGTGCCGTCGTCATCGCCGGGATCGGTTTCGCCGGTTCGTACGCGGCGGTCCGTGAGCTGGCCCTGAAGAAGGGCTTCGGCGACTTCAGCTACGTCTTTCCGATCGGCATCGACGCCGGCATCTGCGTCCTGCTGGCGCTGGATCTGCTGCTGACGTGGATCCGCATCCCGTTCCCTCTGCTGCGGCAGACGGCGTGGCTGCTGACGGCGGCCACGATCGCCTTCAACGGCGCGGCGGCCTGGCCGGATCCGCTCGGTGTGGGCATGCACGGGGTGATTCCCGTGCTGTTCGTGGTGTCCGTGGAGGCCGCGCGGCACGCGATCGGCCGGATCGCCGACATCACCGCCGACAAGCACATGGAGGGCGTCCGGCTCACCCGCTGGCTGCTGTCGCCCGTCCCGACGTTCCTGCTGTGGCGGCGCATGAAGCTGTGGGAGCTGCGCTCCTACGAGCAGGTGATCAAGCTGGAGCAGGAGCGGCTGGTCTACCAGGCCCGGTTGCGCTCCCGCTTCGGCCGCGCCTGGCGCCGCAAGGCTCCGGTCGAGTCGCTGATGCCGCTCCGCCTCGCCAAGTACGGCGTCCCCCTGGCCGAGACGGCCCCGGCGGGCCTGGCGGCGGCGGGCATAGAACCGGCGCTGATTCCTCCGGCGCCGGAGATGACCGCGGCTGCGGGCGGTCGTGCCTCCGGGGCGGCACAGGTGCAGGTGCCGTCCGGCGAGCAGCGGCTGGAGCTGGAGCCCGAGCGCGGGGTCGAGGAGCCGTCGAACCCTTGGCTGCACGCCCGCGACCCCCAGTCCGTTGAGTACCACGGCGGCTACGACCCGGAGTTCGACCCGGACGAGTACGCCCGCTGGATGGCCGAGCAGCGTCAGGCGGAGCAGTACGAGGACCAGTACCAGGAGGAGCCGCCTCTCCGGGAACCCGCCCCGGAGGAGACGGGCGCCTTCCCCATCCCGGTCATCCCGGGCGGCCGCACGCGTGAGCTGGGCGAGGGCGGCGCGGCTCCGGACGCGGAGCCGGGCGAGGACGACTTCTACCAGGTCTTCCGGCAGTCGATAGACGGCAGCTACCCGACCCCCCGCGTGCTCGGCGACAACATCGAGGCGACCTACGGCGTGACGCTGAGCCCGAGCGCCCTGAAGGACCTCGTCGACCGCTTCCAGGCTCGCCACGCCGCGGAGCTGGAGGAGGACCACATCGCCTGAGCGGCGCGTGGACGTAGGACGAGGGGCCCCCGGTGTTCCGGGGGCCCCGTCGCGTTCGTGCCGTGCGTCCGCCTACCGGGCCGCGTGCCCGAAGGCGACGCCCGCCGAGGGCAGTCCGCCCTTGCCGGGCTGGTAGGTGGTGGCCGGGGTGCTGGTCCCGCTCACCACGTTGGACATCGGCAGGGCGTACAGGGCTCCGTGGGTGAGCGGTCCGTCGGGCATGCCGACGTACAGCTGGGTGCCGGTGAAGTGGATGCTCTGGCCCAGGCGCTGGTTGGCACCCGCCGTGCCGGGGATGCCGCCGGCGTTGCCGGCCTCGAACCAGCGGTCGTTGGCGCCCGGGGAGCCCACCAGGGAGAACGTGGTGATGGCGCCGGCCTTGGCGGTGGTGCCGACGGCTTCGTCCGGGAGGCCCACGGCCAGCTTCAGGTTCGCGGCGGTGCTGACCGCGCGGGGCGCGGTGTTGACGGCGGTGAGGGCCGCGCCGAACCGGTCACCGGCCTCGGAGGTGCCGCTGACGTCGTCGGTCGCGGTGCCCGAGTAGTAGCTGTGCGTCTGGCTGTAGGTGCCGGCGGCGGTGATGCGGAAGCTCTGGGCCATGCCGGCGTCGGTCTTGTTCACGCCGTCGATGCTCAGGTCCTCGCCGGGTACGCCCACGACCAGGATCGACTCGCCGGTGGCACCGGCCGACGGGCGGTAGGGCACGAGGGTCAGGGCCGCGGCGAACTGGTCGCCCGGCTCGGCGCCGCCGGAGACGGTGTCCAGGTCCTGGTCGAGCCCGAACAGCGGGGTGGGGTTGCCGGCGTTCAGCGTGTGCGAGAAGACGGCGAGGTTGCCGGCGTCGGCGTCCGCCCCGATGGTCTCGTTGGGCGCGCCGACGGCGAGGTGGTAGGCGTCGGCCGCGACGGTGGTGCCGAAGCGGTCGCCGGTCTCGACGGCGCCGGGGACGTCGGGCTTGTCCTGGTGGATCGAGACGTTGGTGGTGCCGTGCAGGTAGAACGCCTGGCCCGCCTCGGCGACGCTGCCCAGCGACTCGCCCGGCGCTCCGGCCACGGCGAACGGCACGCCCTCGGCGGTGGTGCCGGCGGCGACGGCGTGGCCGAAGCGGTCGCCCTTCTCGGACGCGGACGCGCCGAGGGAGCCGCCGCCGCTGCCCTGCTCGTAGTGGGTGGCCTTCCGTGTACCCGTGCCCAGGCCGCCGGGGGCGCCGTGGAGGATGTCGACCATGCCCGCATCGGTGGCGCCCGCCAGGTCCTCGCCGGGGGTGCCGACCACGAGGTCGGTGCAGCCGTCCTCGTCGAAGTCGGTGGTGTCGATGGCCTCGGCGAAGTAGTCGTTGGCCTCGGAGCCGCCGGGGACCCAGTCGAGGTCCTGGGTGATCTCGGCGGTGCCCTTGCCGCCGCCGTACACGATCCGGACGAGGCCTGCGTTGGCGTCGCCGCCGACGGTGGCCTTCGGGTCGGCGATCGCGATGTCCTCGACGCCGTCGCAGTTGAAGTCGGTGGCGCGGGGGGCGCCGGCCACGGAGTCGACCCAGGTGGCGAGGTCGTCGACGCGGGCGGCGATGCCGCCGGTGCCGGTCTGCTCCTCGTCGGTGCCGAGGCAGCCGCCCTGGTAGGAGCGGCTGGCGAGCGCGACCAGCTGGTGGGCGCCGCCGGAGGTGCGGACCATCGGGCCGCCGGTGTCGCCCATGCACGCGGCGACGCCGTCCTGGCCGGTGACGGTGGCGGTGGTGCCGTCGGCGGCGTCGACGGTGAAGGTGCCGGTGTGCAGGTTCAGCGGGGCCCACTCGGTCGCCGTGCGGCCGTAGCCGGCGAGCTTGAGCTGCTCGCCCGCGACGGGCGCGGAGGCTGCCAGGGCGACGGGGGCGACGCCGGTGACCGGGCGGTTCAGCCGGGCCAGGACCACGTCGCGGTCGGTGCGGGGCACCAGCTGGACGACCTGCCGGACGGCGCCGCCGGAGCCGGTGAGGTCGGCGCGGCCGATGGTCGCGGTGGTCTTCTTCGCGGGCTTGCCCGCGGGCACGGCGAGGCTCTGCGCCGGGTCGTCGGCGAAGCAGCTCGCGGCGGTGAGCAGCCACTCGGGGTCGACCAGGACCCCGGAGCAGCCGCGGTCGTGGTCGCCCACGATCAGCTGCGCGGCGTAGGCGTGGGTGGTGTCGCCGGAAGGGGCGGCGGGACCGGTGACGGCGAGGGCGGGCGCGGCGGTCAGGACCAGGGCTCCCGTGGTCAGCGCGGCTCCCAGTACGGCGGGGCGCACGGGTCTGGTACGTCGCATGAGGTTCATTCCTTGGGGGTGGATCCGGCAGGGTCGGCGGGGGCGCCACGCGGGCGCACCGGGTTCGGCGGATCACCGCTTCCGGGTGCGTCCGCCCACGTCTCACTCCGGTCCCGGGCGGGGCCGGAGTCGGTGCGTGCTCCGGTGGCGTCCGGCGGGATTACGCGCTGGTGCGGATTTCGACGAGGATGTGGCTCCGGCCGCTCGGGTCGACGGACTCGCCGACGGGCTCGAACGAGTTCTCCGGCACGGTCACTTCCTGCACCGTCTCGTCCGGGGCCCGGAGGGTCAGGTCGGCGTCCACACCCGCGGCGCCCTTCACCCCGTAGACGGACGGGATCTCGAGGCTGAGATAGCCGGAGGTCCCGGTGACGCTGAAGCAGACCATCTGGGTGGCGCGCGTGTACACCTCCAGCAGTCCGGTCCGGCTGCCGCAGGCGGCGAGGGTGATGTGGCCGTCGCCCCGCTTGAGCACGATGCCCAGCTCGTCCTTGATCTTGTCGGCCTGCGGGTAGTTGAAGTCCTCCACCGCGTAACCGGGTTCTTCACCGGCCACCGGGGCGGCGGCCGACGCGCCGTCCGATCCGGCGAGTCCGGTGGCGATCACTGTCGCCACACAGGCGGCGGCAGCCGCACCGGTGGCGATGATCCTTCGTGCGAGGTTCACGCAAGTCCCCCCTGCGCATCGTGAGTTACTCCGTACGGCCCGGCAGGTGGTTCTCACCGCGACAGGTCCGGACGGAAGAGCGGCCGAATTCAAACATAAGTTCGCTTCACTCGCACGTACAAAGTGGCTCATTTGCTGCCGAATGGCCTGAACGCAGCGTGTGCGTCTTCTCACTGGATCGTTCCAACCACAACCAGTGGCCCAAACCTCACTCCTTGCGTACTCTCACGTCCGCCCACTTCCACACCTCCTCCGGCCCTTTGCCGCACGCTGCGCGCAACTCGCTTGCCAGGCGGGCCGGTTGAGGCGCATGTGCCGCTCTGACGAATTCCGAACGCGACCGACGGCCGTTCACCACGCGGTGTCGGGCCGCCTGTTGCCGACCAGACGGATGGACTCGTGAACACCACTTTCTGGAGCAGACGCCGGTTCCTGACCGTCGCTGCCGCCACCACGGCAGCCACGTCGATCCCCTTCGCCACGACCGCCCAGGTCTACGCCGCCGCCGCGGCCACAGGCGACACGCCCAGCCTCCCCTCCCTGCCGGACACCCCCCGCGGCAAGGCCGTCTCCGCGTGGAAGGCCGGCGGCAAGGCGGTGAGGAGCGCGGCGGCGGCCGCGCTCACCGGTACTCAGGCCGACGTCGAGCAGTTCGTCGCCACGGGGCTCGCCTCCGCGGTCGCCGAGGACAACCGCGTCGCCCTCTTCAAGGCCCTCGCCGGCTCCGGCAAGGGAGTCGCACGCGACATCTCGGCCGCACTGACCGCCGGGGACGAAGCGATCACCGCCTTCCTCGCCGGCGGGTACGAGGCCTCGCAGCTGGAGGATCTCCGCGTCCTCACCTTCACGTTGATGGGCCAGGGCGGCACGAGCGTGAAGGCCGCCGCGGGCAAGGCGCTGGACGACGGCTCCCTCGACGCACTGATGAAGTTCGTCACCGAGACGCAGTTCACCGCCCGTTTCGAGGACGAGCGGGCGGAGGTCTTCAAGGTGCTGGCCACCGCCTCGCCCCAGGTGAGGACGTCCGCGCAGCGCGCCCTGGAGGAGGGCACGGCGGGCGCCATCGGCTGGTTCCTGGAGACCGAGCAGCACATCGCCCGCGCCCGTGACCAGGAGAAGGCGACCATCGACCAGCTCGTCGCCATCGTCGAGCGCGAGGGCAACCGCGCCCATCTGACGATGGAACAGGCGGTGGCCGAGTCGGAGAAGGCGCAGACCGCCGCCGCCAAGGCGAAGGCGGCCGCGCTGGAGGCCGCGGAGGAGGCCCAGGCGGCGCAGAACGACGTGAAGAAGGCCGGCAGCGCCGCACGCAAGGCGGCCGGTGCGGCGAAGGGAGCCGCGCAGGCGGCCCGCACCGCCATCTCCGCCTCCAACGCCGCCCAGACGGCGGCGCGCCGGGCCGCGTGGGCCGCGAACGCGGCCGCCGCCGCGGCCGCGACCGCCGCGCGTGCCGCCTCGAACGCCTACCGGTCCGCGATCGCGGCGTCCGCGGACGCCTCCCAGGCGCAGGCCGCGAAGGACGCCGCCGTCGGCGCCCGTAACGCCGCGAAGAAGGCGCGTACCGCGGCGGCCGCCGCGGACCACGCGTCGACGGCCGCGGCACAGGCCTCCTCGGCCGGTTCCGCCGCGGCCTCGGCGGCCCGGAACGCCGCCTCCGCCGCGAACTCCGCCGCCACCGCGGCCACCGCCGCCGGAGTGGCGCAGTCGGAGGCCGCCGCGGCCCGTGCCGCAGCCGCCGAGGCGGACGCGCAAGCCGCACGGGCCACCCGTGCGGCGTCCACCGCCCAGTCCCTGGCCGCCACCGCGGCGAGCGCTGCCAGGACCGCGCGGAACGCGGCCAACTCCGCCGCGGACCATGCGGAGAAGGCGGCGGACGCGGCGGAAGAGGCTGCCAAGCACGCGGGGGAGGCCGTCGACCACGCCAACCGCTCCACCCAGTGCGCCGCCCAGGCCAAGGAAGCCGCCGACGCGGCGACGGCAGCCGTCGTGGAGGCGATGGAGGTCGAGCAGGAGGCGCGGGACGCGGAACTGACGAAGATCGAGGAGCACACCCTCCAGGGACGGGACGAGGCCCGTCGCCTCAAGGCCATCGAGGAACAGGACCTCGAGGCCGCCCGCAACCAGCTCACCCAGCAGCAGGCACTGGACTCGGCCACCAAGGACCTCATCGCCCGGGCCGAGCGGGCGCTCCGCGACGGGGACGAGCAGACCGCGGTCGTCGCCGGCCGCGAGGCGTGTCTCAACCTGCTGTCGTCGCACGGCACCTGGACGCGCGAGGCCGCGGAGTTCGCCCTGTCCGGCGACGACCAGGCCGTCCTGGCGTGGATCGACACCGACCGGGTCATCGCCCAGAACCAGGACGACCGGGAGACCGTTCTCTACATCGCCCGGATCTCCACCCCCGATGTGGCCGAAGCCGCGCACAGGGCCCTGGAGTCCGCCGACCCTGGCGCCGTCGCCGCGTTCCTCAGCGGGGGGATGATCGAGGCGGCCAAGACCGACAACTCGGTCGCGGTCTTCCGGGTCCTCGGGAAGAACCCCGGCAAGGCGGTCAAGGAGGCCGCCACCGCCGCGCTCAGCGACGGCTCCGCCAAGGCGCTGCACGAGTTCTTCGCCACCAAGTACCCGGCGGCGCAGTACGAGGACGACCGTGTCGCCGTCTTCACGGTCCTGGCGACCGCCGGTCCCTACACGAAGATGGCCGCGAACGTGGCCCTGGAGGGCCCGGAGTGGATGCTCCGGGACTTCCTCACCACCGTCCACCCCCGCATGGTGCAGCTCGACGCGGACGCCGCCGCCCACATCGCCGCCGTCCGCGCGTCCCTCGCCCACGCCGCGAAGATCGCGCAGGACGCCCAGACGGACGCCGCCAACGCGTCCAAGGCCGCGGCGGAAGCGCGGAAGGCGGCCGACGAGGCGGTCAAGTGGGCCGACGCCGCGAAGAAGTCGGCGGCGCAGGCGGCCGAGTACGCCAGGCAGGCGGACGGGTACGCGGACGCCGCGGAACAGTCCGCGAAGGACGCCTCGGCGTCCGCCGCGACGGCGAAGGCGGCCGCCCTGGCCGCGCGCTCCGCGTCCCGTCGGGCCAACTACTCCGCCAATCAGGCCACGGCGTCGGCGAGTTCGGCCGTCCAGTCGGCCCTCGCGGCACAGGCGTCCGCGTCCGCAGCCCAGGCCTCGGCCGTCGCGGCGGGCAAGGACGCGCGGGAGGCGGCGCAGGCGGCCTCCGAGGCGCGCGCGATCGCCGTCGCGAAGCGGAAGGCGGAGCTGGAGGCCGCGGCCAGGAAGGCGGCGGAGGAGGCCCGCAGCAACAAGCAGAACGGTGTGGACCCTTCCGACACCGCCGACCACGACAAGGTGGAGAAGCCGGGCACCTTCCTCGGCGGCACCAAGGAGGACTGGCAGGAGGTCGCCAACGTCCTGTCGGCCGTGTCCACCGTCTCGGGCGGCATCGCGGCCGCCTCCCTGCTGATCCCCCCGCCCCTGGGTGAGGCGATCGCGGGGACCGCGGGCACGATCTCCCTCATCACCGGTGTCGCGGGCGCCGTCATCACCGGGTTCACCGACGGGTGGACCTCGAACGCGTTCCTCTCCTCCTCCGCCGGGGTCGCCATCAGCGTCCTCACCGGCGGCATCCCGCTCACCAAGTTCGGCGGGGTGTCGGGCGTCATCAAGTGGGGGACCAATGGCCTTCGTTCCGCCCCCGTCATCGCCGCCCGGCTCGAGCAGGAGCTGATCTCCCCGGCGGTCGGGGTCTTCACCACCAAGTGGGACCAGGCCAGGGACACGGTCAGCGACACCGTGAGCGACGCGTGGGACGCCCTCACGCCCTGGTAGAAGCGAACGGATGGGTTCCGGGGCGGATCACGAGTACGTTCACCACAGGCGTACCGCGATCCGCTCCGGAAGGACCCACACCCTTGTTCCTGTCCCTGCCCACCTACGTCTGGCTCCTCGTCGCACTTGCGGTCACTCCGGCCCACACGGCCCTGATGCGCCGGTCCATGCCGACGCCGAAGGGGAAGAGGAGCGTGTCGTTCATCCCGCTCGTCCTGGGGCCCTTGCTGCTCCTGAGCGCCCTGGGGGAGAAGTGGTCCCTGTCGGAGGCGCTCTACTTCTACACCGCGAGCCTCCTGATGCTGCTCGTCATGATCGTCCCGGTGAGCAAGCGGGTCGCCGCCGACATCCTGCGGCAGGAACAGCATCCGGAGGTCCAGGTCAAGCTGCACACCCCCTCGGCGGTGTGGATCTTCTGCTCCATGATCGTTTCTCTGGCCGTCGTGGTCGGTGTGTGGGCGGCCAACACCTGAGCCCCGGGCGGGCCACGACGAGATGCCTTCTGGTTCAGGACGGGGTCCGCGCCGCCGCCAAGAGGCGGCCGACGGTAGCCGAAGGGGCGCCCGGTGAGGTTCACCGGGCGCCCCTTCGGCGTGCGTGCGTTACGCGCCGAGCAGGTGCCGCACCCTGTCCTGGCCCACCGCCAGCAGCAGGGTCGGCAGGCGCGGGCCCGTGTCCCGGCTGACCAGGAGCTGGTAGAGGAGGGCGAAGAAGGACCGCTGGGCGGTCTTGATCTCCGCGGGGAGCTCCTTGGGCGTGGCGTCGGCGGAGAAGCCGGCCTGGACCTTCGGGACGCCGTAGACGAGGTGGGTCAGGCCGTCCAGGGACCAGTTGCCGGCGAGGCCGTCGAGGAGGAGCCGCAGTGACTCCCGCGCCTGCTCGTCCAGGGACTTCAGCAGTTCCGTGTCGGGCTCGTCGCGGACGATGGTGAGCTGGTCGGCGGGGACGTGGGTGTTGATCCACGCCTCGGCCTTGTCGTAGCGCGGGCGGGCCTCGTCGAGGGAGGCCAGCGGATTCGCCGGGTCGAGGTCGCTGAGGATGCGCAGCGCCTGGTCCTCGTGGCCGGCGGTGATGTCGGCCACCGACGCCAGCGTGCGGTAGGGCAGCGGCCGGGGCGTGCGCGGCAGCTCACCGCTCGCCGTGCGCACCGCGCGGGAGTGCGCGGCGGCGTCGGCGGGCAGCGTCGTCCCGTCGGCGACCTTGGCCTCGAGGCGGTCCCACTCGTCGTAGAGACGCTGGATCTCCTGGTCGAAGGCGACCTTGAAGGACTGGTTCGGGCGGCGGCGGGCGTACAGCCAGCGCAGCAGCTGCGGCTCCATGATCTTCAGGGCGTCGGCCGGGGTGGGCACACCGCCCTTGGAGGACGACATCTTCGCCATGCCGCTGATGCCGACGAAGGCGTACATCGGGCCGATCGGCTGCTTGCCGCCGAAGATCCCGACGATCTGCCCGCCGACCTGGAACGACGAACCGGGCGAGGAGTGGTCCACGCCGCTGGGCTCGAAGATCACGCCCTCGTAGGCCCAGCGCATAGGCCAGTCGACCTTCCAGACCAGCTTGCCGCGGTTGAACTCGCTCAGCCGGACCGTCTCCGAGAAGCCGCACGAGGTGCAGGAGTAGGTCAGCTCGGTGGAGTCGTCGTCGTACGACGTGACCGTGGTGAGGTCCTTCTCGCAGTTGCCGCAGTACGGCTTGTACGGGAAGTACCCGGCCGAGCCGGAGCTGCCGTCGTCCTCGGCGGCAGCGCCGGAGCCCTCGGCGGCCTCCAGCTCCGCCTCGTCCACCGGCTTCTGCTGCTGCTTCTTCGCCGGGGCCTTCTTGGTGCGGTACTGCGCGAGGATCGCGTCGATGTCCCCGCGGTGCTTCATGGCGTGCAGGATCTGCTCGCGGTAGGCGCCGGAGGTGTACTGCGCCGTCTGGCTGATCCCGTCGAACTCCACGCCCAGCTCGGCGAGCGACTCGACCATCGCGGCCTTGAAGTGCTCGGCCCAGCTCGGGTGGGGGGAGCCCTTCGGGGCCGGGACGGAGGTGAGGGGCTTGCCGATGTGCTCGGCCCAGGTCTCGTCCACGCCGGGGACGCCGGCCGGCACCTTGCGGTAGCGGTCGTAGTCGTCCCAGGAGATCAGGTGGCGCACCTGGTACCCGCGGCGGCGGATCTCGTCGGCGACCAGGTGCGGGGTCATGACCTCGCGCAGGTTGCCCAGGTGGATGGGGCCGGAGGGGGACAGCCCGGACGCGACGACGACGACGGGCGCGGCAGCGCCTGAGGCTTTCGCGCCCGGGGCCCGACGCTCCGACTCCTCGATGACCTCATCCGCGAAACGGGAGACCCAGTCGGTGGTCTCGGTGCTCTGAGCCACGATCGGCACGTCCTTCTTTCTGCTCGGGCAGCCGGTACGGTCGCACGGCTGACCGTGCCATTCTCCCAGCTCCCCCGGCCACCGCGAAAACGCCTTTTCACCGGCCCGGGCAGGCCCCCGGCTGCGGCTCGGGCGCGGACCGGGAGGGTCCGCGGGGGACCGTCCGCGCCCCCGCGCACGGAAAAACCGCTTTACCCCCGTGGGATACTGACCGTGTCTATCTGAACCCACGAGGAGAACGGCACCCACTCCATGGCCTCGGTCACATCGCTCACCGATCTCGTCAGCGAGCAGCTCACGTCCGCCCTCTCCGCCACCCGGCCGGAGGCGTCCGCGGACCCGCTGCTGCGACGCAGCGACCGGGCGGACTTCCAGGCCAACGGGATCCTCGCGCTGGCGAAGAAGGCGAAGGCCAACCCGCGGGACCTGGCCACCGAGGTTGTCTCGCACATCACCACCGGTGACGTGATCAAGGACGTCGAGGTGTCCGGCCCCGGCTTCCTCAACATCACGATCGCCGACCGGGCCGTCCTCACGAACCTGGCCGCGCGGTACGCGGACGACACGGGCCGCCTCGGTGTGCCCCTCGCCGCGAACCCGGGCACCACGGTGATCGACTACGCCCAGCCGAACGTGGCCAAGGAGATGCACGTCGGCCATCTGCGGTCCGCGGTGATCGGCGACGCCCTGCGCGGCATGCTCGACTTCACCGGCGAGAAGACGGTCGGCCGGCACCACATCGGCGACTGGGGCACCCAGTTCGGCATGCTCATCCAGTACCTCATGGAGCACCCGGGCGAGCTGGCCCCGGCCTCCGAGGTCGACGGCGAGCAGGCCATGTCGAACCTCAACCGGGTCTACAAGGCCTCGCGGGCCCTCTTCGACGCCGACGAGGCGTTCAAGGAGCGGGCGCGCAAGCGGGTCGTCGCCCTGCAGTCCGGCGACAAGGAGACCCTCGAGCTGTGGCAGCAGTTCGTGGACGAGTCGAAGGTCTACTTCTACTCCGTCTTCGAGAAGCTCGACATGGAGATCCGCGACGACGAGATCGTCGGCGAGTCCGCGTACAACGAGGGCATGCCCGAGACGGCGCGGCTGCTGGAGGAGATGGGCGTCGCCGAGCGCTCCGAGGGCGCCCTGGTGGTGTTCTTCGACGACATCCGCGGCAAGGACGACCAGCCGGTCCCGCTGATCGTGCAGAAGGCCGACGGTGGCTTCGGCTACGCGGCCTCCGACCTGACCGCGATCCGCGACCGGGTCTTCGACCTGCGCGCCACGACCCTGCTGTACGTGGTGGACGTGCGGCAGTCGCTGCACTTCAAGATGGTCTTCGAGACCGCCCGCCGGGCCGGCTGGCTGAACGACGACGTCACCGCGCACAACATGGGCTACGGCACGGTGCTGGGCGCGGACGGCAAGCCGTTCAAGACCCGTGAGGGCGAGACGGTCCGGCTGGAGGACCTGCTGGACGAGGCCGTGCAGCGGGCCGCCGAGGTCGTGCGGGAGAAGGCGAAGGACCTCACCGAGGACGAGATCCAGGAGCGGGCCGCGCAGGTCGGCATCGGCGCCGTGAAGTACGCGGACCTGTCGACGTCGCCGAGCCGCGACTACAAGTTCGACCTGGACCAGATGGTCTCGCTGAACGGCGACACCTCGGTGTACCTCCAGTACGCGTACGCGCGTATCCAGTCGATCCTGCGCAAGGCCGGGGACGTGCGGCCGGCCGCGCACCCGGAGCTGGAGCTGCACGAGGCCGAGCGGGCGCTCGGACTTCACCTGGACGCGTTCGGGGACACGGTGTTCGAGGCGGCGGCGGAGTACGCGCCGCACAAGCTGACGGCGTACCTGTACCAACTGGCGTCGCTGTTCACGTCGTTCTACGACAAGTGCCCGGTGATCAAGCCGCAGCCGCCACGGGACGTGGCGGAGAACCGGCTGTTCCTGTGCGACCTCACGGCCCGCACGCTGACCAAGGGCATGGCCCTGCTGGGCATCAGGACGCCCGAGCGCCTCTGACGCTCCTCGGCCCCGCACGGCACGCGGCCCGTCCACTCCCTCGGGGGGAGCGGACGGGCCGCGGTCGTCGCCGGCGTCGGATCCGGGCCCGCACCGTCGTCCCCGAGACGTCACCGCGGGCGGCCCGGTCCGGGAAGGGTGATCGTGGACGGCGCCGACGCGGACGCCTACGTCTGCACCGGGATGACGCGGGCCCGGCAGGGCAGCGTCATCCGCACCTGCTTCCGGCCCGCGGGCGCCGGGCCTCGCGAGTGTTTCGACGCCCCGGTCCGGCCGGACGGACCACGGGCCGGCTAGGTCCGGCCCGGCCTTGCCGCGGCCGGACCGATACCGAAGAGGGCGGCGGCGTTGGCCGAGCGGACCTTGTGCCGGTCGGTGTCGGTGGGGAGGTGACCGAAGAAGGTGTCGATGTCGTCGCGGGTGGGCTGCTGGAACGGGTAGTCGGTGGAGAAGATCAGCCGGTCGGTGGTCGTCACGGTCAGCGCGTGCTGCAGGAGGGCCGGGTTGAGCATGCCGGACATGGTGAGGAAGACGTTGGTCCGGATGTAGCCGGAGACGGGTCGTTCGAGGCCGGCCAGGCGGGCGAGGCTGTCGGCGCGGTCGAGCCAGAAGGGCAGCAGCTCGCCCCAGTGGCCCAGCACGATCTGGAGCTCGGGGTGGCGGTCGAAGGTGCCGCGCAGGATGAGCCTCAGGGCGGCGGTGGCCGCCTCGATGTGCCAGCCCCAGCCGAAGGTGGCCAGGCCCAGACCGGTCAGGGGGTCGAACCCGCGGTAGGCGGCGTCGCGCAGGGCGTCGGACGGGATCTGCGGGTGGATGAAGACCGGCTGGCGCAGGCGGGCGGCCGCGGCGAAGAAGTCGTCGTAGGCCGGGTCGTCGAGGAAGCGGTCGCCGGAGCGGCCGTAGACCATGGTTCCCACATGGCCCAGGGCGGCTGCGCGTTCGAGTTCTTCGGCCACGTGCTGCGGGGACGACAACGGCAGGCTGGACAGCGACCGCAAGCGCGTGGGATGGGCTCGGACCGCCGCGATGGCGGTGTCGTTGGCCAGGCGGCTGAGCGCGACGGCCTCCTCGGCCGGCAGCGCCTGCGTGCCCGGCGGGGTGAGGGCGAGCACGGCCAGGTCGATGCCCTGGGCGTCCATGGCGGCGAGCCGTCCGGCCCCGAGGTCTTCGAGGCGCTGCGTGGTGTCGCCGCGCTCGTTGAGGAGGAGGCTTTCGTCTGGCTGCCGGGCCGCTTTGAGCGCGGCGGTCAGCTCCGGCAGCATCCAGTGCTCTTCGATGCCGATGAGGGTCATGATCAGTTGTCCTCCGGTGCGGTGACGGTGCGCGGGTGCGCTCCGGTGGCGACCCCTGAGGAAGGTAGGCACACGCATATTGCCTGTCAAATGATACCTATCATTGGTTAGGTAGATTAGAGTAAGGGTGTGGACGAGAAGCACGAGGCCAGACTGTTCGAGCTCGCCGATCTGATCCTGGCGATCAGCCGTCATCTGCATGCCGCCAAGGCCGAGGGGGCGGACGCGTGGACGCCGATCGAGGCGGCGGTGATGCGCTACATCGACCACCAGCCCGGCGCCACCCCGACGCAGGCGGCCCGCGCGACTCAGATGATCTCCAGCAACTTCAGCCGGGCCTTGCGCAAGCTGGAGCACAAGGGTCTGGTGCGCCGCGTGGCCGACCCCGGCGACGCCCGGCGTGTCCGCCTGTACCCGACCGAGAAGGCGGGCGAGAATCTGGGGCGGCTCCAGGAGACGTGGAGCCGGCTGCTGGACGGGGCCGTTCCCGACGCCGCCGAGGCGGACGCGGTGATCGCGGCGCTCCGGCGTATCGAGTCACGACTCCTCGGCGGAGCCGACGGCGATTCCTGACCTCGGTCTCCGCCAGGTCGTCCGCCGCGGTCCCGGGCGTTTCTTCACCCAGCCGGCCGCCCGCCGTCCACCGCCCGCCGCCCGCGCCGAACCCCTCAGGCCCGAAGCGGCCGCCGGTCACGCCCTTTCACGCAGTGCCGCCCCCAGCCTCCGCAGCCCTTCCGCGATCTCCTCCGGCGTCTGCGTGACGAAGCACAGGCGGAGGGTGGAGCGGTCGGGTTCGCCCGCGTGGAAGGGGGCGCCGGGGACGTACGCCACGTCGTGCCGGACCACCTCGGGCAGCAGGGCCGTGGTGTCGTACGAGGACGGCAGCCGCACCCAGAGGAACATGCCGCCCTCGGGACGCGACCAGGCCGAGCCGGCGGGGAGCGCGTCGGGGAGGCCGGCCAGCATGGCGTCCCGGCGCTCGCCGTAGACGCCCGCCACGCGGCGGACGTGCGCGTCGAGGTCGCGGTCGGCGAGATAACGGGCGGCGGCGAGCTGGTTGACGGTCGGGGTGTGCAGGTCGGCGGCCTGCTTGGCCACGGCGCAGGCGCGGCGGATCCCCTCCGGCGCGCGCAGCCAGCCCAGCCGCAGCCCCGGCGCCATGATCTTGGAGAGGCTCCCCAGCAGCACCGTGCGGTCCTCCGCGCCCGGGTGGGCGGCGATCCACGGCACCCGCTCGCCCTCGTACCGCAGTTCGCCGTACGGGTCGTCCTCGACGATCCACAGTCCGCGCCGCGCGGCGACCTCGGCGACGGCGGCGCGGCGGGCGGCGGGGAGGGTACGGCCGGTGGGGTTCTGGAACGTCGGCACGGTGTAGAGCAGCTTGGGCCGCTCGCGGACCACCAGCTCCTCCAACGCCTCCGGGTCGAGACCGTGTTCGTCGCCGGGCACCGCGACGACCCGCGCCCCGGCGAGGCCGAAGGACTGAAGTGCCGCGAGATAACAGGGGTCTTCGACCAGCACCGTGTCACCGGGTTCGAGCAGCGCCGTGGCGAGGAGGGACAGCGCCTGCTGGGAGCCGGTGGTGACGAGCACGTCGTCCGGCGCGGTCACCAGCCCGCGCACGCGGGCGCGTTCGGCGAGCGCGGCCCGCAGCACCGGTTCGCCCTCGGTCGTCGAGTACTGCAACGCCCGCGCCGGCATCTCGGCGAACACCGCGCGGTACGCCTCCGCGATGCCGTCCGCGTCGAACAGCTCCGGCGCCGGAAGACCGCCCGCGAAATTGATCACCTCGGGCCGGGCGGTGACCGCCAGGATGTCGCGTACGGGGGAGCCGCCTACCGCCGAGGCCCGGGCGGCGAGCCGCGGGGTGGGTGCGGGGGCGGCGGGCGGCTCGGTGACGGTCATGGCACGGCTCCTGGTACTGGGTGACGGCTCGTCCCCGCAGCCTAGAAAACCGCCTGTCTTCTACACGCGCCTTTCCGGGATCCGGACGCGACAGAGGTTCTAGTCCAGCTTCGTCGTCCCCTCCGGCACCCAGCCGTCGCCGCCGATCGGGAACTCGTACGCCGGCCGGCCCTTGTTGCCGCTGGTGCGGAAGGGCCGGCCCTTGTCGTCGACGGTGAGCGTGCCGCGGCGGTCGCCGCTGGACCACTTCAGCTCCAGGTACCAGTCGACGTCGTACGCGGAGACCGAGGCGGTGATGTAGTACACCTCCGGGTCGGACTCACTGACCTTGAACGGGAAGTCGTCGTTGCCCGGTTCGGGGGTCAGGGACGGCCGCGCCGAGTCCAGGGAGACGGCGAACGCCCGCGTCCGCACGCCGCCTCCGCAGCCCACGCCGGGGTAGGCCATGGCGTAGTCGTTCCAGGCGAGCGGCGCCCTCTTGCCCGCCACCCGCACGGTGAGGCCGTCGACGACCACGGTCTCGGGGCCGGTGCCCTGCACGGTCAGCCGCAGGTACTGCTGCCCCGAGGGCACCGCGCCGTGCGCCGCCACCCAGGCCGCGGCGCCCTCCTCGACCGGCGGGGGCTTCATCCCGCCCGCCGGTTTGTCGACCAGGTACCGCTGCGAGCAAGGGCTCTCCCACGCGTAGGGGTCCGCCTGCACCGTGACCGGCACGCCGCTCTTCGCCCCCTCGCCGTCCGGGGCGCCGGCGGGTCCGGACCCGGCCGGCGTCCTGGCCGGGCTCTTCTCCTCGGCCGAGGAGGTGGGGGAGGCGGGAGAGGAGGACGGCGAGGTCGACGCGGAGGCGCTCTCCTCCCCGGTCACCCCGGCCGCGCCGGCCGGGCGCTGCCGTCCGCCGTCGCCGCCGTCGTCCGAGCCGCCGCCCGGCAGACCGACGGCGAAGGTGATCCCGGCGGCCACGGCCGCGACCGCGATGCCCGCGAGGACGGCGGTACGGGTACGGCGGCGGACGGGAGCGGGATCCGCGTCCCCGCGGGTCGCCGTCGCCTCGTCCCCTCCGACGGGGCTGGTAATCGTTGGGCCGACCGGGGTCGCGGACGGCGCCTCCGCCGGAGGCCCGTCATCGGTGGCCGCCTCCCCGGGCCCCGTGTCCGCGCTTCCGTCCGCCGGGGGCGTCCCGGCGGCAGCCGCGCCCTTCCGCCCCCGCACCGCGTCCGCCAGCACCCACCGCCGGTGCAGCTCGACGAGTTCCCCGGGCCGCGCCTTGCACAGCCGGGCCAGCCGCTCGACCGGGGCGTAGTCGGCCGGCACCGCGTCCCCGTTGCAGTACCGGTGCAGGGTCGACGTACTCATGTGGAGCCGCTTGGCGAGCACCCCGTAGCTGAGCCCCGACCGGTCCTTCAGCTGCCGTAGCAGCGCGGCGAATTCCGCCGCGGCCGTCTGTTCCGACACCGTTCCTCCGCTCCCCCGTGTCCCGTTCCACCGTTCCAGGGGACGGCCGTTCCCCCAGGTCAGGGCGGTATGAGCGTTCCAGCGTCCCGGATCGCCCGTCGGCGGTGGCGGCCGGGACGGATCACACCGCACGCTCTGGTCATCCAAGCACGCCGCTCCCACCGACCGGTCGAGCGGCTGCACCAAGTCCCCTCCCATGACAAGGAATCCGCCATGCGCACCTCTCGCCTTCAGTTGCTCGCCGCCGCCGGTGTCGCCGTCGCCTCGCTCGCCCTGACCGCCTGCCAGGACGGCACCGGCACCCGCGACGAGGGCGCGTCCTCCTCGCAGCCCGTCGCGTCGGCGCCCTCGGACGCCTCCTCGCAGGCGCCGGAGGGGTCCGCCTCCGGCAGCGGCGGGAACGACTCCACCGCGAACGGCTCCACCGGGTCCGGCGGGGACACGGCCGGCTCCGGCGAGAGCAACAGCGGCGGTGGCAACGGCAGTGGAAGCAAGGGGGCCTCCGCCGGCAAGGGCTCCGCCTCGGGCGGGTCCGACGACGCCCCGGCGAGGTTCAACCCCTGCAACGGCTCGAACACCTCCGTCACCGCCGCGCCGGTCTCCCGCCCGGTGAACCACATGCTGATCACGGTGAAGAACACCGGCTCGAAGAACTGCGACCTGACCTACTACCCGGTGCTGCGGTTCGACGAGATGCAGTGGGTGCCGCAGCCGGTCGAGGAGTCGAAGCCGCAGGCCGTGGTCACCCTGGCGCCGGGCGAGTCGGGGTATGCGGGGGTCCTGCTGTCGGCCGCGGACGGCAGCGGCGCGGGCGGCGCCACCGGCAGGAAGCTCGCCGTCGGCTTCCAGGGCCGCACCCCGAACAGCGACGGCGGCCCCGCCGCGATCCCGTCCCTGCCGGCCACGGGCGTGTACTACGACAGCAGCCTGACGGTGACGTACTGGCAGTACTCGATGGACGACGCCCTCACCCACTGAGCCGGACGCCACCCACTGAGCCTGGCGCCCGCGTAAACCAGATGCGGGCGCCGGCCGCCCCCGTCGACGATGGGCGGGTTACGCCCGGTCAGCGCAGGGTGTTGGCGACCTCGGTGGCCCAGTAGGTGAGGATGCTGCGCGCGCCGGCCCGGCGGATGCCGGTGAGGGACTCGAGGATCGCCTTGTCGCGGTCGATCCAGCCCTTCTCGGCGGCGGCCTCGATCATCGCGTACTCACCGGAGATCTGGTACGCCACGACGGGTACGTCCACCGCGTCCGCGACCTTGGCGAGGACGTCGAGGTAGGGGCCGGCCGGCTTGACCATGACCATGTCGGCGCCCTCCTCCAGGTCGAGCTCCAGCTCGCGCATCGACTCGCGGAGGTTGGCCGGGTCCTGCTGGTAGGTGCGGCGGTCGCCCTGGAGCGAGGAGCCGACGGCCTCCCGGAAGGGGCCGTAGAAGGCGGAGGCGTACTTCGCGGTGTACGCGAGGATCGCGACGTCGTCGCGGCCGATCTGGTCGAGGGCGTCGCGGATGACGCCGATCTGGCCGTCCATCATCCCGCTCGGTCCGACCACGTGGGCGCCCGCGTCGGCCTGGACCTGCGCCATCTCGGCGTACCGCTCCAGGGTGGCGTCGTTGTCGACGCGGCCCCGGTCGTCGAGGACGCCGCAGTGGCCGTGGTCGGTGAACTCGTCGAGGCACAGGTCGGACATGACGAGCAGGTCGTCGCCGACCTCGGCGCGGACGTCCCGCAGGGCGACCTGGAGGATGCCGTCCGGGTCGGTGCCCGCGGTGCCGGCGCCGTCCTTCTTGGACTCCTCCGGCACGCCGAACAGCATGATCCCGGAGATGCCGGCGGCGACGGCCTCGGCGGCGGCCTTCTTCAGGCTGTCGCGGGTGTGCTGCACGACGCCCGGCATCGACGAGATCGGCACCGGCTCCGCGACGCCCTCGCGCACGAAGGCCGGGAGGATGAAGTCGGCGGGGTGCAGGCGGGTCTCGGCGACCATGCGCCGCATCACCGGGGAGGTGCGCAGACGCCGCGGGCGCGTGCCGGGGAAGGATCCGTACGTCGTCATACCGCCTACGCTACGCCCGCCCCGCCCGTGCCTTTGCCGACGCACAGTCGGCGCACGACCGACCCTCGGGGCGGGGCCCGGGCGGCCCGCCGTGCGGGGCCGGTGCGGCGGGACCATGCTGGAGAGGGCCGGGACGGCGCCGCGGTCCGCCGTCCCTCCGTACCGCGCGCCGCGGAGGTTCGTCATGGTCACCCTGCACCGGACGCCCGACCTGTTCGCCCTGTCGGAGATCCGCGGACCGGTGCTGCGCCCCGGCGACGACGGCTACGCGGAGGAGCTCACCGGGTTCAACGTGGCCGCCCGGCGCGCCCCCGACGTGGTGGTCGGGGCGACCGGCGCCGACGACGTGGTGACCGCGCTGCGCTGGGCGTCGGCCACCGGGACGCACGTCGCCGTCCAGGCGACCGGCCACGGCGCCAACTACCCGCTCGACCACGGGCTTTTGATCAGCACGAAAAGGATGACGGGCGTACGGGTCGACCCGGAGCGGCGCACCGCGAGGGTCGAGGCCGGCGCGCGGTGGCGGGACGTGATGGCGGCGGCCGCCCCGCACGGCCTGGCGGGACTGTGCGGCAGCTCGTCCGACGTGGGCGCGGTCGGCTACACGGTGGGCGGCGGCCTACCCGTCCTGGGCCGCGCCTACGGGTACGGCTCCGACCTGGTCCGCTCCTTCCAGGTCGTCACCCCGGACGGCACGCTCCACGAGACGGACGCCGGCCGCGAGCCCGACCTGTTCCGGGCGCTGCGCGGCGGCAAGCACGCCGTCGGCGTGGTGACGTCGATGGTCACGGAGCTGCTGCCGCTGCGCACCCTGCTCGGCGGCGGCCTCTGGTTCCCCGGCGAGCACGCCGAGGCGGTGCTGTCGGCCTGGTGCGGATGGATCCGCACGGTGCCGGACGAGATGTGCACGTCGTTCGCCCTGCTGCGGCTGCCGCCGGTCCCACAGGTCCCCGAACCGCTGCGGGGCCGGTTCTGGGCGCGGGTCACGGTCGCCTGGACCGGGGACCCGGCCGACGGCGAGGCGCTGCTGGCGCCCGTACGGGCCGCCGCCCCGGCGGCCGTCGACACGGTGGAGGTCATGCCGTGCACGGAGATCGACCGGATCCACATGGACCCGCGGGGCCCGTTCCCGGTGCGGGAGTCGTGCCTGCTGCTGCACGAGCTGACCCCGGTGGCGGTCCGGACGTTCCTGGACCAGGTGGGTCCGGACGTGAGCGACTGCCCACTGCTGCTCGTGGGGATCCGGCACCTGGGCGGCGCCCTGTCCCGGCCCGCGCCCGGCGCGGACATGGTGAGCGCCCGCGACGCGGACCATCTGCTGGAGACGGTCGCGGTGGTCGCCTCCCCGGCGGAGGCGCTGGCCGCCGACCGGGCCGCGACGGCCCTGCACACCGCGATGTCCCCCTACGGCACCGGCCGGACGACGCCCAACATGCACGGCACTCCCGGCGACGCCGCGGACCGGGCCCGCGCCTGGACCCCGGAGGTCCACGCCGACCTGCTGCGCCTCAAGCACGCCTACGACCCCGCCGGCCTGCTCCGTTTCGGTCACACCCCCTGAGCCGGCGCGGGACCCGTCGGATACGGTGCTCGTCCTCCGCGGGACGTGCTCCGCGGCCGTACGACAGAGGGGGACCGGACCGTGCACAGCGCCGCCGTGACGACCGAGGGCGACCGGATCCGCTGGGCCGAACTGCCGGGCGGGGAGCCGGCCCGCGTCTACGTCCACGGACTGGGCGCCACCTCACCGCTGTACTTCGCCGGGACCGCCGTCCACCCGCTGCTGGCCGGGCGCCGCTCCCTGCTGATCGACCTGCTCGGCCACGGCCACAGCGACCGGCCCACGTCGTTCGCCTACACGCTGGAGGACCACGCGGACGCGCTCGCCGCAGCGCTGCGCGCCGCGGAGGTCACCGGCGCCGAGGTGATCGCGCACAGCATGGGCGGCGCGGTCGCCGTGGTGCTGGCCGCCCGCCACCCGGAGCTGGTGTCGCGGCTGGTCCTCGTCGACGCCAATCTGGACCCGCTGACGCCGGAGCGTGGCGCCCTCGGCAGCCGGGGCATCGCCGCGTACGGCGAGGAGGAGTTCCTCGCGGGCGGCTGGCGGGAGGTGCGCGACCGGGCGGGCGAGACCTGGTGGGCGACGATGCGTCTGACGGGCCTGGAGGCCCTGCACCGCAGCGCCGTGCATCTGGTCCGGGGCACGACCCCCACGATGCGGGAGCTGCTGCTGGACCTGCCGGTTCCGCGCACCTTCCTGTACCCGGAGCCCGACGGCCCCTTCCCGGGCGCCGCGGACCTGGAGGCGGCGGGCGTTCGTGTGGTCCCGGTCCCGGACTGCGGCCACAACGTCATGCTGGACAACCCGGAGGCCTTCGCCCGCGCGACGGCCGAGGCGCTGGCCTGACCTTCTGCACCAGGGCCTGTCCGGCGGCCCTTATGGCCCTGCCGGGCAGCCCCTCTTTGGCTCTGTCCGGCGGTCCATGGTCCCGCGAGGCTGGGGGAACACCGACGTCCCCCCGGAGGGTCCCTTGAGTCTCGCGTTCCTGCTGGCCGCCCTGGCCGTGGTGGTCACCCCCGGCACCGGCGTGGTCTACACGCTCGCCGCCGGCCTCTCCCACGGCCGGCGCGCGGGCCTGGTGGCCGCCTTCGGCTGCACGCTCGCCGTCGTGCCCCATCTGCTGGCGTCCGTCACCGGACTCTCCGCGCTGCTCGCCTCCAGCCCGCTCGCCTACGCGGTGGTGAAGTACGCGGGCGTCGCCTACCTGCTGTACATGGCGTGGGCGATGCTCCGCGACAAGGAGGCGTTCACCGTCCGCCCGGAGTCCGAGCCGCGCCCCGCGCTCCGCGTGATCACGACCGCCGTGCTGATCAATGTGCTGAACCCCAAGCCGATGCTGTTCTTCGTCGCCTTCCTCCCCCAGTTCGTCCCGGCCGGCTCCACCGGCTCCCTCGGCCTGATGCTCCGGCTCGGCGGGGCCTTCATGGCGCTGACGTTCGTGGTCTTCGCCGCGTACGGGGTGTGCGCGGCAGCGGTACGGGACCGGCTGCTGGCGCACCCCCGGGTCACCACCGGCCTGCGCGCCGTCTTCACGGCGAGCTTCGTCGGGCTCGGCGCCCGGATGGCGGTGGCGTGATGATCTTCCGGCACACGGAGGAGGTCCGGTCCGCCCACCCGGGCCTGGCGGCGGGCGCGCTCCACGCCACGGGCGTCGACAGCACGGCGGACGTGGGGGCGCGCGTGGGGGAGTACACCGCCCGCGCCCTCGCCCGGCTCACCGACGGCCCCGAGAGCGGGTTCCCCGAAGTACTGGCGTGGCGGCGGACGTTCACCCGCCTGGGCCTGCGTCCGACGCAGTACCGCTGCGCCTCCGAGTCCCTGCTGCGCCGCCTGCGCAGGGAAGGCGCACTGCCCCGCATCCACCCGGTCGTCGACCTGTGCAACGCGGTCTCCGTGGCGTACGCCGTGCCGGTCGCGGCGCTCGACGCGGACCGGATCACGGGCCCGCTGCTGGAGGTCCGGTCCGCGCACGGTGACGAGGAGTACACGACCTTCGACGGCCGCACCGAGCACCCCGCCCCCGGCGAGGTGACGTACGCCGACTCGGCGGGGCGCGCGCACGCCCGCCGCTGGACGAACCGGCAGAGCGGCCACTCGGCGGTGCGGGACGGCACGCGCCGGATCCTCGTGGTGGCGGAGGCGATGCACGAGGGCGGGGCGGACACGGTCGCGCGGGTGCTGGAGACCCTCGCGGAGGAGTTGACCGCGCACTGGCCGGTCACGCCCGTGACCGGCCTGCTGACCGGTGAAGCACCGGAGTTCACGCTCGGCGACGCCGCCCGTGTCCCGTAGCCGCGCATGGCACCATCGATCCGGTGACCGAAAGGGACGGCACGGCAGCACCGCACGGCTCGGACTTCCTGCAGCTGCGGGCGGACGACGTGCCCGCGGACGGCAAGGCCGACTGGCTCGCACGGCAGGTACGGCAGGCGATCACCGACCGCCGGCTGACCGTGGGCAGCAGACTCCCGGCCACCCGCCTGCTCGCAGCGGAACTGCGCGTCTCACGGGGCGTGGTGACCGAGGCGTACCGCAGGCTCGCGGAGGACGGTCATGTCGAAGGGCGTCGACGCGGCGGCACGGTCGTGGTCGCGGCGCCCCCGCCTCCGTTGCCGTCCCGTACCGAACAGCCGCTGCCGACGGGGCCGTTCACCGGCTCCCCCGACTCCCGCGTTTTCGACGCGCTGCGGGCCGCCGACGCAAGGATCGACCTCACCCCGGGCCGTCCCGACCTGTCCGCCTTCCCCCGCACGGCGTGGCTGCGCGCCGAACGGGCCGTGCTCGCCGAGCTGTCCAGCGCCGACCTGGGTTACGGCGACCCGCGCGGCGCGCCCCCGCTGCGCCGTGCGGTCGCCGACTGGCTGGCGCGCAGCCGGGGCATCGCGGTCGACCCGGACGGCGTCCTGATCGTCGCGGGCATCGCCCAGGCGCTCACCCTGCTGCACCCGGTGCTGCGCGCGGACGGGATCACGGCGGTCGCGGTGGAGGAGCCCGGTTCGCTCGGCACCCGCCAGCATCTCGCGCACGGGGGCCTGTCCACCCCGCCCGTCCCGGTCGACGCGCACGGCCCGGACGTCACCGCCCTGCGTGCCACCGGCGCCCCGGCGGTGCTGCTCACCCCGGCGCACCAGTTCCCCACCGGCGTGGTGACCAGCGGGGAGCGCCGCCGCGAGCTGCTGCGGTGGGCGGCGGACGGCGGGCTGATCCTGGAGGACGACTACGACGCGGAGCACCGCTACGACCGCCCGCCGGTCCCGGCGCTGCGCTCCCTGCTCACCGACCGTCTCTGCTACATGGGCAGCGTCTCCAAACTGCTCGCCCCCGCCCTGCGCATCGGCTGGCTGCTCCCGCCCCGGCGGCACCTGGTGGCGCTGAGCGACGCGAAACGCTTCACCGACCTCGGCAGCGCGGTGCTCCCCCAGCTCGTCCTGGCCCGGCTGATGGAGACGGGGCAACTGGAGCGGCACCTGCGGCTGCTGCGCGCCCGGCACGTCCGCCGCCGGGACGCGGTCATCGCCGCCGTCCGCGAACACCTCCCGGGCGCGGTCGTGCACGGCGCGGCGGCCGGCCTGCACCTGACGGTGACGTACGCGCCGGACGTCCCCGACAGCGAACTGGCCGCGGCCGCATTGGCCTTGGGCGTCAAGTGCCATCCCCTCTCCTGGCACCGGCAGCTCCCCGGCCGCCCCGGCCTGGTCCTCGGGTACGCCGCCGACCCGCCCGGCGCCCTCACGGAGGGCGTGAGGCTGCTGGGCAGCGCCTTGCGCACACTGGCCTGAACCGACGCCCCGGCCGAGCAAAAGCCTCTGAACCAGCTCAAGTTGCTTCACCCGGCACCCTCGGGGTGCGTACGGTCGACAGTACGAGTACGGGCGTATCGACGTTGGTGACGGCAGGACAGGGGACAGCTGTGTCGATGGAGCACATCGCCGTGATCGTCCTGGCGGTCGAGGTGGTCGTCATGGTGTCGGCGCGGGTCGGCGCCGAGCGGCGCCAGTGGGCCCACGCCAGGGGACGCGGCCCCGCCCCGCAGCCGCGCGAGGACCTCACCTTCGTACCGGCGGCGCTGTACGGGATCGCCGCGGCGGCGATGGCGGTCGGCGCCCTCACCATGTCCGTCGAACCGACCCTCGGCGCGCTCGCCACCGTCACGATGTTCGGCGTGCTGCTCCCCGCGTTCACCGCGAACGCCGTGCTCCGGCTTGCCACGCGGGGCGGACGCAGGGCCGTCACCCCGGGCCTGCGCGGCCTCGCGGCCACGGTCGCCGCGACGGGCGGTCTGGTGTCGGTCGGCCTGATCTGAGATCCGGGTCCGGCAGCCGCCCCGGACCCGCTATGATCCCTCGGTCAGCCTTTGGCGCGCCCCGGCAGGGCAGCCCAGAGGCTTTTTTCATGCCTTCCGACGACACCAACTCCCCTGACCTGAGACCCGGTTACCGAGACCTCCTCCGCAACCGCGAGTTCGCCGGCCTGTACGCCGGGTTCACGCTCACCGTCGGCGCGAGCACCCTCTCCGGCTTCGCGCTCGGCACGCTCGTCGACCGGTCGACCGGCTCCCCGTTCCTCACCGCCGTGAGCATGTACGGCGCGACCCTCGCGACCGTGCTCGGCGCGACCACGCTGATGTCGGTCGCGGACGGCAGCCGTCCGCGCCGCACCCTGGTCGCGCTCCAGTGCGTCGCCCTCGCGGGCGCCTGCGCGCAGGCGGCCCCCGGCATGCCGCTCGCCGCCCACTTCGCCCTGCTCCTGCTGCTCGGCTTCTTCCAGTCCCTCAACACCGGGACCCGCATGGGCCTGCTCGCCGAGGTGGTGCCGGCCTCCGCGTACGTCCCGGCCCGCTCGCTGATGAACATCACCGCGGGCGGCACCTCCGTCCTCGGGTTCGCGCTCGGCGCGGTGCTGCTGCGCCACCTCACCCCGCAGGGTCTGTTCCTCGCGGCGGCCGGACTGACGGCGGCGGCTCTCGCCGTGACGGCGGCGACCGTACGGGAACGCTCCATCCGCCCGCCCCGCCGCCCCGGCCTGCGCGAGACGTGGACGGCCAACGCGGCTCTCCTCTCCCGTGGCGGCCCGCGCGCCCTGCTCCTCAACCTGTGGGTGCCCAACGGCCTGATCGTCGGCTGCGAGGCCCTGTTCATCCCGTACGCCAAGCAGGACGCCGGCCTCCTGCTGGCCGCCGCGTCCGGGGGGATGCTCCTCGGCGACCTGGCCGTCGGCCGGCTGCTCTCCGCCGAGTGGCGTCGCCGCTGCGCGTTCCCCCTCCGGCTTCTGCTCGCCGTGCCGTACCTGCTCTTCGCCCTGCACCCGCCGACGGCCGTGGCGGCGGTCGCCGTGTTCGTGGCGAGCGCGGGCTTCGCGGCCACGCTCCCCCTTCAGGAACGGCTCCTCGCCCTCACACCCGAGCAGGTGCGCGGCCAGGTGCAGGGCGTGGAGTCGGCGGGCCGCATGACCTGGCAGGGCATCGGGGCGGCGGTGGCGGGCGGATCGGCGCAGTTCCTCTCCCCGACGGTGACGATCACGGCGCTGGCAGCGGTGTCGGTGTGCGTCACGGTCGCCTCCCGCCCGTACGTGAACCGCACCGGCGCCCTGAAGGACGCGGGATATGTGCCCGATCGGTAACAACACGCCTGGAACCGGGCCTGAAGGGCAACCGCGGGCCGCGGAATCCTCGTGCTCGGAGGCACCACACGTAGCCGTCCGACCACGGGGTGACACAGATGAAGACCGCAGCCCGCAGAGCCCGCCCTGCCTGGAAGCCGTACGCCGTCGTCGCGGCGGTCGCCGCCGCGCTGCTGGCGACGGCGGCGTGCGAGGGCGCCGACCTGGACGGGGGCGGATCGGCGCCCCCGTCCACCTCGGCGAGCCGGGCGACGCCCCCGGCACCGGACGACGCGTCCGACGCCCCGGCCGGCGGTGACGACTCCGCGGGCACGGGCCTCTGCACGATGGGCGACCTCGCCTTCACCGCGTCGAACTACGGCGAGAGGGGGGAGCCGGCCCGGCACATCATGGTGGTCGCCACCAACGAGAGCGACAGGGACTGCGACATCCAGAACGCCCCGGAGGTCATGCTGGGCGACGCGCAGGGCCCGGCCCCGGTCATGGAGGGCACGGAAGCCGGCGAGCCGTTCACCCTCGCTCCCGGCGAGAAGGCGTACGCGGGTGTGCTCGCGACCGGCGGGAACCGGGACACCTACGAGGTGACGTTCATGACGCTCACCCTCGGCAGCCCGGGCGGTGAGGCCGAGGCGGAGGAACCGGTCGAACTGGAGATGCCGACCGAGGGGTCCTTCCAGGCCGACGACGGGCAGCGCGTCACCGGCTGGCAGCCCACGGAGGGCCTCGCCATGCGCCCGGTCACCCAGTCCTGACCCCGGGTTGTCGGTGCGCGGCGCTACGGTGCCGCGCATGACCGACACCTCCGGCGACGACCGCCGCTTCCCGCCCGCCCTCGCCGAACTGGCCCGCACGCCGGTCGACTACGCCGACGGCGAGGGCATCGACTTCGAGCCCTACGACGCGTTCGACTCGGCCGAGGCGACCACCGAGTGGCTGCGCCAGTGGACGGGGAACCCCGAGCTGGACGGCGACGCCTTCCGCGTGTTCGGCCAGGACGGCACCGGCGGTCTCGCCGCCCTCTGGCTGGTGCGCACCGGCCGGCCCCTCACCGAGCAGCCCGTGGTCTTCCTGGGCTCGGAGGGCGAGACGGGCGTCGTCGCGGGCAACCTCTCCGATTTCCTGTGGGTGCTGGCGGAGGGCATCGGCCCGCTGGAGTCCGTCCTGTACGACGACCATTCCCCGCGCCCCGACGGTGCCCTTCCCGCCCTGGCCGCCCGTCACGCCACGACCCCGCGCCGCCCCGCACGCACGATCATCTCCGAGGCTCGCGCCGAGTTCCCGGCCTTCGCCGAGCACATCGAAGCCCTCTGCCGTTGACCTCGGCCGCGCCGTACGCCACTTCAGGCAGCGTTCGCCGCCCCGCCGCCTGTCACCTGGTCGTGCCGGCAGTCGCGGCAGCGGCCCGGTTCCGGGGCGCGGAAGACGCGCTCGCAGCCGTCGCACTCCTGGAAGGGGGGCGGGCGGTGGGCGCGGCCCGTGGCCGGTGGAGGTTCCGGGGCGGCTGGAAGCGGTGGGGGAAGAAGTTCCCGCAAGCGGTAGGCGAGCACCCCGGCCGGATACTTCATGACGACGGGCAGGTCGGCGGTCAGGGTGTGACGCAACGCCACCGGGCCGACGCCCCGTTCGAGCCAGTCGACGACGGCCGGGGCCAGTCGGCGCACCTCGCGCAGCGACAGCGTGAGGCGTTCGTCGGAGCGGCGCAGACCGGCGAGCAGCGCGACCGCCTTCTCGTGCAGCGGTCCGGAGGGGGCCGGGTCGTGCGACGGCACCTCGGGGGCGGTGGAGACGGGCGCCTCAGCCACCGGCGCCGGCGCGTCCGGGACCGTGGGAGCCGTCGGACCGGCCGGGACCACCGGTACGGCTGCGGCTTGATCGTCCTCCTGAGGTGTCTCGCCGCCCACAGCCTCCACCGTGTGACGCGTACGCGCACGCCCCGCCCTCGGACGCCGTTCCACCGCCCGCACGGGCTCCGCGACGGCGGCGGACGCCGCGTCCAGGGGCGTGTGATGGGCGTACGTCCGCGTCACCAGCCGTCCGTCCTCCGTGTGCTCGCGGACCCGCCGCAGATAGCCGTGCGCCTCCAACTCCCGCAGGGCGAAGGCGATCCGGTCCCGCCCTTCGGGGAATCGCTCGGCGAGACTCCGGATGTCGACCGGGGTGCTCTCGGGCACCGAGAAGATGTGGGTCGCCAGTCCGATCGCGGTCAGCGACAACTCGCGGTGCTGGGCGAGGTGGTTGCCGACGACCACGTACTGCCCGGATACGCACGTACGTACGTGGGTGACACCGGACGGGGTGGTGGATCGCGGAACGCCCTGAATCGGGCGCGGGGCAGCACTAAGCTTCTGCTCAGCCATGGGGGAAGGGTTCGCTTCCTCTGTGGTCAGGCCCTCGCCCGGGAGTGCTAGTCCCGGTCGGGGGCCGACGTCTGTACGGGGTCGTGAGAGCGCCGAGTTGATCCGGCCTCTGAGCAGAGAGTGCCCGCCCGCACCACCGCCGCGCCAGTCAGTTCGACACGTTTCACCCAGCCGAGTGATCAACACGAGGTTTGGTTGGTTTGGTTGGTAATTACCCTAGGTACTTAGGTCTTTTTACGGCCCGCGGCCCCGTCGGCCGGCCCACCGGAGCCCGTCCCGCCCGGCTCCGTTCCGCGGAGTGCCGGGGACCATGCCGGGCCCGGTCCGAATGTCACCGCGTGTGCCCCCGTCTGTAACAGGCAGGTCCGGGCCGGGGGTCGGACGAAACGGCGCGCGGCCGGGACAGCTCTTGTGGTGCGGAACGGCCGCACTGACGGCCCGTCACTCATACAGGCACCGACACCGAGGAAGAAACCATGCGCGTCAACAAGCTCACCGTCGCCGCCGTTGCCGTCGTCGCGGGCCTGTCGCTCACGGCCTGCCAGAACGAGGAGGACATCGCGGCGGACCCCAAGCCCGCCACGTCCTCCCCGGCCACGGGCGGCGACACGGATCAGGGCCAGGAGGGCACGGGCGCCGGCACCGACGCGGACGGCAAGGCGGACCACTGCCGTACCGACGAACTGGAGATCACCGCCTCGGACGCCACCATCGACGGTGACACCGTGGGCACCGTCGCGGTGGAGTTCAAGAACGGTGGCGGCCGTGACTGCACGCTCACCGGTTACGCGGGAGTCGACCTGAAGACGAACGCGGGCCCGCTCTCCGCCGAGCGCACCGGCAAGGAGGCTCCCTCGGTCACTCTCGAGGACGGCAAGTCGGTGTGGTTCGCCGTCACCTACCCGGTCAACGACTCCGGCGGCTCGGGCACCCGCATCACGGGCCTGGTCGTCACCCCGCCGAACGAGACCAAGCCGGTCACCCTCGACTGGCCGGGCGCCACCTCCCTCCCCGTAACGGACGGCTCGGGCACCCCGGTGAAGGTCGGCCCGATCGGCAGCGCGGGCCAGGGCGGCTGACCCCTGGACCGCCAGCGGATCTTCACCGCCGCGTCCACCCGCCCCGTCTTCAGCTTCGTGCTGTGCGAGGCAACGCTGCGCCGCCCGATCGGGGGCAAGATGGTGATGCGTGGGCAGCTCCAACAGCTGGCCGAAGTAGCCCAGTTGCGTAATGTCGACCTCCAAGTGCTGCCGCTGGACCGTGAGGAGGACTCGGGACTGGGCGGCCCTTTCCGACTCCTCAGGCTCAAGACGGGGATCGCAGTGGGGCTCAGTGAGGTCCAGCTCAGCGCCAACGTGATCACCGACCCGAAACCTCCCGTACGCCTCGCGCACGCGATGCCCACCCGGCTCCCCCTGAACGAGCAACTCGCCGCAGTGCAGCCCACCCTGAGCCGCAACGACACATTGCCGACCTGCCTGGCTGGTACGTGACCGCCGGCTGTCTGGGCGTGCCCCTTCAGCCGGGCGGCCGGTGGCGGGTGTACGCGCGGAACGGCCCACGGCATGAGACGACGGCGGGGCGTGTCCGCAGACACGCCCCGCCGTCAAGAACCGCAGCTCACCTCACGTCGTGGAACGACGCCTCCGCGCCCCCGGCCGCCGCTCACTCGGCCGGGTGACCGGGTCGCCCGCCTCCAGCGCCGCGAGCCGGCGCCGCGCGCCGAAGTCGGCGAGGGCCTCGGCCAGCTTGTGGACCGACGGCTCGGGAGCCATCACGTCCACCCGCAGCCCGTGCTCCTCGGCCGTCTTCGCCGTGGCCGGGCCGATACAGGCGATCACCGTCACGTTGTGCGGCTTGCCCGCGATGCCGACCAGGTTCCGGACCGTCGACGACGAGGTGAACAGCACCGCGTCGAAGCCGCCGCCCTTGATCGCCTCACGGGTCTCCGCCGGCGGCGGCGACGCGCGCACGGTGCGGTACGCCGTGACGTCGTCAACCTCCCAGCCCAGCTCGATGAGCCCCGCGACCAGCGTCTCGGTGGCGATGTCGGCGCGCGGCAGGAAGACGCGGTCGATCGGGTCGAAGACCGGGTCGTACGGCGGCCAGTCCTCCAGCAGACCGGCGGCCGACTGCTCGCCGCTCGGCACCAGGTCCGGCTTCACACCGAAGGCGATCAGCGCGTTCGCGGTCTGCTCGCCCACCGCCGCGACCTTGATCCCGGCGAAGGCACGGGCGTCGAGCCCGTACTCCTCGAACTTCTCACGGACCGCCTTGACCGCGTTGACCGAGGTGAAGGCGATCCACTCGTAGCGGCCGGTGACCAAGCCCTTGACGGCACGTTCCATCTGCTGGGGCGTGCGCGGGGGTTCGACGGCGATCGTCGGCACCTCGTGCGGCACGGCCCCGTAGGACCGCAGTTGGTCGGAGAGCGACGCCGCCTGCTCCTTGGTGCGCGGCACGAGCACCTTCCAGCCGAACAGCGGCTTGGACTCGAACCACGCCAGCCGGTCCCGCTGGGCGGCGGCGGAACGCTCACCGACCACGGCTATCACCGGGCGGCCGCCCTCCGGGGAAGGCAGCACCTTCGCCTGCTTCAGCGTCTGCGCGATCGTGCCGAGCGTCGCCGTCCAGGTGCGCTGGCGGGTCGTGGTGCCCGCGACGGTCACCGTGAGCGGGGTGTCGGGCTTACGTCCGGCGGACACCAGTTCGCCCGCGGCGGCGGCCACCGAGTCCAGCGTGGTGGACACGACCACCGTGCCGTCGGAGGCGCCGACCTCCGTCCAGCACCGGTCGGACGCCGTCCGCGCGTCGACGAACCGCACGTCGGTGCCCTGCGCGTCCCGCAACGGCACACCGGCGTACGCGGGCACGCCGACCGCGGTGGCGACACCGGGCACGACCTCGAACGGCACCCCGGCCGAGGCGCACGCCAGCATCTCCTCGGCGGCGTACGCGTCGAGTCCTGGGTCGCCGGACACCGCACGAACGACCCGCTTGCCGCCCCGCGCAGCCTCCATGACAAGATATGCGGCATCCCTATTCACGGGGACACCGGCGGTTGTTGACGCGCCGTCAACGACCGTCAGCTGGGGCGTGCCCGGCGTGGACGTAGTGGTGTCCGCGTCCGTGTGCACCTCGGCGACGCCCTGCCTGGCGTGCGTCCGTACGACATCGAGCACGTCGTGCTCGGCGACGAGGACGTCCGCGTTCGCCAGGGCCTCCACGGCGCGCAGGGTCAGCAGTCCCGGATCCCCGGGTCCGGCACCGAGGAAGGTGACGTGCCCTTGTTCCGGAGGGGCGGGAAGAGTGGTGGGGCTCAAAGTGCTCGCTCCCCCATCAGACCGGCCGCGCCCTGCGCAAGCATCTCGGTGGCGAGTTCGCGACCGAGCGCCGTCGCCGCCTCGTGCGTCTCGGGCACGGGACCGGTGGTGGACAGCTGCACCAGCGTGGAACCGTCGGTCGTGCCGACGACGCCCCGCAGGCGCATTTCCTTGACAATCTGCCCGTCGGCCAGAAGGTCGGCGAGCGCCCCCACGGGTGCGCTGCAACCGGCCTCCAGGGCGGCGAGCAGTGACCGCTCGGCCGTCACGGCGGCCCGCGTGAGCGGGTCGTCGAGCTGGGCGAGCGCGGCGATGAGGTCCGCGTTGTCCGCGGTGGTCTCGACCGCCAGTGCCCCCTGGCCGGGGGCGGGCAGAACCGTGTCGACCGACAGGAAGTCGGTCACCTCGTCGCTGCGGCCGACCCGGTTGAGCCCGGCGGCCGCCAGCACCACCGCGTCCAGGTCGCCCTTGGTGACGTACCCGATGCGGGTGTCGACGTTGCCCCGGATCGGGACCGTCTCGAAGTCCAGGCCGTGGGTGCGCGCGTACGCGTTGAGCTGCGCCATGCGGCGCGGCGAACCGGTGCCGATGCGCGCCCCGCGCGGCAGATCGGTGAGCTTCAGCGCGTCCCGCGCGATGATCACGTCCCGCGGGTCCTCGCGTACCGGGATCGCCGCCACGACCAGCTCGTCGGGCTGGGTGGTCGGCAGGTCCTTGAGGGAGTGCACCGCGAAGTCCACCTCGCCGCGCGCCAGGGCCTCCCGCAGCGCGGCGACGAAGACGCCCGTGCCGCCGATCTGCGCGAGGTGCTCGCGCGAGACGTCGCCGTACGTGGTGATCTCGACGAGCTCGACGGGCCGTCCGGTCACCTGGCTCACGGCATCCGCCACCTGCCCGGACTGGGCCATGGCGAGCTTGCTCCGCCTGGTCCCCAGCCTCAGTGCCTTCTCAGTCATCCCGGCCCTCGGTTCTCTGCGTTCATCTCGGTGCTTTCCTCGGCGCGGGAGACGGAGGCCACCGTCTCGGGGTCGAGGTCGAACAGGGTGCGCAGCGCGTCCGCGTACCCGGTCCCGCCGGGCTCGGCCGCGAGCTGCTTGACCCGGACCGTCGGGGCGTGCAGCAGCTTGTCGACCACCCGTCGCACGGTCTGGGTGATCTCCGCGCGGTGCTTGTCGTCCAGGCCGGGGAGCCGCCCCTCCAGGCGGGCCATCTCTCCGGCCACCACGTCGGCCGCCATGGTCCGCAGGGCGACGACGGTCGGTGTGATGTGCGCCGCCCGCTGTGCCGCCCCGAACGCGGCGACCTCGTCGGAGACGATACGCCGGACCTGGTCCACATCGGCAGCCATCGGAGCGTCCGCGGAGGCCTCCGCGAGCGATTCGATGTCGACGAGCCGCACGCCGGGCAGGCGGTGCGCCGCCGCGTCGACGTCCCGCGGCATGGCGAGGTCCAGCAGGAAGAGCATGGGCTCGGGGCGCTGCGGCACGTCGACCGGCTCGGGCCGACGGCGCTCGGGGATGCGGCCGATCGCGGACGCGGCCGCGGCGAGCGCGCCGATGACCTCGGCGTCCGCCTCCGGACCGGTGCCGCGGGCGGCGTCCCGGCGGTCGACGGCGGAACCCGCCGCCCACGCGCCGTGCTGCTCCAGCGTGGCCGCGTCCATCCCGGCGACGGCCGCCTCCCCCATCACGGAGAAGCCGGGCCGCACCGTGGGAAGGTCCACCGGGCAGCCGTCCTCGGCGGAAGGCTGCGCGGGCGGGGCGCTCTCGCGGGCGTCCTCCTCGGCGACGGCGTCGAGGTCGACGACCGGCGCCGTCCCGACGCGGCCCTCGACGCCCGCGGCCACCATGTCGGCGGTCAGCACCAGGCCCGTCGCACCCGTGCAGGAGACGACCACATCGGCACGTGTCAGCTCGAACGGCACCGATGTCATCGGGACCGCGCGGGCCGTCACGTCCGTGTCGTCGCCCTCGGTGAGGATCCGCACCAGTCGCTCGGCGCGGTCGGGCGTGCGGTTCGCGACCACGACCTCGGCGACCCCGGCGCGCGCGAGCGTGGCCGCGGACAGCGAGGACATCGACCCGGCGCCTATGACGAGGGCCTTCTTGCCGCGGGCCCAGGTCTCGACGGGGGTGCCGAGCGCGAGCTGCTCCAGACCGAAGGTGACCAGGGACTGCCCGGCGCGGTCGATGCCGGTCTCGGAGTGGGCCCGCTTGCCGACCCGCAGCGCCTGCTGGAACAGGTCGTTCAGCAGCCGTCCGGCGGTGTGCGTCTCCTGGGCGCGGGCCAGCGAGTCCTTGATCTGGCCGAGGATCTGCCCCTCGCCCACGACCATCGAGTCCAGTCCGCAGGCCACCGAGAACATGTGGTGGACGGCGCGGTCCTCGTAGTGCACATAAAGATAAGGAGTGAGCTCCTCCAGGCCGACCCCGCTGTGCTGGGCGAGCAGCGTGGACAGCTCGGCGACACCGGCGTGGAACTTGTCCACGTCGGCGTACAGCTCGATGCGGTTGCAGGTGGCGAGGACCGCGCCCTCGGAGGCGGGCTCCGCGGCGACCGTGTCCTGCAGCAGCTTCGTCTGCGCCTCCACGCTCAGCGACGCCCGCTCCAGCACGCTGACCGGGGCGCTGCGGTGGCTCAGTCCGACGACGAGAAGGCTCATGCCGGCATCACGGCGGGTACGTCCCCGTCGGGCCCCTGGTCGGTGGCGGAGTCCTGGCGCTTGGCGGCGACGGCGCTGTTGGTGGTGCCGGCGGCCTGCACGGCGGCGCCGTCGGCGGCGGCCTCCTCACCGGCCTTGCGCTGCTCGTGGAAGGCGAGGATCTGCAGCTCGATGGAGAGGTCCACCTTGCGCACGTCGACGCCGTCCGGGACGGTCAGCACGGTCGGCGCGAAGTTCAGGATGGAGGTGACACCGGCGGCCACGAGCCGGTCGCAGACCTGCTGGGCGGCGCCGGCCGGGGTGGCGATGACGCCGATGGACACGCCGTTGTCCCGGATGATCGCCTCGAGCTCGTCGGTGTGCTGCACGGGGATGCCGGCGACGGGCTTCCCGGCCATCGCGGGGTCGGCGTCGATCAGCGCGGCGACCCGGAAACCACGCGAGGCGAACCCTCCGTAGTTGGCGAGGGCGGCGCCGAGGTTACCGATACCTACGATCACAACCGGCCAGTCCTGGGTGAGGCCGAGTTCGCGGGAGATCTGGTACACGAGATACTCGACGTCGTAGCCGACACCCCGGGTGCCGTAGGAACCCAGGTAGGAGAAGTCCTTGCGCAGTTTCGCGGAGTTGACACCCGCGGCGGCCGCCAGCTCCTCCGAGGAGACCGTGGGCACCGAGCGCTCGGAGAGCGCGGTCAGGGCGCGGAGGTACAGCGGAAGGCGGGCGACGGTGGCCTCGGGAATCCCTCGGCTACGGGTCGCCGGTCGGTGAGTTCGGCCAGTTGCCACGGTGCTCCTGCGGGTAGAGCGGGGCTTCAGGCGGTCATACGTCCCCGGACCGCCCCGTCGAATGCAGGCTATGTCTTTGTGAACGCGTGCACAAAGATTGTGTCCGATTTGCCCGGCCAACGTGACCGGGGTCACGCGCCCCCGGCGCACGCACGGGGAACCGGCGCGCCCGCGCCGCTGCTCCTTGGCTTCTAGGGGCAAAACCGCACACTCTCCTCTGTGAATCCCGCCCCCGAGACCAAGTCACCATCGATCCTAAGCGAAATTCCGCCAGATTGAACTGGCCGGTCAGTCACCCAGGGCCTTGCGGAGACGGTCCTCGTTCACGCGCCAGAAGGTGTGCTGCCGTCCGTCGACGAGCACCACGGGGATCTGCTCCCAGTACTTCTCGTACAGCTCGCGGTCCTCGGTGATGTCCTTCCGCTCCCACGGGACCCCGAGCTCGGAGCACACCTTCTCCACCACCACCTGGGCGTCGTCGCACAGATGGCAGCCGGGTTTGCGGATCAGCGTCACGAGCCGGTCCCGCGGGGGTCCGGCGCGGCGGAAGAGAGGGCTCATACGGGTCATTGTCCCGCCCAGGGACGAGGCCGGGACACCGCCCGGGACACACAGAGTTCACGACGTGGCGACCTCTCGGCACCGGGAGGGGCGTGCGCACTGGCTATGCTCACGCCATGGCCGCTCTCGGATGGCTCACTCCCCGTAGGCGCTCCGCCACGGCGCGGAGCGTGTTGGCTGGCGAGGCCTCGGCGGAGGCCGCCCGCAAGTCCACCCAGGAAGTTTCCGAACGCGAACCCGAGTTCCCGGTACCCGGTGACGAACGGGCCGCCGCGTTCTTCGACCTGGACAACACCGTCATGCAGGGCGCCGCCCTGTTCCACTTCGGGCGGGGCCTGTACAAGCGGAAGTTCTTCGACACGCGCGAGCTGGCCCGGTTCGCCTGGCAGCAGGCGTGGTTCCGGCTGGCCGGCGTCGAGGACCCCGAGCACATGCAGGAGGCGCGCGACTCGGCGCTCTCCATCGTCCAGGGCCACCGCGTCTCCGAGCTGCAGTCCATCGGCGAGGAGATCTACGACGAGTACATGGCGGAGCGGATCTGGCCCGGCACCCGGGCGCTGGCCCAGGCGCACCTCGACGCGGGCCAGCGGGTGTGGCTGGTCACCGCCGCCCCGGTGGAGATCGCCACGGTGATCGCCCGCCGCCTGGGCCTGACCGGCGCGCTGGGCACCGTGGCCGAGTCGGTCGACGGCGTGTACACGGGCAAACTCGTGGGCGAGCCCCTGCACGGCCCCGCGAAGGCGGAGGCGGTCCGCGCGCTCGCGCTCGCCGAAGGGCTCGACCTGAGCCGCTGCGCCGCATACAGCGACTCCCACAACGACATCCCGATGCTGTCGCTGGTGGGCCACCCCTACGCGATCAACCCGGACTCCAAGCTGCGCAAGCACGCGCGTCAGATGGACTGGCGGCTGCGCGACTACCGCACCGGCCGCAAGGCGGCCAAGGTCGGCATCCCTGCCGCGGCCGGCGTGGGCGCGGTGGCCGGAGGCACGGCCGCCGCCATCGCCCTGCACCGCAAACGCCGCTGACGCCCCGCGGCCCGGCCCGGCCCGTGCATGCCGCTGACGCTCCGCGGCCCGGCCCGTGCGTGCCCGCTGTGACCGGGCCGGGCCGCGACACGCCCAAACCGACTGCCGTACCCCGCAACCGGCCCGAGCAGTCCTCTTGGCTGCACACGGCCACAACTCGCCCCGGACTTATCCGGAATTCGAAAGCTTCCGGTCATCAACCGGTCAGCTCCTCATCCCTGAACATGCGTCAACCGGTTACGGAAGCGACCTAATCGGTGATTTGAGCAACTCGGTGTAGCAGTGCCTGCACGAAGCGTTATTCTCCTCAGACGCATTCCGGGACCACCCCTTCGCCACGACGGGTGAACGGCCCCGCACTGCACGTGATGGAAGCTCTGCCTCTGGGAGTCCCGTGTACCCACACGTCGGGGTTGACGCCTCGGGCCTGGCTACGCTGCGCGCGACAGTCGCGACAGCCCGAGACATGTTGCGCGGAATCGTCCCCCCCGCGCACGCCGTCCCCGCATTCGCCGCCGTCCCCGCCGGCCCGTGCTACGCCCTCGCCGAGGGCACGGCCGCCGTCGGCAGACGAGGACGACCGTCCGGCGCTCCCGCTGCCCGCCGTCCCGCCGCCGACAGCGACAGCGCCCGGATGATGGACCTCGTGGAGCGCGCCCAGGCCGGCGAGGCGGAGGCCTTCGGACGGCTCTACGACCAGTACAGCGACACCGTCTACCGCTACATCTACTACCGCGTCGGCGGCAAGGCGACCGCCGAGGACCTCACCAGCGAGACCTTTCTGCGGGCGCTGCGCCGCATCGGCACCTTCACCTGGCAGGGCCGCGACTTCGGCGCCTGGCTGGTGACCATCGCCCGCAACCTGGTCGCCGACCACTTCAAGTCCAGCCGCTTCCGCCTCGAGGTCACCACCGGGGAGATGCTCGACGCCAACGAGGTCGAGCGCTCCCCCGAGGATTCCGTTCTCGAGTCCCTGTCCAACGCCGCCCTCCTCGAAGCCGTACGTCGGCTCAACCCCCAACAGCAGGAGTGCGTCACGCTCCGATTCCTCCAGGGGCTGTCCGTCGCCGAGACGGCCCGCGTCATGGGCAAGAACGAGGGCGCCATCAAGACCCTTCAGTACCGGGCCGTCCGCACCCTCGCCCGGCTCCTCCCGGACGACGCCCGCTGACCCGGCACGCCCATCGGGCGCAGCACAGCGAGCCACACTCAACTCACCCTGAGTGAAACCCGGTTGGATTCCTCAATTGGGCTACCGGTGTCCGTAACCCAAGTGCCGCGCCCGTCGTTGTGCGGGATACAGGCTCCCTGTGGTCACCCCCTGACCGGCTCCGCTCACCCGATCGTGTGGCGTCGCCCGGGCATGGGAACCCTCAGACCCCCTGGGGAGTCGACCGTCATGACGAGAGGAGGTGCCGCCAGTGATCGCGAACGTATCGGCGCACCGGCGGGCGAACGCCTTCGCCCAGGCCCTGGAGGAGCAGTCCGACCGGGGCACGGCGGCCGAGCGAACCGAAGGACCGGCACCGGCCGCGGCCGCCGCCGAGACCGAACAGGACCAGCTGCTCACGCTGGCCTCCGGTCTTGGCGCGCTGCCCCGGCCGGAACTCGACCCCGAGGTGAAGGTCGTCCAGCGAGCCCAGCTGGTGGCCGCGTTCGAGGCCATGCTCCAGGAGGGCACCGCCGCAGGCGAGGCGACGGACCGGGCCGTTCCCGAACAGCGCTCGCGCCGCGCCAAGGGCGCCCACCGCGCGACCCCGCTGGGCAGGCTGCGGCCACGGTCGCGGCTGGCCAAAGGGCTCACCGCGGGCGGACTCACCGTCGGCGTCGCAGCCGGCGCCCTCGGCGGAGTCGCCGCCGCCAGCTCCGACGCACTCCCCGGCGACTCCCTCTACGGACTCAAGCGCGGCATCGAGGACGTCAAGCTCACCTTCGCCGACGGCGACGACGAGCGCGGCCGGGTCTACCTCGACAACGCCTCCACCCGGCTGAGCGAGGCCCGCCGGCTGATGGAGCGCGACCGCGCCGGTTCCCTCGACCACGAGTCCCTGAACGACATCCGCCGCGCCCTGTCCGGCATGCGCCACGACGCCTCGGAGGGCCACCGGCTGCTCCGCGAGGCCTACGAGCGCAACCCGGACTCGCTCGGCCCCATGCAGGCGCTCTCCTCCTTCTCCCGCGCCCACCGCGACACCTGGGGCAATCTGCGCGACCGGCTGCCCGTGCAGCTCGGTGACGTCAGTGAGCAGGTCACGTCGGTGTTCGACGCCATAGACGAGGACGTCGCCCCGCTGCAGTCCCTGCTGCCGCAGTCGCCGAGTGACGGCGCGGGCGACGGGAAGCGGCGCGGCGGCTCCGCCCCGGCATCCGACGCCCCGCCCGCGAGCGAACCCTCGACGTCGCCCAGCACCGGACGGGACGGCTCCGGCACGGGCGAGGCGAGCGCGGGACCGACCGACTCCGCCGACGCCGAGCGCGAGAGGGACGGCCTGCTCGGCGGCAACACCGGCGGCCTCCTCGACCCGCCCCAGGAAAGCGGCCAAAGCAGTACGCCGCCGCCGACGGGCTCGGCCACCCGGCCTCCCGCCCCCGACGTCACGCTCCCACCTCTCCTACCCGGGCTCCTCCCGGGTCTGGGCATCGACGCGGAGGACCGGGAGTAGCACTGTGGGCGCCCCTCACCGAGGGGCGCCCACAGTTCGCATCAGGGGATCAGAAGAACACCGACCGCCGCTGTACCAACAGCTTGTACAGCGTGTGCTGGATCTGCTCCCGGACCTGGTCGGTCAGGTTGAACATCAGCATCGGGTCCTCCGCCGCCTCCGGCGGATACCCGTCCGTCGGGATCGGCTCCCCGAACTGGATCGTCCACTTCGTCGGCAGCGGAATCGCCCCCAGCGGCCCCAGCCACGGGAACGTCGGCGTGAGCGGGAAGTACGGGAAACCCAGCAGCCGCGCCAGCGTCTTCGCGTTGCCGACCATCGGGTAGATCTCCTCCGCCCCGACGATCGAGCACGGCACGATCGGCGCCCCATGCCGCAGCGCCGTCGACACGAACCCGCCCCGACCGAACCGCTGGAGCTTGTACCGCTCGGAGAACGGCTTCCCGATGCCCTTGAACCCCTCCGGCATCACCCCGACCAACTCACCCTGCGCCAGCAGCCGTTCGGCGTCCTCCGCGCAGGCCAGCGTGTGCCCCAGCTTCCGCGCCAGCTCGTTCACCACCGGCAGCACGAACACCAGGTCCGCCGCCAGCAGCCGCAGATGGCGCCCGGCCGGGTGGTGGTCGTGCACGGCGACCTGCATCATCAGCCCGTCCACCGGGACCGTCCCCGAATGGTTGGCGACGATCAGCGCACCGCCCCCGGACGGGATGTTCTCGATGCCCTTCACCTCGACCCGGAAGTACTTCTCGTACATCGGGCGCAGCAGCGACATGAGGACCTGGTCGGTGAGTTCCTCGTCGTAGCCGAAGTCGTCGACGTCGTAGTCCCCGGTGAGCCGACGGCGCAGGAACGCCAGCCCGCTCGCGACGCGCCGCTCCAGGCCGCCGTCACCGCCCTCGCTGTCCGCGCCCTGCTCACGGGGCTGTTCGTCCTCACCGGTCACGGGATCATCCTCCCGTGCCGCGGCCGTCCCCGGCAGGGGCTGGACCTCCCCCACCGCCGCGGGGCGTGCCGCACCCTGGCGGCGGCCGGCCGCACCACGGCGGCGCGACGCGGCACTCCCGCGGGAGCGGTGGTCGTCGTCGAACGGAATGACCTTGGCGTCCGCCATCGTTGCTGCGCTCCTCAGTCGGCGCCGTGCGCCGGCACATGGCCGCTGCCCGGCACGGGCAGCGCGGCGATCCGGTCAACGGCCCTCGCGACGGTCTCCGGCGGCAGCAGCCCCGGACCGCGGCTGCGCACGAAGTCCGCAAACGTTTCGGCAGTCGAGTACTTGGGGGTGAAACCCAGCGTCTCCCGCATCTGGTCCGTGGCCACCACCCGCCCGTGCGTCAGCAGCCGGATCTGCTCGGGCGAGAAGTCCGACATCCCCAGCGTACGCATCAGGGAGCCCGCCCAGGTGACCGCGGGAAGCAGCAGCGGCACCGTCGGCCGGCCCAGCCGCCGCGAGCACTGCGACAGCAGCAGCACCCCGTCACCGGCGATGTTGAACGTGCCGCTGTTGAGGGTCCCGCGCCGCGGCTCGTGCGCGCCGATCCGCAGCACCTCGATAACGTCGTCCTCGTGCACGAACTGCAGCCGCGGGTCGTAGCCGAACACCGTCGGCAGCACCGGCAGCGCGAAGTACGACGCCAGCGGGGTGTCCGCGGCCGGACCCAGGATGTTGGCGAACCGCAGCACGCACACGGCGACGTCCGGGCGGCGCCGGGCGAAGCCGCGCACATAGCCCTCGACCTCCACCGTGTCCTTCGCGAAGCCGCCGCTGGGCAGCGACTTGGGCGGCGTCGACTCGGTGAACACCGCCGGGTCGCGCGGCGCCGAACCGTAGACGTTGGTGCTGGACTTCACCACGAGCCGCCGGATGTTCGGCGACTTCTGGCAGGCGCCCAGCAGCTGCATGGTGCCGATGACGTTGGTCTCCTTCAGCGACGCCCGGCCGCCGCCGCCCAGCGGCGTGCCCGTCACGTCGAGATGGACGACCGTGTCGGCGCCCGACTCGGCCAGCACCCGCGCGATGGTGGGCTGCCGGATGTCCGCCTGGACGAAGTCCGCGCCGCCCAGATGGTGCTCGGGCCGCACCGCGTCCACGGCGACCACCCGGTCCACCTCGGGGTCCCGCTGGATCCGCCGCACGAAGCGGCCCCCGAGCTGCCGGGCCACCCCGGTCACGAGCACGACCTTCCCCAAGATCAGCGCCTTCCTCTCACCCTGCTGCCGACGGCCAACCTACCGGGTCGCCGTCGCCCTGTGATGCCGAGCGGATACGTGAAGTGACAACATCCCCGGGACGTACACCGGACGCACCAAGACGGTGGGCGTACCAACGGGCAGTGGCCCCCCACCGAATCGCGGTGGGGGGCCACTGGGACACGCTCTCGCGCTGTCGCTTACTTCTTGTTGCGACGCTGGACGCGCGTGCGCTTGAGCAGCTTGCGGTGCTTCTTTTTGGCCATCCGCTTGCGCCGCTTCTTGATAACAGAGCCCACGACTACCCTCGCTCACTTCTCATCACTCGGTGTTTGGGCGCCATGGGCCCACACGACCTTCGAGGGGTCAGCCTACCCGCCCGAGCGCTGAGGTCGTAATCGAGGTGACCGGGAAGGCCCATGAGTGCCCGGTACGGGCCCTCCCGGGATCACCGTCAGGCCGTTTCCACCCCCACGTAGCTCTCGCGGAGGTACTCGTGTACCGCTTGCTCCGGGACGCGGAAGGACCGCCCCACCCGGATCGCGGGCAGATGACCGCTGTGCACCAGGCGGTACACGGTCATCTTCGACACTCGCATCACCGAGGCGACTTCCGCCACGGTAAGGAACTGAACCTCGTTCAGAGGCCTCTCGCCAGCTGCAGCCATGACACACCTGAACCTTCCGCACTCGACGGCCACCGGCTTCCCCTTCCGGTGACTCTTCGTCGTTGCGTGCTCACTCCCCAATGTAGGGGCGGGTGATGCGAGTGGGGAAGAGGTGCACCCATCGGCGGCCTACTGTGACAGACACGCTCGATTGAGTACGTAGCGGGTCAGCGGCAGGTAGTAATCGGACCGCGCACCGTCGTCAACCGGAACGGCCACCGAGACGGCCCCCTCGGCCTGCCCCACGAACGGCGCCGGGTCGTTCACATCGGCGGGCCCGACACTCTCGAACCCCAGCTGACCTGCCCCGCAGATCCAGCCGTGGTCCCCGATCACCAGCCCGGGCAACGGCCCGCCGGCATCCGCGGCGGCCGCCAGGGCCACCCGAACCGGGAGGGGGGAGTGCGTGTGCGCGCCCGGCTCACAACCGGGGCGCTGCGCGGTCGCGCCCCGGACCAGCCCGACCCCGCGGACGTAGTCGATCGTGGCCGTGCGTAGACCGAACCGGGTCGTTATGTCGACACAGCGACCCTGCGCGGGGGTGAGAATCTCACATCCCGCCGCCGACAAGGCGTCTGCGAGCACGGCGTAGAAGCCGAGCAGCCGATGCGGATGCCCGGTGCCCAGCAGCACCGGAACACGGCGCCGCGCGGCCTCCGCCAGCCGGCCCGCACAGGCGTCCAGGGCGGCCAGCGTACGCTCCGGATCGATGATCTCGGGCCCCGACGTCCGCCTTGGGTCCGCCGCCACCCCGCACCGGTCCGCCATCAGCGCGAGCACCTCCCGCTCGCCCCACGCCCCGACCGGGTCGAGCCCGATCATCACCCGCGGGTCCCGGGCGGCGAACAGCCGGTAGCTGCGCAGGCTCTCCTCCCGAGTGGTGCCCACCACCCCGGCGAGCCCGGCCGTCAGAAGATGCGCGCGGAGGCGGTCGGCGGTCACCACACAGGCGATGGTGCGCCACCCGGCCGCGCCGCGGGCCGGAACGCGGCCCACGCCCCACGGTCGGCGTAACAGTCGGCTGTCAGGCCAGCAGGCCCCGCAGCGGGAACACCGCCCGCCGGGTCGCCAGGATCGCCTGGTCCAGCCGGTCCGCCGGGTCGTACCCCTCGTCCCACGCGGCCCACGGCACCGGCCAGCGGCCGTCCGTCATCCGGTGCGGAGCCGGCTGCCGGGTCCGCGCGTACACCTGGTGCCGCCACTCGTCGGGCACGAGCGTCGTCGGCTCCACGGGCCGTCCGGCCGCGATGCCCACCAGGTGCGACCAGGACCTCGGCACGACCTCGACCACCGCGTAGCCACCGCCGCCCAGCGCCACCCAGCGGCCGTCGGCGTGCTCGTGCGCCAGGTCGTGACAGGCCACCTGCACCGCCCGCTGCGCGTCCAGCGACACCGCCAGGTGTGCCAGCGGGTCCTCGAAGTGCGTGTCGGCCCCGTGCTGCGTGACCAGCACCTGCGGCCGGAAGTCCGCGATCAGCTCCGGCACCACCGCGTGGAACGCCCGCAGCCATCCCGCGTCCCCGGTGCCCGCCGGCAGCGCCACGTTCACCGCGCTGCCCTCGGCGCTCGACGCGCCCGTCTCCTCGGGCCACCCGGTCTGCGGGAACAGCGTCCGGGGGTGCTCGTGCAGCGAGATCGTAAGCACCCGCGGGTCCTCCCAGAACGCCGCCTGCACGCCGTCCCCGTGGTGCACGTCGACGTCGATGTACGCCACCCGCTCCGCACCCAGCTCCAGCAGGCGCGCGATCGCCAGCGCGGCGTCGTTGTACACGCAGAAACCGGACGCGGCGCCCGGCATCGCGTGGTGCAGACCGCCCGCGAAGTTCACCGCGTGCAGCGCCTCACCCCGCCACACCGCCTCGGCCGCGCCCACCGACTGCCCCGCGATCAGCGCCGACACCTCGTGCATGCCCGCGAACGCCGGATCGTCGATGGTTCCGAGCCCGTACGACTGGTCCGCGGAGCCGGGATCGGCCGACGCGGCGCGCACCGCGTCGATGTAGTCCTCCCGGTGCACGAGCCGCAGCGTCGACTCCCCCGCCGCCTTCGCCGCGACCACGTCCACGTCACGGTCCAGCCCGAGGGCGGTGACCAGACTGCGGGTCAGCGCCAGCCGGACCGGGTCCATCGGGTGGTCCCGGCCGAAGTCATAGCCCGTTACTGCTTCGTCCCACATCAGCTGTGCGCGGCCGCTCATGCCCGCCACCGTATCGGTCGGCCCCCGGAGCGAACGAACGGGCGTGCAGGAGCGTCACCAGCACCAGCACCATCGGCACCAGCATCGCCCCGCGGTAGCTCCAGGCCTCCCCCAGCGCCCCCACCAGCGGCGAACCGATCAGGAAGCCCACGTAGTTGAAGACGTTCAGCCGTGCCACGGCCGCGTCCGACGCCCCCGGCCGCCCCGTCTCGTACGCCCGTCGCCCCGCCGCGGCGAACGTCTGCGGCACCAGCACGCACAGCCCGAGCCCCAGCAGCGTGAACCCGAGCATCCCGGCCCACGCGCCCGGAGCCGCAGCCACCACGGCGAACCCGGCCGCCGCCACCAGCGCCCCGGCCCGCACCACCGCCACGGCCCCGAACCGCCGCACGCCGACGTCCCCGACGGTCCGCCCCAGCAGCGTGGTGACCATGTAGACGTTGTACGGCACGGTCGCCGTCTGCTCGGAGCTGCCCAGCACGTCCTGGAGGTACTTCGCGCTCCAGTTGGAGACCGTCGAGTCCCCGATGTACGCCACGGTCATCACCAGGCACAGCGGCAGCAGCCACTTCAGCCCACCGCCGGCCCCGGCCCCGTCGCCCTTCTCCACGGGACCCTGGGCCTCCCCGTCGACGTACCACCGGCTGCCCACCAGCGCGGCAGGCAGCAGCACCAGCACCACCGGCAGGTACGACACCCACAGCGCCAGCCCGTAGTGCGCCCCGACCCAGGCGAGCGACGCCCCGACGATCCCGCCCAGGCTGTACGCGGCGTGGAAGCTCAGCATGATGCTCCGCCCGTACGCCCGCTGGAGACTCACCCCGAGCATGTTCATCGAGGCGTCCAGCGCGCCCACGGCCAGCCCGAACGCCGCCAGCGCCAGGGCGAGCACGGCCATCTGCCGCCCCGCCCCGACGGCCAGCAGCGCCAGTAGCACGACCGGCTGGGACCACCGCAGCACCCGGCTCGGCGGCACCCTCCGGACCAGCCGTTCCGTGGAGACACTGCCGATGCCGGCCAGGATGGGCACGGCGGCGAGGAAGACGGGCAGCATCCCGTCCGAGACCCCGTACCGGTCCTGGATGCCCGGGATGCGCGTCACGAGCAGAGCGAAGGCGACACCCTGCACCAGGAAGCTGAACGCCAGCGAGGCCCTGCCGCGCCGCAGCACATCAGTCATGGCGGGAGCGTAGGGCCCGGGGGTACCGGTGGGTAGATCCGGTCAAAGATGAATCGTGCTCAGTTCTCGGGGCGATCGCCGGCCGTGAGCAGAGGGAGCAACTCCCGCATGTCCCCGAAGAGTCGGGTGGCGGCGTTCAGCTTCTCCGCCGGCGTCATCGCGGTGAACCCGCAGACGTCCATCCCGGCCGCGACGGCCGCCTGGACGCCGAGCGGGCTGTCCTCGACGACCACGCACCGTTCGGGAGCCGTGCCCATCCGATCGGCCGCGTACAGGAACAGGTCGGGGGCGGGCTTCCCCCGGCCGACGTCCTGCGAGCTGTAGATCCTCGATTCGTCGAAGAACCGGTCCAGCCCGGCCGCCCGGTGCCCGACCCGGATCCGCTCATGGCTCCCCGAGGACGCCACGCAGTAGGGCACCCCGTCCGCCGTCAGCTTCTCCAGCACGTCGGCGACCCCGGGCACGGGCTTCAACTCCCGCTCGAACGCGGCGAAGACGCGGGCATGGAAGACGTCGTCGAAATCGGCCGGCAGCCGCTGCCCGGTGCGCTCCTCGATCAGATCGTGCACCCGGTGCATGGCCGACCCCATGTAGTCCCGGATGGACTCCTCGTAGGTGGTCGGGTGCCCGAGCTCGGTGAGATAGGCGGCGAGGTGACGGTTGGAGAGGGGCTCGCTGTCGACGAGGACGCCGTCGTTGTCGAAAATCACCAGGTCATAGCGCATGACCTCGACCCTAAACGCAGAAAGCCCCCGTGCCGAATGGCACGGGGGCTTTCTGTTCAAGAATTGTTCGGCGGCGTCCTACTCTCCCACAGGGTCCCCCCTGCAGT